>NZ_JAGPVV010000093.1 GCF_018066915.1 Roseovarius sp.
TCCTTGGCCTTTTGCTCGCCGCCCAAGCCCACGAAATCGTCATAGGCAATCGTCTCTGCGCGAATGAATCCGCGCTCAAAGTCGCCGTGGATCACGCCAGCCGCTTTGGGCGCAGGCGTTCCTGCCGGGATGGTCCAGGCGCGCGCCTCTTTGGGGCCGACAGTAAAATACGTCTCCAGATGCAAGAGGCCATAACCGGCGCGAATGAGCCGGTCGAGCCCCGCCTCCTCCAGCCCCATTTCGGTCAGGAACATCTCGGCCTCGTCCCGCTCCAGCTTGCTGATTTCCTCTTCGATCTGGGCTGAAATCACCACCGAGGCGGCGCCTTGCTCTGCGGCCATCTTGGCCACCGCATCCGAATGGGCATTGCCCGTCGCGGCATTGGCCTCATCCACGTTACAGACATAGAGGATCGGCTTGGCGGTCAGAAGTTGCAGCATTTTCCATGCCTTGGCATCCTCGGCATCCACCGCGACCGTGCGCGCAGGCCGCCCCGCCTCAAGGGCTGCCTGCGCCGCCCCAAGCAGCCGCTCGGCCTGGGCTGCGTCCTTGTCGCCACCCTTGAGCTTGCGTTGCAGCCCGGCGCGCCGCTTTTCGACCGACTCGAGATCGGCCAGCATCAATTCGGTTTCGATCGTATCAGCATCCGCCACCGGATCGACGCGCCCCTCGACATGGGTCACATCGCCATCCTCAAAACAGCGCAGCACATGGGCAATCGCATCCGTCTCGCGGATATTGGCCAGAAACTGATTGCCAAGACCCTCGCCCTTGGAGGCACCCTTGACCAGCCCCGCGATGTCGACAAAGGTCATGCGGGTCGGGATAATCTGTTTCGATCCGGCAATCTCGGCCAGTTTATCGAGCCGCGCATCGGGCACGGCCACCTCGCCCACATTGGGCTCGATGGTGCAAAAAGGAAAATTCGCGGCCTGCGCGGCAGCGGTGCGGGTGAGCGCGTTGAAGAGCGTGGATTTGCCCACATTGGGCAGGCCCACGATTCCCATTTTAAAGCCCATCTCAGACCCTCCATGCCTTGAATTGCGCGCATCTACGGGTTTGCGCGGCCCAAGGTCAAGCCGGGCATTGATTTCCCGCGCGCTTTGCGCCAAACCCGCACGGACCCATTCAGAGGACAGAGCCGCATGACACGCATCGACGCCAAATTCGCAGAGCTGAAGGCCGCCGGAAAGAAGGCCTTCGTTTCCTACATCATGGCGGGCGATCCGGATTATGACACCTCTCTCGCGGTGATGCAGGGGCTGCCCGGCGCGGGCGTGGATATCATCGAACTAGGTGTGCCCTTTACCGATCCGATGGCGGACGGGCCAACCATCCAACTGGCCGGTCAGCGGGCGCTGGCGGCAGGCATGACGCTTGAGAAAACACTGGCCATGGCGCGCACATTCCGCGAGGGCGACGATACAACGCCCATCGTGCTGATGGGCTATTACAACCCGATCTACAATCGCGGCGTGGACAAGTTTCTGACCGATGCCAAGGCCGCCGGGATCGACGGGCTGATCGTGGTCGACCTGCCCCCCGAAGAGGATGACGAACTCTGTATTCCAGCCAGCAAAGCGGGCATGAATTTCATCCGCCTCGCCACGCCCACCACCGATGACAAACGCCTGCCCAAGGTGCTCGAGAACACCTCTGGCTTTGTCTATTATGTCTCGATCACCGGCATCACCGGGGCGGCAGCGGCAGAGGCGGCAGATGTCGCCCCCGAGGTGGCACGGATCAAGGCGCAGACCGACTTGCCTGTGATTGTGGGCTTTGGCATCCGCACGCCTGAAACGGCGCAAACCATTGCCAGCGTCGCCGATGGCTGCGTCGTGGGCTCGGCCATCGTGGGCGAGATTGCCAAAGGCGGTTCGGTCGCAGAGGTGCTGAGCTTTGTGAAGGGACTGGCTGACGGCGCGCATCGCGCCTGAGCGCCGCTTGCGCTGAGGTTAATAAAACGTAAACATACCGGAGACTTGCGGACCAAAGCTAAAGCGCTCTGACTTGACTCAGCGCGCGGTCTCTCGTATAGGTTGTGACATGCTGGACGAATTGGGCAACGGCCCCGGGGGGAACCCCGGCGGCCGTTTTTTCATGCCGTCCAGCCAGAGGGGCCCACCGAAACACACCACTCACGAGGCAAGAGCACGCATGGTTTTGATCACCCCCGACGAGGGGCCCACCGGCCTGACCACCTCGATCAACGCGCTGGAGCAACAATTGGCCGATATGCGCGTGGATCTGGCAGAGATCTATCAACGGATCAGGTCCGGAGATCTCGACGAACTGAAAAACGCGACCAAGGCCACCACCGAAATCCGGCAATGGCTCAAGATCGCACTGGAAGCGGAGGCACAGCTTGAACGACGCAGAAAAGAAGACCTTGGCATTGTCCATGGATACGCCCTCGATTTCGACGACGCCCGGCATCAGATCGGGTGCCGACTGGATCGTCTCAAAAGGGCCAGTTGTAAGGGAAGACTTCCTCGATGCCCTGAGTGACGGCGAACTCATGGCCCTGCCCTATCTCTTCGAATTCTGGGCGCTGCCACATCAATTGCCCCCGTCGGGCGAGTGGCGGACATGGGTCATCATGGGCGGGCGCGGGGCGGGCAAGACCCGCGCCGGGGCCGAATGGGTACGGGCCGAGGTCGAGGGGGCGCGCCCCATGGATGCAGGCCGCTGCAAGCGGATCGCCCTTGTGGGTGAAACCATCGACCAGGTGCGTGAGGTGATGATCTTTGGCGAGAGCGGGATTCTTGCCTGTTCGCCCCCCGACCGCCGCCCCGAATGGCAAGCCACGCGCAAACGCCTGATATGGCCCAACGGGGCCGTGGCACAGGCCTTTTCCGCGCATGACCCCGAGGGGCTGCGCGGCCCGCAATTCGATGGGGCCTGGGTCGATGAACTGGCCAAGTGGAAACGCGCGCGCGAAACCTGGGACATGCTGCAATTCGGCCTGCGTCTGGGCGAGGCCCCCCGCGTCTGCGTCACCACCACACCGCGCAATGTCGGCGTGCTCAAGGATATTCTCGCCGCCTCCAGCACCGTCACCACCTCTGCCCCCACCGAGGCCAACCGCGCCTATCTCGCCGAAGGCTTTCTCGACGAGGTGCGCGCGCGCTACGCGGGCACACGGCTCGGGCGGCAGGAACTCGACGGTATCCTGATTGACGAGGCCGAGGATGCGCTCTGGACCCCCGCCATGATCGAGGCCGCCCGGATCGAGACCCTGCCCGAGTTTGACCGGGTGGTGGTGGCGGTCGATCCGCCGGTGTCGGGCCATGCGGGATCGGATGAATGTGGGATCATCGTGGTTGGGGCCATCACCCGCGGCCCGGTGCAGGACTGGCGCGCCTATGTGCTGGCCGATGCCAGCGTCAGCGCCGCCAGCCCCGCCCGCTGGGCCCGCGCCGCAATCCGCGCGCGCGAACTTTGGGGGGCCGAGCGCGTGGTGGCCGAGGTCAATCAGGGCGGCGATCTGGTGGAACAGGTGATCCGGCAGGTCGATCCCCTCGTGCCCCTGCGCAAGGTCCACGCCAGCCGGGGCAAGGTGGCGCGGGCTGAGCCTGTGGCGGCCCTCTACGAACAGGGACGGGTGCATCACGCCCGCGGACTTGGCGCGCTCGAGGATCAGATGTGCGCCATGACCGCGCGCGGCTACGAAGGGCGCGGCAGCCCCGACCGCGTCGATGCGTTGGTCTGGGCGCTCACCGATCTGATCGTCGAACCCGCCTCGAAATGGGTCCGCCCACGGGTGCGGGGGGTGTAGGGTGCGGGGGGTGTAGGGTGCGCATTCATT
Source organism: Roseovarius sp. (assembly GCF_018066915.1). Classification (GTDB taxonomy): domain Bacteria; phylum Pseudomonadota; class Alphaproteobacteria; order Rhodobacterales; family Rhodobacteraceae; genus Roseovarius. The sequence continues at coordinate 3,809 of NZ_JAGPVV010000093.1, forward strand.
GAGCCCCCACGAGGGGTGCCCCCTCTCGATCCAGTTTCCTCCCGTAGGGTGCGCATCCATTGCGCACCAACTCTCACCGCCCCCGTACGGTGCGCATTCATTGCGCACCAACACTCTCACAGCCGATAACCATTCCTTAACCGTGTCATGGTTCTCTGAACCCATGTCCAATTACATCCGCCCCCAGATTGCCGGGGCCTGCGTCTTTTTCACCGTGACGCTCGCCAACCGACGCTCAGAGCTGCTCACCCGCGAGATCGCGGAGCTACGCGCGGCTGTCCGACGCACCAAGGCCGAGCGGCCCTTCACGATCGAGGCTTGGGTTGTCCTGCCCGACCATATGCACTGTGTCTGGACCCTGCCCGAGAATGATCACGATTTCTCGACCCGGTGGAGCGTGATCAAAGCCCGGTTTTCCCACGCCATGCCCCCTGCGCCCCGCCGCCCCAGCCACGTGGCCCGGCGCGAGCATGGGATCTGGCAGCGGCGGTTCTGGGAGCATCACCTCCGCAGCGATGCGGACAAGAGCGCCGCGATCCGCTATTGCTGGATCAACCCGGTCAAACACGGGTTGGCCGCCCGACCAGAGGATTGGGCCTATTCCTCGATCCACCGCGATGGCCCCGCCGCATGGCTATGACCTGCATATCCCGCCATCCATCGGCACGCCCCACCGCCCCGTAGGGTGCGCATTCATTGCGCACCATTGTCACGGTCCCACGGGCTGCGCAATAAATGCGCACCCTACGTGGACCCGTTCAAAACCCCCTCAAACTCCCGCCACTCCCCCTTGCTCATGCCGGAGGTTTCCTGCGTGACGACCTCGCCTTTCAGCATCCGCCGCACGCAATCGAGCGCGGTGGCGGACAACGTCGTCCCCCCCATGCGGTAATCCTCGAAGGCCTTGTAGGCATAGGGCACCCAATCGGCCACGAGGCGGCAGATTTCCTCGGCATAGACCCGGATTTCATATTGCGCATGGGCATCCGCGCGCAGGCGCAGGAAATGCAGGAGGTTGTGCAGATCGACCTTCCAATACCATTGCGTATAGATATTCGCAGGCAGGTTCATCCGCGCCAATTCGCGCGCCAGCCCCTGTTGGCCCTCCTGCGAAATCATCGCCTCGTAATGGTCATAGCAGCGCATCGCGTCGTCGGTCAGAATACGCAACACGCGCTGCGCCTCTTCCCCTTCGAGCGCGGCCCCCCGCCCCTGATTGTTGGTGGTCGATTGCGCCGCCAGCATATCAGGGGCCGGAATATAGAACTCGCGATCGAGGATCGAATAGCGCGCCGAATATTCATTCACATTGGCGGTGCGGTGCCGGATCCATTGCCGCGCGACAAACACCGGCAGCTTTACATGCAGCTTCAATTCGCACATCTCGAACGGGGTCGAATGCCAATGCCGCATGAGATAGCGGATGAGCCCCTCATCGTTCTGCACATGCTTGGTCCCCGCACCATAACTCACCCGCGCGGCCTGCACGATGGCAGCATCATCGCCCATATAGTCGATCACCCGGACAAATCCGTGATCGAGCACCGGATAGGCGGTATAAAGATGCTTTTCCATGCCCGCCGCCGTGGCGCGCAGGGTGTTTTGGGTCTGCGCACGCTGCGCGTCGATTTCGGCCTGTTGGTCAGGGCTGAGGGGCATGGCGAGGCCTTTCATCACAAGAACGAGTCGGAATTCACCATATCTTGCGGATGCCCCCCGCGCAAAGCCTATATCAGGTGTTTGCCCATGCGCCACAGCGGGCCAGTTTTTGCAATCCGCAGATGTATCGGGAATTGACTTTTAAATGCAATAGCCTGAGGCTAATCGCAAAACGAACAAAAAACATATATTGAGGGCAGTCTCATCATGAAACATATCGTGGCAGGCCTTATGGCTGCTGCCCTCTTGGGCGGCTGTGGCGGCGGATCATCCAACCCGTTCGATAATCCCGGCGAAGATGACGGCACAACGCCACCTCCCACGGATACCAGCGTGCCGACGGACATCGCGCAGGATGTGAGCCGGGTTCAGTTCGATCCGGCGACCCAGACGCTGACGGTCGAAGGGCTCTCGTTCGACGGGACCACCGATCCGGTCACATACAACCGCGCCGCGGCGCTCGACGTGCCGGGCTATCAGGCCTACACGATCCAGCAAGACGGTGCCTCGCGTCACAGCACCGCCTTTGCCGCGCAGAGCCAGACCTCGGGTTCCGTGACCGCTGGCGTGGCAGCGACGGGCGGCCCGCGCAACCGGTTCTTCATCGGGGCCGTCTTCGAGAGAACTGGCACCTATACCCAACCAACCACCGGCGAGGTGGTCTATACGGGTCGCTATGTCGGCCTCACCAACCTTGATTCCCAAGGTGGCGACCTGTTGCCGCCGCCCGCCGGAGTGTCCCCGGAACTGATCCCCACCCAAGCCGCCTCAACCCAGGGCGATGTGGTGCTGCGGGCAAACTTCGGGGATCGGCAAGTCGAAGGCAATATCATCAACCGCCGCATTTCCGAAACCCCCGGCGGCGTGGTGATCAACCTGCCGTCGCTGGTTCTGATCAACGCAGCGATCACCGAGGGCGGCACGTTCAGTGGCACCATCGAGTATGATCAATCCGCCTTTCCCGACGACCGTGTGACCGGCACCAGCATCGGCTCTTCCGCCGGTATCTTTGGCGGCACGGGTGCCACCGAAGTCGCAGGCGCGATCAAGATAAACGAATTCGACGGGCCGGGGAACCCACTTGGGCTGACCAACGAATTGGAAACCGGCATTTTCGTGCTTGACCGCTAGGGGCGGCGGCATGCCCGGAACCGGCCCGCGCAAAATCAGGCAGGTGCTGCGCGCCACAGCCGTGATCAGCGCGATCGGTCTTGGCGGGGTGTCCTCGGCGACCCCCGTCAACCTCTCGCTGGCCCAAGCCGATGCGCTGGCCGCGCAGGCGCTGGGCGCAGGGCAACCGCGGCTTGCCTATGACCTCAGCAAAGGTCTCTTGGAAGCGGATCGCCGCAATCCGCGCGCGCATTATTATCAGGCTTTGGCCCTCGCGCAGGCCAAGGCCTATGGTGCCGCCGAAAAGAAGGCCGCCCTCGCCTACTGGCATGCCAAATCGGATGAGCAGCGCTTTCAGGCCGCCAATCTCGCGGCAGAGCTCAGCTTTGCCGACGCGCGCTTGACCGGCTCGCAATTCTGGCTGCGCCGCGCGGTCGATCATGCCCCGAGTGACGTGGCCCGCGCCCAGACCATCTCCGCCTTTCAGAACGTGCGCGCGCGCAACCCGCTGCGTTTCGATTTTCGGTTCTCCGCCACCCCTTCCGACAACGTCAACAACGGGGCCAACAGCCCGCTCAACGTGATCGACGGCGTGCCGGTGGTGGGCACGCTCAGCCCCTCGGCACAGGCGCTTTCTGGCTTTATCACCACGGCGCAGGTCTCGGCCTCTTACCGTCTGGCCAAGAGCGACACGCAGGAAACACGGGCGCGTGCCCGCGTCAACGCCCGGCGGGTCGATATTTCAGACCCTGTGCCGGGGCTGAGCGGCGATGACCTGTCCTCGACCGTGCTGGAACTGGGGCTGACCCACTATTTGCGCGGCAAGACCGCGGCTGTGACATGGAAATTCGACCTCGACGGCGGGCGCGTCTGGTATGCGGGCGATCCGCTCTATGATTTCGCGCGCGTGGGTGCCGCGCGGCATCACCGGTTGAACGACCGCCTGCTGCTGAGCTTTGGTGCCGCCTTCGAGGATCAGCATTACGAGGCGACGCGCGGGGCCGACAGCACCGTGGCCAGCGGCTTTGCCGGTCTCGGCCTGACCCTTGAGAGCGGCGCGCAGATCGGCTTTCAGGTGCAGTATCGCGACACCGACAGCAACGGCATCAACCGCGCCTCGGATCAATGGACCGGCATCGCCAGCTACCAGTTGGGCCGCGATATCGGCCCTGCCAGTCTCGAATTTTCGCTTGGAATCAGCCAGTTGGATTATTCCAGCTATCAGGTCGGGTTCATCGCTGTGCCGGGCGGGCGCGATGACAGATCGGTCTTTGGTGGGGTGACGGCCACCTTTACCGATTGGGGTTATATGGGCTTTGTCCCGACCCTGACCGTGACCAGCGAACGCAGCGACTCCAACATCAGCCGTTTCGATGTCGAGGAAACCTCGATCACTTTGGGTATTCGATCAGAGTTCTGACGCGCAACCTAATCCGCCCCAGATTGCCCTCGACAATTGCCCTCGACACCGGCGCGCGGGCCACTATCCTCCGCAGCACTGACATAAAGGAGGATGACCATGCGCATCAAATACCTGCACACGATGGTTCGCGTCAAAGACCTGGAGGCGACACAGCGGTTCTTTGCCCTGCTGGGGCTCAAGGAAACCCGTCGCTGGGACAATGAAGGCGGGCGCTTCACGCTGGTGTTCATGGCCCCCGAGGGGCAAGAAGAGTGCCCGGTCGAACTCACCTATAACTGGGACGGTGACG
>NZ_JAGPVV010000102.1 GCF_018066915.1 Roseovarius sp.
GAAAAAAGCTGACACACTCCGGTCAAGAAAACCGGATGATCATCAACGAATGCCACAGAAATCGTTGGCATATTATACCCCAGTACCCCAGAATTCCCCAGAAATATCAAGCTCAAAAAGTCGTAAAAAATTTACAGGCACTACGTAAAAGATATCACAAATCCGTGATTGAAACAATCCTGTGAGATGATCCCCCTTCTGACCGGGCAATTGGGCATAGTCCTTGAGGCTTGGGTATATGCCTGAGCACGTGATTATGTCTGAGATTGAATGATCACAGACTGTGGCCGTCGTCGCCGTTGGCGTGTGTCCGAGACTTCTGCCTAAATGGCGATGGAGAGGACTTTAGGGTGCTCGGTCTGGCAAACATCCTTCTTCACGGGGCGATCTTCACATTTGCCATCCTCGCGAAACAGTGTCCAATCCGAGCCCTCGCAACCAAAATCCAACACCTTGCGCAACCTCCTGTTCACAGGAGGTTTTTTACCGTATGACGCCGGTAAAAGAAGCCGGGCTGCCTGCCAAAGTTGAGGATCAAAACCCATCATGATCTTGCCCCAACTCGCGATCGGGATGATTGCCATCTCTGTCACGGTCGCCATTCATGCCGGGTTCATGGGGGTGGCGGCACGGTTCGGGCGCAGGGCGTCGCGTTTGCCGCGGCGGCCAGTCACCAAGGCCTTGGCCGTGATCGCGGTCGTGATGTGGTTCTTTCTCTCGATCTGCGCACAATGCTGGTTCTGGGCCATGCTCCTGATCGGGTTGGGGGCGATCGGCGGGATCGAAGAGGCGCTCTATTTCACCACCGTCACCTTCACAACGCTCGGATATGGCGATGTGGTGCTGGGGCCGGATTGGCGGTTGCTGGGCGCCTTTGCGGCGACCAACGGCACGATCATCGTCGGCTGGACCACAGCGATGATCTTTGTCGCGGTGCAGCGGGTTTACGGCAGCTCTGCTCGATAAGCGCCGCGTCGCCTGTCCGCAAAGATCGCCGCATAGAGGCACGGCACGACAAAGAGCGTGAGAAGCGTGCCGATACCCAGTCCGAACATCATCACGATGGTCATGCCGCGCCATAGCTCTCCACCAAAGAGATGCAGGGGCAGCAGCCCGAGAATGGTGGTTAGCGTGGTCATCACGATGGGGCGCAGGCGCGCGGCACAGGCCGCGATCAGCGCCTCGCCCATGTCCCGGGTTTCCGCGCGTTCCGCGTCGATGCGCTCGATCAGAACGATGCCGTTGTTGATGATGATGCCCGCCAGTGACAGCACACCCAAGAGCGCGTTGAAATCCAGAATCCCATTCATCAGTAGCATGCCGGGGGCCACCCCCACCAACACGAGCGGAATCGTGGCAAAGATGATTGCGGGGCGACGGAAACTGTCGAATTGCCAGATCAACAACAGCACGATGCCAAGCAGGCATTGCGGAAGTGTCGCAAAGAGTGCCGCATTGGCTTCGGCCTTGGCGACGACTTCGCCATCGGGCTCCCAACGCACGCCGGGCGGCAGGTCCAGCGCGTCAAGCTGCGGTGTGACCGCCGCCAGAAGTTCGGCAGCGGAGAGACCGGGGCGCAGCGCCGAAACGGTCAAGGCCCGGTCCTGATCAACGCGGCGGATCACCCATGGCTGCAATTCCCCGCCATAATCGGCAATCTGCATGAGCGGCACCGCCACGCCATCGCCTGACAGCACGGTGACATCGGCCAGCGCATCCAGACTGTTCCGCGCCGCATCTTCCGCGCGGATCACGACAGGGATGACGCGGTCGCCTTCGCGGTAATCCGTCACATGCGCCCCCTCAAAACGTGCCGCGAGCGTGCGCGCCACGGCGGAGGGGGCGACGCCCGCGCGCCTTGCGCGCGCCTCGTCGATCAGCACTGTCAATTGCAGCACCGGATTGGCCCAGTCGCCCCGGATCTGGCGCGTGCCCTCAAGGCCGCGAAACACGCCCTCGACCATCCGCCCCGCCGCAAAGAGCGCATCGCTATCGCCGCCGCCAAGGCGGATTTCGACCGTTCCGGGCGGTGTTTTCCCGAGAAAGAGCAACTCTGTCCAACCACGCGCCTCGGGCAGATTGGCGCGCATCCAGTCCTCGACGCGGGCACGAACAGGGGCCACGGCAGCGGCATCAGCGAGGTTCACAACCGCAAAGGCAATATGCGGTGCCGGGTCAAGCGGCGAAAGCGCGAGAAAGAACCGCGGTCCCCCAGACCCGACATAGACGACGTTGCCGACGATCTCGGGATTGCTCCTGTCATCCGCGAGAAAGCCCGCAAGGCGGCGTGCGACGCGTGCGGACTCGTCCTCGGAGACGCCAGCGGGCAGTTCAAGGCTCAGCACGAATTGCGCCCGTTCCGAGGGCGGCAAGAGGCCGGTCGGCACACGGCCCAGCGCGGCCAGCGCCACAGCAAAGGCCACCACTGTCCCGATGAGCACAAGCGCCCGCGCCCCCAAGGCCCGGCGCAGCGCCCCCTGAGAGAGCCGTGCCCCGCGCCCCGGCTCTGTC
>NZ_JAGPVV010000104.1 GCF_018066915.1 Roseovarius sp.
CGCCAGCCAGACATGACCGGCTCTAGAACAGCCCTTCAATCTGACCGTTGTCATTGAGGCAGATCTTCTCCGACGACGGGGTTCTGGGCAGGCCCGGCATGGTCATGATTTCGCCGGTGATGACAACGATGAACCCGGCGCCGGCGGACAACCGCACTTCACGTACAGCCACGGTGTGATCGGTCGGTGCGCCGCGCAGATTGGGGTCGGTCGAGAAGGAATACTGCGTCTTGGCCATGCAGACCGGCAGATGGCCATAGCCCTGCGCTTCCCATTCCTTGAGCTGGTTGCGGATCTTTTGATCGGCAAGCACCTCGTCGGCGCGGTAAATGCGCTTGGCGATGGTCTCGATCTTGTGGAAGAGCGACATCTCGTCAGGGTAGAGCGGTGCAAAGTTGGCTTTGCCGGACTCTGCCAGTTCGACCACCTTGCGCGCCAGCGGCTCGGACCCTTCAGAGCCCAGTTCCCAGTGACGCGACAGGACCGCTTCGGCCCCATGGCCTGCGACATACTCTTTGACTGCGGCAATCTCGGCCTCGGTATCGGTGACGAAATGGTTGATCGCCACGACCACCGGCACGCCGAAGGATTTGACGTTCTCGATGTGGCGTCCGAGGTTCGGGCAGCCAGCCTTGACCGCGTCGACATTCTCGGCACCCAGATCCGCCTTGGCCACGCCGCCGTTCATTTTCATCGCCCGCACCGTGGCCACGATGACCACGCAATCGGGCGCAAGACCTGCCTTGCGGCACTTGATGTTCATGAACTTCTCAGCGCCAAGGTCGGCACCAAAGCCCGCTTCGGTCACAACGTAATCGCTGATCTTGAGCGCGGTGGTGGTGGCGATGACCGAGTTGCAGCCGTGTGCGATATTGGCGAAGGGCCCGCCATGCACGAAGGCCGGGTTGTTTTCCAGCGTCTGAACGAGGTTCGGCTGCATCGCGTCCTTGAGGAGCACGGTCATCGCGCCCTCGGCCTTGATGTCGCGGCAGAAGACGGGCGTCTTGTCGCGGCGATAGGCCACGATCATCGAGCCCAGGCGATCTTCGAGGTCCTTGAGGTTCTTGGAGAGGCAGAGGATTGCCATGACCTCGGAGGCGACGGTGATGTCAAAGCCATCCTCACGGGCAAAGCCGTTGGACACGCCGCCGAGCGACGAGGTGATCTGACGCAGCGAGCGGTCATTCATGTCGACCACACGACGCCACACGACGCGGCGGGTGTCGATGTTCTGTTCATTGCCCCAGTAGATGTGATTGTCGAGCATGGCACTGAGCAGGCTGTGCGCGCTGGTGATGGCGTGGAAGTCGCCGGTGAAGTGCAGGTTCATGTCCTCCATCGGGACAACCTGCGCATAGCCGCCGCCAGCAGCACCCCCCTTCATCCCGAAGTTCGGCCCAAGGCTGGCCTCGCGGATGCAGACGGTGGCCTTCTTGCCGATGCGGTTCAGACCGTCACCCAGACCAACGGTGGTCGTGGTCTTGCCCTCGCCTGCCGGGGTCGGGTTGATCGCGGTCACGAGGATCAGCTTGCCGTTCTTGTTGCCCTGAACGGAGTCGATGAATTTCTGGCTGACCTTGGCCTTGTCATGGCCGTAGGGCAAAAGATCTTCGTTCGAAATGCCCCGCTTGGCGCCGATCTCTTGAATCGGTCGCTTCTTGGCCTCCCGCGCAATCTCGATGTCGCTCTTGTAACCCATAGTCGTTTCCTTCCCTCGTCTGTTGGGCTTGATCTGACCACGGTGATAGCCAATTCTCGGCATCCCACAGCATGCGAATCCGACACATGGGCCTGTGGTTGCGGCGGATCATCGCAGTCGGTGTCGGATCGGAAACCGCAATAGCGGCTCAGAGCAACGTACCGCGCGCGCGGGAGAGTTCGGACCAGACCGGCTGATCGGGGATATGCAGGCGCAGCATCTGACCCAAGGCAAGACGCCCTTCACGCTCGACCCAGGCCGTGACACCGCGCCGCCCGAGGGCTGCGCGCTTGAACTTTGCGCCAAAGCCGGGGGCGTGAGCCTCGATGACCTTGGCAGGCAGGTGGCAGGGGCGGTTTTCCATATCCACCACCAGCGTCACCCCATCCGGCCCTTGCAAGCGCGAGGAGGGCGGCAGGTGGCTGAGGTCGGGGATACCTTCGATCACCAGAGACGCACCAAGCCAAGCGGGATCAATCCTTGCGATACCCATGGTTGCGGCGATGGCGGTCAGTTCCTCGACCGAGAGCAGCGAGAATTGCCGCGTATTGCGGATTTCGGTGCCTCTGGGGTGCTGGGAAATCACCCGGCTGCAGGAAGGGCGAGTGAGGCCCGCGTGGTCTTCGCCTGCGACACCGGCAAAGGTCACGTCGACCGCGTCAAGCGGTTCTGCCGCCAGCGTCGTCTCCCGCTCAGCCACGCGGCCCAGCCAGGTGATTCGACCGTGATACTCGGTTGGCATCAATGCGGGCATTGGCGCGCGCGCCCCATTTCTTCTTGGTGAAAAATACTCGCCCCGCAGGGCCGCTCAAAGTTCGGTTCAGACCGTGAGGGTAAAGAACATCCGGCGGAACGGGAAAAGCACGGTGCCATCGGCGCGCACCGGATAGGCGGTGTGCATCACCTCTTCGTAGCGGCGGATGAGATCGCTCTTTTCGTCCGGATCAAGAGCGGCCAGAACCGGGCGGGCATAGGTGCTTTCGGTATAGCGGCGCACGGGGTGGCTGCCGGGTTCGGCGGTCAGGCGCTGGTAATAATCGGTTTCCCAGAGGCGGAATTGACCCAGAGGGGCCAAAAGCTCCTCGTACTTGATCGGGGACATGACACCGGGGGTGCCCATCTTTTCGATCCGCCCGGCAAAGAGCTCCTCGGCCAGCGACAGCCAGACGCGGTGTGAGGGTGCCTTGTTCTGATGTGGCATCTGCACGGCCAGCGTTCCGCCCTTGCCCAGCATGCGGACAAGCCGGGGCATCAGCGCTTCGTGATTGCCGACCCAATGCAGGGCTGCGTTGGAATAGATCAGGCCCGGCGCGCGGCGGGGCATCCAATCGGCGATATCGGCCTGTTGCAGCGCGTCATAGCCAGCGCCTTGTGCCTTTTCGAGCATGGCGGGGCTGGCATCGACCCCAACGATGGCGCGGTTGCCTGCGCGGGCGCGCAGCGCGTCGGCCATAACGCCATGGCCACAGCCCAGATCGACCACATCGCCCGCACCCATCTGCCCAACCGCGTTCAAGAGATCGAGCGCGGGCCGCAGACGTTGATCCCGGAACCTTGCATAGGCTCCGGGATTCCAGTCCTGTTTGGATTGTGTTGTGCTCACGTCGAGGGCTCTGGCTCCAGCCCGCCGTCGCCGGGGGTGGATTTGGGCTTGGTCTTGGGAATGGCGGTGACAGAGGGTTTGGTAGCCTCGGCGTTGCCATCGTCATCGTCACTCGACATGGGCGGCTCGCCGCGCATGACGCGTTTGATCTCGTCGCCGGTCAGGGTCTCGTATTCCAAGAGACCCTGCGCCAGACGTTCCCACTCCGCCTGACGCTCGCTCAGGATTTCCTTGGCGCGGATATAGGCGTCGTCGATCAGGCGTTTGACCTCGTCCTCGATCAGCTCTTTGGTGTGCGCGGAAATCGAGAAGCCACCGGCACCATTGCCCATGTAACCTTCGTGCGCCTGTTCATAGTCGATATTGCCGACCTTGTCCGACATGCCCCAGCGCATCACCATGGCGCGCGCGAGGCCGCTGGCCTGCTGAATATCGCCCGCCGGGCCGTTGGACACGTTATCCTCGCCGTATTTGAGGATCTCGGCGGCCTTGCCTGCCATGGTCATGGCCAGCTTTTCCTCGCATTCGGAGCGGTGCCAATTGAGGCGGTCGATCTCGGGCAGGCTGACGACCATGCCAAGCGCACCACCGCGCGGGATGATCGTGGCCTTGTAGACAGGATCGCATTGCGGCAGGGCAAGGCCCACCACGGCATGCCCGGCCTCGTGATAGGCGGTCTTTTCCTTTTGGCTGTCGGTCAGAACCATGGAGCGGCGTTCCGCGCCCATCATGACCTTGTCCTTGGCGTTTTCGAAATCGACCATGGTGACAAAGCGGCGACCCACGCGCGCGGCCATCAGCGCCGCCTCGTTGACGAGGTTGGCAAGGTCAGCACCGGAAAAGCCGGGCGTGCCACGGGCAATCAGGCGCAGGTCCACATCGGGGCCGAGCGGCGTCTTGCGCGCATGGACGTTGAGGATTTTCTCACGGCCCTTGATGTCGGGGTTGGGCACGGTGACCTGACGGTCAAAGCGACCGGGGCGCAGAAGTGCGGGATCGAGCACATCCTTGCGGTTGGTGGCCGCGATGATGATCACGCCTTCATTTGCCTCGAACCCGTCCATTTCCACCAAGAGTTGGTTCAGCGTCTGTTCCCGCTCGTCATTGCCGCCGCCATAGCCGGCACCGCGGTGGCGACCGACCGCGTCAATCTCGTCGATGAAAACGATACAGGGCGCGTTTTTCTTGGCCTGCTCGAACATGTCGCGGACGCGGCTGGCACCCACACCAACGAACATTTCCACAAAGTCAGAGCCGGAGATGGTGAAGAACGGCACGCCCGCCTCACCCGCGATGGCGCGGGCAAGCAGTGTCTTACCGGTCCCCGGAGGGCCGACAAGCAGCGCACCCTTGGGGATTTTGCCACCAAGGCGCGAGAATTTCTGCGGGTTGCGCAGGAATTCAACGATTTCCTCAAGCTCTTCCTTGGCCTCGTCGATGCCTGCCACATCGTCAAAGGTCACGCGGCCATGCTTTTCGGTCAGCATCTTGGCCTTGGATTTGCCAAAGCCCATGGCACCACCTTTGCCGCCGCCCTGCATGCGGTTCATGAAATAGATCCACACACCGATCAGCAGAAGGAAGGGCAGAAGCGAGACGATGAAGGTCTGAAAGCCGGATTGCTGCTGGCTCTCGGCCTTGACCGGGATGCCCGCGTCGATCAGGCGTTGGGTGATCTCGGCATCCTCGGGCTTGATCGTGGCATAGTCCTGACCGTCCGCACCGCGATAGCGGACGGTTTCGCCATCGAGCGTGACCTGGCTCACGCTGCCGCTGTCCACTGCCGCCACAAACTCGGAATACGGCACCGCGCGGCTCTGGAGGGTGTTGCCCGACCCGCTGAACAGGTTGAACAGCGCGAGGATCAACAGGAACAGCACCAGCCAGAAGGCGATATTTCTTGCGTTACCCAAGGGTTCTCTCCCAAAATTCGTATCCCCGTGCGTCTAGCACAGGGCGTCTTGATCATAAATAGAGATCACGGCCCTATCTTCAATGAGATAATAGCGGCGTGAGCAGATTGTCCCGGTCGGGGGTGAGGGTCAGCGCCCAGCCATTCGGGTGGCCCATGAGCGGGGCGGCGATCAGCGTTTCGCCTTGCCAGAGGCCGGGGGTGGCCAGCGCCGAGGCATGCGGTAGGCCGCTGAGACGCCAATCCGGGCAAGCGCACAGGCCGTTGGGGCCTAGGGGGGCAATTTCGACATCGGGGGATGCGGGGCCGGTCGCCCGCCAGCGATGATCCCAGAGGGCCGTTGCGGGCGTGCGCAAATCCCGGACCGCGGCATATTCCCGCGTGAGGCGAAGTTGGCCGTTTTTAACAGGAAGGAGCAGGCAGCCATTCAAGGTCATGCCCTGACCTGCGCGCGCGGCTTGGATCAGCGCCGCGAGGGCAGCGCCGCGCGGCGGATAATCACCGCCGCCCAGCCAGTGCAGCGCGGCCTGCATCAGGCGGCGGGCGATTTCCTCGGGCAGATCGTTGAAGCCAGTCTGCGCGATCAGGATATCCCCAGCCTGCACGCGCATGAGGGCGCGGGCAGCGGTTTGGGTGCTGTGATCCAGTGCTGTGCGCGCCTCGGACAGGGTGCGCGCCACATCGGCCAGCGTCGCGGCGTCGAGGCCCAACGAGGCGAGGGCCGCGAGAACCTGACGCGCGCGCGGGCGCAGATAGGCGGTGTCGTCATTGGTGGGATCGTCGATCCACGTTTGCCCGAGGGCGCGCAGGTGATCGCGCAGAGTGTCACGCGCCACTTCGAGCAGCGGGCGGTGAAAAGTCACGCCCGCTTGGGTCCAATGCGGGCGCATGGCGGCAAGGCCATCGACACCCGCGCCGCGCGCCAGCCGCATGAGGAAGGTTTCAGCAAGGTCGTCCTGCGTGTGGCCAATGGTGATATCCTTCAGGTCACGGGCGCGCGCCCAGTCACTCAGGAGGGTATAGCGCGCGCGGCGGGCCTGATCGGGCAGATTGCCTGTGCCGTCCCAGCCCTGCCAGTGCAGAATGTCGTGGGGGATGCCGAGGCGGGCACAGATTTGCCCGACATCTGCCGCCTCTTGCGCGGAGGTCGCGCGCAACCCGTGATCGACGGTGACAGCGGCAACAGTTGGACCGCCTGTGCGCTGCCAGTCGTGGAGGAGGTGGAGGAGCGCCAGCGAATCGCTCCCGCCCGAGACTGCTACGCCCAATCGCGCCGGAATTTGCCCCGCGAAATGCGCCGCGAGGCTAATCTGCAACGGCGCGGCGGGCGGGGTCACGAACAGCCCAGGCGGCCCATCTCGGATTGCGCGGAAGAGACTGCCGCTGCTGTCGGATAGCGGGCCGCAACCTGCCCCAGTGTCACGCAGGCCTCTTGGGTCTGGCCCAGGCGGCCCAGCGCGCGACCGAGGCGGAACAGCGCCTCCGGCGCTTCGGTCCCGTCTGGGGCGGCACTGAAACTGTCGAGATAGGCGCGCGCGGCTTCGCTCTGCTGGCCTGCCGCCTCGAGCGCCTCACCCCGCAAGAGACCGGCCCGACCCGACAGGGGGCTGCCGGGATAGGTCGAGAGGAAGGCGGCAAAACCTGCCGCCGCCTCGGTGTGATTGCCCGCCTGCAAGGCTGCCTCGGCGCGGTCGAAATCGTCACGTTCACCAATGGCAAGCTGAGGGTTGTCGGCTGAGCCAACCTCGGGGGTGGTGGGAAGCGGGGTGGCCCCGCCGCCCGCTGTCACCGGATCGACGCCCCCCAGCGTGCTTCCCGGCTCTAGCGTGGCGATGTCACAGGTCGGTTCCAGTTCGCAGAGGCGAAATTCCAGATCGCCCACGCGGTTGGTGCCATCGGACACCACACGGTCGATCCGGAATTCCAGTTCTTCGGTCTTGGAGGTCAGGCGCTGAACCTCGCTTTCGATCGCATTCACGCGGTCGACAAGCGAGCCGCCGCCGCTGAGTTGCCCCGCGGCGCCGGTGGTGCTGAGTTCGCGCTTGAGATGCTGCAAGGTGACAAAAAGCACCGACAGTTCCTGACGGATGTCGGCCAGCGTCTGCTCTGTCTGCGCCGGAGCATGCTGCGGCGCGACAAGAAGACCAGCGGCCAGAATAAACGCGAAACGGCGCATGGTGCTGCCCTCTCTCTTGGCTTAGCTGCCGAGACCGGCGGCAAGCACCGTCACCGCACGGCGGTTCTTGGCGTAGCATGCCTCATTGCTGCAAATCTCGATCGGGCGCTCCTTGCCGTAGCTGACAACGCGCAGGCGATTGGGGGACACACCGCGACCGATCAGATATTCCTGCACCGCATTCGCCCGGCGCGCGCCGAGGGCGAGGTTGTATTCGCGGGTGCCCTGCTCGTCGGCGTGGCCTTCGATCACGGCGGTAAAATCGCGGTTGGTCGTCAGCCAATTGGCCTGACCGTCGAGCGTGACCTGCGCCTCGGATCCGAGCGTGGATTGATCCACGGCAAAGAGCACGCGGTCGCCCACGGTCTGCTGGAAATAGGCTGGCGAGGTCGGGTCCTGCGCGGAGCCGGCAAAGCCCGCACCGGCATTCGCGCCATTGTTGAGATCGACGGAATTGCCGTCGTCAAAGCGGTCGGGATTGGTACAGGCGGCCAGTGCCAGCCCTGCACAGAGGATCAGTGTCTTGCTCAGATAGGTCATTTTAGCCCCGTTCGTTTCTGCCTTGGCCTGTCATATCACAGCCCGCGTCCCAAGGAAACGCAGGCCTTGTGGGTTCAGTTCTGAAGCGGCGACCACGAAGGATCGCTGGCCCCGGTGTTTGTGGGCACCTGTTTGAGATTGCGCCCGGTGATGTCCACCGAATAGAGGCTGGCCTGACCCTGTTCGCCTTGGGTTTCGCGGGTGAACATGATGACGCGGCCATTGGGGGCCCATGTCGGGCCTTCGTCGAGGAAAGAGGCGGTCAAGAGACGCTCTTCGCTGCCATCGGTGCGCATGACACCAATGTGAAAACGCCCCTTGGACTGTTTGGTAAAGGCCACGAGATCGCCGCGCGGCGACCAGACGGGCGTGCCATAGCGCCCCTCACCAAAGCTGATGCGCCGGGCCTCGCCACCGCCTGCAGACATGATGTAGAGCTGCGGTGTGCCGGAGCGGTCGCTCTCGAACACGATCTGGCTGCCATCTGGGCTATAGCTGGGGGCTGTCTCGATCGAGGGGGCGGTGGTCAGCCGAGAGCTGGCCCCGCTGCCGATGTCCATGGTGTAGAGATCGGTGTTGCCGCCTTGGGTCAGCGAATAGACCACGGTGCGCCCGTTGGGTGCAAAGCGCGGTGCAAAACTCATGGTGGCATCCTGCGTGGGCAATTCGCGCCGCCCGACACTGGCCACGTCGAGCACGTAAATCTTGGGAAAGCCGGTTTCATAGCTGGTGTAGAGCACGCGGTCGCCCGTGGGCGAGAACCGGGGGGCCAGCACGATGCTGGTGCTGTCGGTCAGATATTGCACATTGGCCCCGTCGTAATCCATGATCCCCAACCGCTTGGCGCGCTGATCCTTGGGGCCGCTCTCGGCGACAAAGACGACGCGGCTGTCGAAATAGCCGCCTTCGCCAGTGATGCGGCTATAGACCTGATCGGCGACCTTGTGGGCGATGCGCCGCCAGCCGTCCTGTGTGCCGACAAGTTGCTGGCCTGCGCCCAGTTCTTGACCGGAAAACACGTCATAGATGCGGAATTTGGCAACGATGCGCCCGGCACCATCGGTGCTGACCGCACCGGTGATCAGAGCCTGCGCATTGATTGCGCGCCAGTCGGCATATTGCACCGGGCTTTCAAAGCTGGTGATCCGGCTGATATGGGCCGAACTCGGGATCTGGCGGAAAAGCCCGGTGCCGGTGAGATCGGCGGCGATCACGCTGGCGATGTTGCGGCCAAGTTCCTGACCGGCCGCGCTGTCCGATACGAAATCAGGCACGGCGAAAGGCATCGGTTCGATCACCCCTTCGGTGATCTCGATCCGAAGCGGGCCATTGCCCTGCGCCAGCGCGGGCATGGCCCAAAGTGTGAGGGCCGCAAGGAGGGTCATCATAAAGCGCATCATTTGATCCTCATACTCTCCGGATTGAATGTCATTTCGATGTCACGCCACTGGTCATATTTTTCCGGCGGCAAGTTGAACCCATTGGCCCCGCAACGGATGATCGCCCGGCGCGCCGCCTCGAACGCCTGACGCGCGGCGGCGTCACCACCGCCCGAAAAGCTGTCCATGCGGATCGAACCGTTGTCCGGCTTGCCATCCTCGCTCATGCGGACGGAAACCACAACCGTGGTGCCCAGCGCCTCGGTGCTGAGAGAGCCAACGTTCCAGCATTGCTGCACGGACACGCGGAGTGCATCTTTTTCGCCCGATGTCAGCGGCGGGCCGCTCGGGGCGGTGTCGGTTTGCTGGCTGGTGCCAAGGGCCGCAGCGAGAGCGTCGTTGACCGCACTCTGATCGGTGGCGGGGGCCGCGGGTTTCGGGGTTTCGGTTGTGGCCGGTTTCGGGGTTTCGGCGGGCTTTGGGGTCTCGGCTTGCTGCACGGGGCGCGCGGGCCGCGGCTTGGGGCGCAGCGACGAGGTGGGCGCGGTATCCTTGGATTCCTCTGCCTCGGTCACGATCTCGGTGGCGGCCTCTTCCTGTGCGGTGGCTTCAGCGGGCTCTTGAGGCACTTCAGCCCCCTCGTCAGGGGCAACCTCGGGCTGAGCCACCTCGTCAATGCGCACGTCGGGTTCGGGCGGGGCCACAGCCTCAGGCGCGACGCGGGGCGCGGGACGCGGTTTAGGCCGAGGCGAGACCTGCGGCACCATGACGGCCACGTCCTCTTGCGGGGTTTCCATCACAGGGGCTGTGTCTTCGACCTCGGCGGGCGCGGGCGGGGTGATCTCGGTGACGTCCGGCGCGGGATCGGGCGGCGCGGTCTCCTGTGCCTCGGGCGGCGTGCTCTCGGGCGCGGTGTCGGGGGTGGAGGCGAGCGGCGGCGCGGCATCGCCCGGCGCCGGCGGCTCTGGCGTGTCAACGGTGGCGACAGCCTCGGGCGAGGTGGTGCGCGCAAGAAGGGCCGCGAAATCTTCGGTGGAAATAGTCGTGGCCTCCACCACCTCGAACGGTGGCGGGTCAGAGCGGAACACGCCCCCAAAGAGGGCCCAGCCGATCAATGCCAGATGGCCCGCGCCCGATATGATCTGTCCGGTATTCACCAGATGCGCCCCTAGCCGCCCTGCCCGTCAAGCGCCGGGCCGCCAGCGTCTGTCACCAGCCCGATATTCGCAAAGCCGCCGTTGTTGAGCGCGCCCATGATCTGCATCACTTCTTGATAGGGCACGGCCCCGTCGGCGCGCAGAAAGACGCGGGTGCTGTCGCGTTCTGACGCAATGGCACGCAGACGGACGACAAGCTCGTCACGAGGCACTTCGGAGGTCTGGATAATCACCACGCCTTCAGCGGTGACGGTGACGGTCAGCGGCTCTTCTTCCTCGCTGGGCAGGGAATTGGCGGCGGTCTTGGGCAGTTCCACGGGCACGCCCACGACCATGAGAGGGGCGGCCACCATGAAGATGATCAAAAGCACCAGCATCACGTCCACAAAGGGCGTGACGTTGATTTCGGCCATCGGGCGCGAACGGCCGCGCCCGCGCCTGCGGCGCCCGTGATCGCCTGATTTCTGAACAACACCCGCGCCCATGACCTAGCTGTCCAACTGACGGCTGAGAATGGTGGCGAATTCGTCGGCAAAAGCCTCGTATCCCGCCACGATCCGGTCGGCGTCGGCGCTGAGCTTGTTGTAGAAGATCACCGCCGGAATGGCCGCGATCAGGCCAAGGCCGGTGGCCAGAAGCGCCTCGGCGATGCCGGGGGCGACGACGGCGAGATTGGTATTCTGTTGCTCAGCGATCTCGATGAAGGCGTGCATGATGCCCCAGACCGTGCCGAAAAGGCCGATGAAGGGCGCGGTGGAGCCGACCGTTGCGAGCACCCGAAGTCCGCTCTGGAGCCCTTCGGCTTCCTTGGCGATGGCTACGTCCATGCTGCGGTCGATCCGCGCCGTGGCCCCGGCGATCAGATTGCCGTCATTGCGGTGACTGCGCCGCCATTCCATCATCCCCGCGGCAAAAATCCGCTCAGACTGTCCAGCAGGGTCTGGGCCGATTTCATCGAAGAGACCATCGAGCGGCTCGCCCGACCAGAAGCGGCGATCAAAGATTTCGGCCTCGAGCCGCGCCTTGCGGTAGATGATGATCTTTTGAATGATGATCGACCAAGCCCAGAACGAGGCCACGATCAACATGAACATCACCAGTTTGACGATGAGGGTGGCGCGCGC
>NZ_JAGPVV010000105.1 GCF_018066915.1 Roseovarius sp.
CCCGCCTCAAACTGTTCGGCCAAAGCGTCGGCAAAGGCGGCGCGACGGCTCAGGTGCGGCACACCCGGACGCCAGAATTCTGTTGACGCCATGATTGCCGCGTCACGGGCGTTGTTGGTGTTGAGGATTTTCGCGGCGGCCCCACGCTCGGTGTTCTTCAGCTCCCAGTCGAGGAATTCGATCTGGGTATCCAGATCACCGGGGTCGCGCCCCTTGCGTTGCGCAAAGGCCAGATACTGGCGACGGCGCGGCCCGTTCCATTGGCCCATGCCAAAGGCGTTGCCGCCGTCGCCTACGGCGCGGGTATTTAGGCCGGGGCCGCTTTCCTGCATCAGGTTTGCGGTCAGACCGATGGCATGATGCGGCTCATAACCAAGCGCCAGCAACTTGCCCACGACATAGCCGATGCGGTTGGTCTGGGGCGAGGCGTTGCCGGTGGCGCTGAAATCGAAATCGCCCATGCGTGGGCCAGTCAGCGCGGCCAGTGTGCCCGGCTCTGGGCGCGCAGGGGCGGCGTTGCCGGATTGGTCGCCTGGTGTTTGATCCCGCCCTGTCGGAAAATCGCCGCCCTGTTCCATGGCGGTCTGGGCCGCGTCCACATCCTGCGCGAATTGCAACTGGCTTTGATCGGCGGGGCGGCGCTCGCCCGTGGTGCGCGACCGGCCCCGCTGAAACTCGACGAACCTGACCGCGCCCCCGACAACGCCGCCCAGGGCGGCCCCTACGCCAAAGGCCGTGGCCACCTGTGATACCGGCGCAGGCTCTGGCCCACCCAATTCGCGCTGACGCGCAAACTGATCAGGCAGGGTGCGCGCCTCATCGAGGGCGGCAAGACCCCCCTCTGCCGCTGCAAACCGCAGAATGCCCGAAGCTGGGTTGCCACCGAAAAGCATCATGGCCAGCGTTTCCGGGTCGGTCACGGCGGCCTGCAAACTGCCGGTGATGCTGGCCACAGCGGCCATGCTGCCGGGCGGGGCGCTGGACAGAACATGCTCAAGCTCGCCGAACTCGGCGGCGCGGCGCTCGATGTTCATCGTCTGGAACTGGTCAAAGTCCACAGGCAGATCGCGGAACTCGTCGGGCCGTGCCTCTTGTGCCCGCTTTACGGCGTCGAAAATGTGATCGTTGCTACGCTCGATCGGCGTCACGCGCGGATCGGGGGCCTCACCGGGTGCGAATTCATCGCCAAGACGCTCTTGGATACTGCGCAGAAAATCTCCCTCGTCGCGCAGGGCGCGGTTGCGCAGATCGCGGTCGATCCGATCGAACTCTGCTTGCGCCCCGGCAATCTCGGAAAAGCTGGGCACCTTGCCGGAAAAAATCGCGTCGGCTTGCGCCTGAACCTCTGGCGTGCGCTCGGGCAGGAAAAACGTCATCGCGGATACCTCCGCACCAACTCGCTCAGGCGAAACTCGAATGGCCCGCCCGATTGCAGATCGCCGATGGCCCGACCATCCGGCGCGACAAACTGATAAACATCCGGCCCCACCGCGCGCAGCGACAAGGATTGCAGCGTGTCCGCGTCAACCGGCTCGCCGTTGATCCCCGGCTGTCCGCCACTGATGGACGCTGCCTGAAGGAAGGCACTGGCGCGGGCCTGCGCGGCCTCCGGCTCGAGGCGCGTGATCGGGCGAACAACGGTGCCGGTCGCGGCAATGGTGTCGATCTCGCGCAACTCCGCGCCGGGCACTTCTGCCTGTCGCAATCCCAAAAGATCACGCGAAAGACCTTGGATCACGCGCTCTACGTCCCGCGCACCGACGTTTTGCGGCAAGGGCGTGAGTGCGCCGCGCACCTCCTGCATACCGCCCTTGGCGTCGCGGGCATTGAACACGCCCTGCCCGCCCATGACCTCATGCAGCGCCTGCCGATATACGTCCTCGTCAATGTCGCCTGCCGGATCACTCCGCCGGATGCGCGCAGCATAGAGCGCGTCGGCAGATTTGGTGATCGTGGCCTGCAAGGCCTCGCCCCCCGGCACATCGGCAAAGAAATCACTCACTGCCGCAAAGGCCGGTTCTGTTCGGTCGCGCACAGGCGGCAGGATGACATTACCCTGGTCGATCACCTGCTGACCGCGCAGCACCTCTTCGGCCACGCCGCGCGATCCACCGCTGGCCATGAGGCCGCCGACATGGGAAAACACCGGATCGTCGATCACGTTGGACAGGCGGTCAAAGCTCTCGCGCGGCAGGCTGGTGGCCAGCGTCTGTGCCAATGCGGCACGGCTGGCCGGGTCACTCTCAAGGCCTGCCTGCGCGCGCAGCCGCTCGCGCTCGTCATCGCTCAGGATGCGCAGCTCGGGGGCAAAGCCTTGATCGACCAGCTCCTGACCCTGCTGCGCGCGCAGGGCCAGCGCCTGCCCAAAGGCGGCGGGGTTGGCTGGGTCAAAGTCGGGCAGGTCGATGATCTGCCGCGCGCTCGGCCGATCCGTGCCATTCCAGAGGCTGCGGGCATAAGCGATTGGGTCGGCGGCAAAGCCTTCCTCGTGACGGCGCTGCCAGTCCTCGAGGACCTTCAATCGCTCGGTCTGGAACTTATGCGCAACCTTTTTGCCGCGCTCGCCCGCGATCAGCGCGCCGATCTCGTCTGGGGTCATTTCGGCCAGGGCGATATTCTCGTCGCGCAGGCTGCGCGCGGCCATGGTCTCGGCAAACTCGGGATGCGCCTGAACGTCCGGATCAGCCAAGAACGCCTCGTCGACCGGCGTGCGCCCGTCTGCCATGATCTGGCGCATTTCGCTCAGGCGGTTGCCAAGGGCGGTCTGGCGCTCTTTCTCGGCCTTTTCCGCCGCAGATGCGGCCTGCTTTTCAGCCGTGGCCAGTGCCGATGTTGCCTGCGCGCGGTAGCGCTCGAGCGTGTCACCGTCGAGGCCCGGAAAATCGCCTTGATCGACGGCGCTCAGAAATGCCTGCGGATCGTCGGTGATCATGCGGATGGCGTGCGCGTTGCTCACATCGCCGCGCAGAGCGATGCGCCGCTTGGCCGCTTCCTCCGGGTCGATCACACCTGCCTCAAGAAGGCTGGCAATCATTTCATCGCCTTGGGCGAATAGCGTGGCGCGGGTCTGGGGATCGGCGCCAGCCCCGGCACGGCTGGCCTCTTGGGTATACTCGATGAACGTGGCTTCTCGCTGCGACTGGCGCAGGCCAAGATTGCGCGCCCCCACGCTGAACGCCGTCGCGTCGATCAGCCGGTCAAAGGCAATGCCGAACTTGTCGCGATTGGCCGGGTCCAGCACGGCATTTTCGCCGTCGGCCTCGAGATACCGCTGGCGCAGCCGTGCTTTGCCCTGCTCCCAGAATTGATCGGCCTGATCCGGATCGCCGATTTCCTCGACCCCAAGGCGCAGATCGTTGACCTCGCGGGTCAGGTCCACCTGCGCGCGCTGGAAATTCCGGTCGCGCCGGTCCTCTTGCATCGCAAACCCGACAGTGGCGGCGATGTTACCAAGTTGGGCAACCGCGTCGCCGGTCTGGTCCGGCACCACTTCGGTCGCGCGGGCGGCGCGTCCGGGGTCTGTGCCCGCGCGGGGGAACGGCAAGAGGCCCATCAGGTGAACTCCGGAAAGAGGCGCGGCGCAGCGGACAGGAACTGACCCGCCGCCGAGGTGACGCCACTGAAGAGCGAATTTGACGCGCGGGCGCGCAGCGCGGCTTGTGTTCCGGTCAGCTCACGCTGGGTGGCTTGGCCGGTCTGGCGGATCGACTGCGACTGAAATGCCAGCTCTTTGGCGGCGGTCTGGCCAAGAAAAACGGCGGTCGGGCTGTCGAGCGAGAAACCGCGCGCACCGATGGTGGCCGCTTGGTTGCGGATTTGGCTGGCGAATTCGCTGCGGGCGCGCTGATCCTGAATGGAATTCAACCGCGCCTCTTCGCGCTTTTGCACTTCGATCGCATTGGCCTGCGCGCGCGCCGCCGAGGCGGTCGCAGCCCCCTGTGCCAACGTCCCGCCGATGCTGGCAATCGTGCCGATGGTGGCCAAGGTGCCGCCGAAACCTGCGGTCGCGGCCCCGGCACTGGCCCCAGTGGCCAAAACGCTGGCCGCCGTGCCCGGCGCTGCCCCGGCAAAAAGACCGGCAAGTGCGATGAGATCACACATTATGGACCCGCCTCTTCGATTGTTGTGATGATTGCGGTCACGGTCAGAGGGGCCAGCCCCTGCGGCTTGACGCGCACATGCACCTGATCGGCATGGCCCGACGGCAGGCTGAGCGATGCGGTGCCGCTCGCCGGATCACGCACATCCTGCGCCACGCCGCGCGGCAGGATTTCCTGCTCTTGCCCAATGCGGTCTGGCATCCCGAAACTGCGCTCGACGGTGCAGACCGTGCCTGCGACGGTCTGATAAACCTGCAAGCCCAGCTTGGAATGCAGCCGTCGCTTGATCCCGCGCGTGTCGCCCTCGCGCCCGGCTGCGGTCAGGTCCAGCGTTTCAAAAAAATGCGTGCCGTCGACCATGCCGATGACGGCGCGGCCCACCGGCTCGGGCACAGTCACGGTGCCGCCAGCGCCGACGGTGAACGGCCCGAAATCGCCCTTGTCCGTCCAGGCATAGACCGTTTCGCCGACAAGATGCCCCAGCGTGAAACTGTCGGTTTCCACTTCCGGCTCGAACACCAGAGAGGCAAAGGCGTGATTGGCATGGGTGATCGGCTCTGCCCCGATCAGCGCAGGGAAATTCGTGGCCAGTTCCTCGACCATGCGCACTGTCACGCCGCCGATCTCGCGCCGCACCACAAGGGTCAGAATGTCGAACGCGCCCGTCGCGGATTTGGTGATGTCCATATCCTCGACGAACCCGCCTGCGATGGGCACGGTAGCCCAACCCAGCACATCTTGCTCAGGATCGTGGATCATCACGGCAAGCGTGCCATCCGTGCGGCGCAGCCATGCTTGCCTGTGCGGGGCGGATTGCCAGACGATCTGCTCGAAGCCGACGGCACCCAGATGCTGCGACGGCAAACTCAACTCGATCGGGCGGCTGCCATCCTGCTCAAAGGAAAACCGCACCTCATTGGTGCGCGCCTTGTCGGCGGTGATATAAACCGGATCGCCATAAGGTAGGATGGGCGATGCGGCGTTCACACCGTCCGTGGCCACGAGCTCGGTATCAAAGGTCAGCGGGCCAATCGCCTCGCCCGCCTGCGCGGAAAACCCGCGATGCACCTCGCCAAGCGCGCCGATGTAGATCCCGCGCCGCCCGAATTGCAGCCACTCGATCCGGTTCTTGCTGCTGTTGCCCTCGATCGCATAGGCAAAACTGCCATCCGCCTCAGAGCTTGGCTCGAAATCTGTCAGCAACCCTTGGGTGCTGGCCCAAAGGGTGCGCGGGTCAGTCGGGGTGCGCGCTGCGAAGAGGCGCTGTTCGTAGTTTTCGATCTTGGCCGGATAGCCATATTTGGGCGACCATGCGCCCTCAGACCAACGATAGGTTGGACCGTCGATCAGAGGCTGAGGCAGCGTTTCCAACACGTCCGCCTCGGCAGAATTTGAGGTCGTGACCTCGGTGATCTGGACAATGCCAACCTCGGTCGACACAAACGTCCACTCGGTCGGCTTTGATCCATCAGTGCGCACCGCGCCATCCGTGTGGGTGGGTGGGTTCACGCCCGTATTGTCCCCGGCGCTCAGCTCGTAAATATTGCCGTCGAACCGCATGAGATCGCCGACGGCGGCGGTGGCGTTGCCAACCCAGATCGGCACCTCTTTGAAATCCGTCGGCTCAAGGCGGAACAAAGACCCGACATGATCCGCCTCAAAAATCCCGCCCGATGCGGACAAGGTGACAGTGCCCTTGGCAAGCGTGGCAAAGCGGAAAGCCCAAGTGATGCTGCGCGGCTCTGTCAGTCCGCCCTCGCCACCGGGCACGGCCCCCTCAAAGGTGTAGACCTGCGAACCAACCTCATGCACAGGCGGGTTTGGACCGGTTGAAATCTCGGTGACACTCCCGGTATCTGCCGCGACCACCTCATAGACGTTCTGCCCGTTCTTGCGCAGATCACCGATGATGACCTCTTCATTGGCCTGCCAGCTGGCGACGGTCCCGAGCACGCTCGAGGCCTGAATTGTCTTGGTCTCGTCAAGGTTCTGCGCGCGGAACGGCCCGTTTTCCAAAAGCGCGGGCGCGATGGTCCAATTGTCCAGGGCAAAGCGCGACAGTTTCTGCATCGGCTGCCGCCCGTCGACGATGTAAATCACGTCGCCATCCTGCATGAAATCGAGATTCGGCAGATCAGCGGCGGTATAGGGTGTCACCAGCTCAAAAGGTGCCGGTGCGCCTGTCATCACCAGCGTCCCATATCGCCAGACGCGCATGCGCAGATGCGTGAACTCAAGGCTGAGACTGTCGTTGACCGCGAATTGAAACGGGATGCGGCGCGCGGGCTGGTTGTCCCGCGTGTAACCGCGAAACACGGTGCCGGGCGCGCGCGTGACGCCGCCTTGGCGCAGGGGGATAAATCCGCGACAGG
>NZ_JAGPVV010000111.1 GCF_018066915.1 Roseovarius sp.
TCCTGCGGTTCTCTCATAAACTGCGAATCTGTGCCGAGTCGAGACCTGCGTGGTAGGAGCGTGAGCATCTCTGAGGACCAGTGCATCCGGATCACGGAGATGCTGGCCGATTTCAGATCAGAAATGGTGGGTAACACCCTGATATAATGTATATTCGTAAGCGGTGAATGGATTGGTGTGGCTAATCTGATCATCTCTATTAATTACATAATACTGATTATGCGAATTACGGATTAACCTGGGGCACATTCTAAACTGGGTTGCGACAAATCCTCTATCTTGTTGGAAAGCAAGGAGAATGAAGATGGCCCACACAGAGCTGGATTTGCGTGAGAGACGTGTAATCGAGGACATGCTCAATGCAAAATTTTCGATCAGAAAAATTGCCGCTGAGCTTGGGAGACACCGCTCAACAATCTATCGCGACATCAAGAGGAACTTTTACACCGATGGTGAACTGTCGAATCTCAGTGGCTACTATGGTGTAATTGCACAGCGGAAAGCAGAAGCCCGGCGTGCGCGGCGGCGGAAACTGATCCGTCTCCCCAAGCTTCGGAAGGCCGTCATCACTCAGTTGAAAGAAGGCTGGTCACCCGAGCAGATTGCCGGTCGGCTTGCATTTGAAGGACATGCCATTCGCGTAAGCCATGAAACTATCTACACCCATGTTTACAGCGCTGAAGGGCAATCGGAACAACTCGCCAGATACCTTCCAAGTCGCCGCAAGAAACGGCGGCCCCGGTATGCTAGACGCCCTAGGGGACAGGTATTTCCGCCAGATCGGTCCATTCATCAGCGCCCCGAGCACGTGGACGCGCGCGAGATATTTGGCGACTGGGAAGGCGATCTGATGATTTTTGAGCGCGCCCAAGGCAACATGAATGTTGCTTCCATTGTCGAGCGCAAGACGAGGTTCGCCGTATTGTTCCGCAACAATGATCGCAGCTCCACCCACTTCATGCGCAAGCTAATGGATGTGATGGAACCCCTACCCCAGCCGGCCCGCAAATCGATCACCTTCGACCGTGGTTTCGAGTTCAGGGAGTGGCGGAAGCTCAAGTCGGGAATCGGCACTGACAGCTGGTTCTGTGACCCACAAGCACCCTGGCAAAAGGGCTCGGTCGAGAACCTTAACAAACGCGCAAGACGATACCTGCCCCGTGACACCCAACTCGCGGCGCTCTCAAATCGCAATATGAAGGCGATTTGCGACCGCCTCAACGGCACCCCAAGAAAGTGTCTTGGTTGGCGCACACCGACGGAAGCATTCAGGGAAGAATTGATGAAACTGAAATAGCGGAAACTGTCGCAACGACCCTTGAGTCATCATGTTCAGGACCGGCTGCACCGGTTCATGACGATCTGCATACGGTGATCGGGGCATGAAAAATGCCCCGACAGCGGGTCCTTGCACGGTGCTTCCATCACTCTCAGGCTAAGCCAGGTGGCCACACCCGCAAAGACCACACCGCCAAGCGCCTGCCCCAAAAGCACCCCCGGCGCGCCCCAGATCATGCCGAAGGCGACGGCAAAGGGCCAGATGCCCAGCGTGTTGCGCGCCCAGTTGACCCATGTCGAGTAACCCGGATGCCCAAGGTTGTTGAATGAGGCATTGGCGATGAAGATCGCGCCGTTGAAGAAGGACGCGAGCGCCAGAGGACCGAGAAAGAGATAGAGCAGGCTGCGCATCTGTCCGGTGGCGTCAAAGAGATCGGCAATCGGCGCGCGCAGTGCAAAGAGCAGCGCCGACATGGTGAGGACATAGAGCGCCAGGAATTTGAGCCCGTCAAAGAAGGTCTCTTGCACCCGGTCCAGCCGCCCTGCCCCGAAATTCTGGCCAAAGATCGGCCCGATTGCGCCCGACAGCGCCAGCACCACAGAAAAGACCACTGGAACCAGACGATTGATCACCGCCATGCCCGCCACTGCATCGGCCCCGTATTTGGCCATTTCGCGCGTGACGATCGCGGCGCCCACAGGGGTTGCGACGGTCGCCAGCATGGCCGGGGCTGCAATGCCGATGGCGCCGCCACAATCGCGCACCACGCAAGCGAAATGCGGCTTGGCAAAGGCCCGGTAGCGGGTAATGGCAAAGCCTAGGGCCAAAACCATGGTCGCCACACGTGCGAAGACGGTCGCCACCGCCGCTCCTTCAAGGCCCATATTGAGGCTGAAGATCAGGATCGGATCGAGCACGAGGTTGACGCCCGCGCCCAAGAGCGCCGGATACATCGCCCCCCGCGCATCGCCATAGGCGCGCAGCACCGCCACCGCCACCATCGAGAGACCCGAGACAAAGGTCGTGGGCAGGATGATCCAGAGATAGGTCGCGGCCATGTCGCGCATCGCGCCCTCTGCGCCGACCAGCCCGAGAATGTCGTCGATAAACGGCAATGCAAGCAGCGGCACAAGGAGGCCCACAGCCACCGAAATCACCGCCGTCGCACTGGCCGCGTCGCGTGCGGCAGCGCGGTCGTTGCGCCCTTCGGCCTGCGCCACAAGCGCGCCTGCGGCGATGGAGAGGCCGATGTTGATGGCGCTGGCAAAGAACATGATGGTGCTGGCATAGCCCGCAGCGGCCGCCAACTCCTCGCGTCCCAACATGGAAATGAAAAGAATATCAATGAGATCCACGGCAAAGATGGCCATGAGGCCAATGCTCGAGGTAAAGGACATCACCGAGATGTGCCGAAAAAGATTGCCTTGGGTAAAGCTGCCGCCGGTATCGGTGAGGGCCATGTCATGCTCCTGCTACATCACGGATGCTGAGATAGCCCTGCTGGGCCGCGGCGCAAGTGGTGCGCGGTCAACACTAAGTGTGCAAATATGCTCAGCGGCGGGCCGCCACGGCATGCACGAGGCGTGCGCCGGTTTCGTAGTAGAGTGACTTGAGGATCACGAACTGTTCGGAATGGCTCTCGACCACGGGCACCGGCAGGCCGCTGTCGTCGCCCGACAAGAGCGCCAGAGCAGCGGCCCGGCCAAAGACGGTGCCGGGGCCGATACCGCGCCCGGAATACCCAAAGATTGCCAGCGCGCCCGGCCCCATGCGTTGAATCCGGGGCAAATGGTCATGGGTCATGGCGATGCGCCCGGCCCAGGCATGGGCAATCTCAGACCCCGCCAAACGCGGGTAAAGCTGGGCCAGTTTGCGCCGCGCCCAATTTTCATGGAGGGCTGCATCGCCGCCCATGCCGCCCAGAATCACACGCCCTGCCCGGTCGCGGCGCACCGAGGTCATCACGAGGCCGGTATCCCAACAGCCCTCACCCCCGGCCAGAATATCGCCCGCCAGATTGTCGCCAATAGGGGCGGTTGCCAGTTGGAAATACTGGACAATCGGCACGTCGGGGCGGGTCACATGGGTGATGGGGCGGTGATAGGCATTGGTGGCAATGAGCAGATGCCGCGCCCGGAGTTTGCCGCTGGGGGTGGTGATGATCCACTGGCCGCTGCGGTGTTCTGCGGCGGTGACTGGGGTCTGCTCGCAAATCAAGGCCCCTGCGTCATGGGCGGCGCGGGCCAGGCCGCGTGCATAGGCGAGCGGCTGAATGGTGCCCGCGCGCGCATCGTGGAGCGCGCCATAAAACCTATCAGTTCCGGTACGTTGCGCGGTGGAGTTCATGTCAATCAGGCGCACCGGCGCGCCGCGTGCCGCGAGTTGCGCGTGGCGCGATTTCAGGTCTGCCATGGCCTTGGGCGCGTGGGCGAGATGCAGGGTGCCGTTGCGGGTGGCCTCGCAGGCGATGTCGTGCTGTGCGATGAGGTCAAAGACCAGCGTTGGGGCCTCGGCCAGAACCGTGTTGAGATGTTCGCCCGCCTCTGCCCCGAGGATCTTGCACACCTCATCAGGCGGCAGCCAGAGCCCTGCGTTGACAAGCCCCACGTTGCGGCCAGAGCCCCCCTCACCCACGGTTTCGGCCTCGAGCACCGCCACATCGGCCCCCTGCCCTGCGACATGAAGCGCCGCCGACAGGCCCGTGAACCCCGCGCCGATGATGGCCAGATCCACCATGCGTTCGCCGCGCAAAGGCGGCGCTGCGAAGGTCTCGAGAGCGCTCTCGCGCCAGAGGTTGCCAAGGCCCGGCATCGATCAGAAGAACGCCTGAAGCCCGGTCTGCGCCCGGCCAAGGATGAGCGCATGCACATCATGCGTGCCCTCGTAGGTATTGACCGTTTCGAGATTGACCATGTGGCGAATGACCTGAAAC
>NZ_JAGPVV010000114.1 GCF_018066915.1 Roseovarius sp.
TTCAACGGGGTGAAGCGCGAGATTGCCGACCTGCCGCGCAAGGATACGCGCGCAGGGCATGGCATGGTTGAGCGGCGCGCGGCCGAAGCGCGGGCACCAGGTGCGTTCACCTGCTGGCAGATGGGGGGCGCGGGGGCCGTGGGCGGGCAGGTGCTGACCGGGCTGCCGGTCCTCAACCGGCTCAGGCGCAGGTTCTACGGGCAGGTCTCCGTCTGGCCGTTCGAGGTGTTGGACAAGCCTGTGGCACTGGTCGAGGTCTGGCCGGGCCTCATCAATCCAGCCGTCAAACGGGCCGAGGCGCAGGGCGGCATCCGCGACGCGCATCAGGTGCGCTTGATGGCGCGCGCGCTGGCCCGCATGTCCCCGGACCGGCTGACCGAGATGCTGGCGGTGGATGCGCCCGAGGAGGGCTGGATATTGGGGCTGGGACATGAGGCAGAGTTGATTGCCGCCTGCGACGATCAGCTCAAACCGCCGCCGCTGCGCAACGATTGCTTTGCGCTGCCTGCGGGCGTGGATTGGACGCCGGTCGATGACGCGCTGGCCATGTTGCGCGACCGGCTGCGTCCTGTGGTGGGTCAGACCCGCGCACCTCTGGCGCAGGCGCTCGGCCGCGTGTTGGCAGCCCCTATCACCGCCCCGCGCGCCAACCCGCCCGAGGCGAATACCGCCGTGGATGGCTATGGCTTTGCTCATGCCAGCCTGACCACAGGCGATCAGACCTTGCCGCTCATAGAGGGGCGCGCCGCCGCTGGTGTGCCCTATCCGGGCACCGTGCCGCCCGGTCACGCTGTCCGCGTGCTAACGGGGGCAGCGCTGCCTGCGGGCGTCGATACTGTGATCCTGCAAGAGGATGTGACCTTGGGGGAGGGGCGCATTGCATTTCGCGCAGGCCTCAAACCCGGTGCCAATACCCGCCGCGCGGGCGAGGATGTGGCGGCAGGCGCGCCGGTGCTCGCGCCGGGCCGGGTGATCACCCCTGCCGATCTGGCGCTCTGCGCTGCCGTTGGCCTCTCGGATTTGCCCATCCATGACCAATTGCGCGTGGCGGTCATCTCTACCGGGGATGAGTTGGTCGAACCGGGCGCGCCCGCCCGCGAGGGGCAGATCTATGATGCCAATCGTCCGATGCTTTTGGGCCTTGTGCAACAGATGGGCTATGGCCCGCTTGATCTGGGGCGGATTGGCGATGATCGCGCGGCCTTGCGTGCGGCCTTTGATCGTGCCGCCGAAAATGCCGATGCGATCCTCACCTCTGGCGGGGCTTCGGCGGGGGATGAGGATCACGTATCGGCGCTGCTGAATGAGGCGGGGGCGATGGCCCAATGGCGGATTGCGCTCAAGCCGGGGCGCCCATTGGCGCTTGGTCTCTGGCGGGGTGTGCCGGTCTTTGGCCTGCCGGGCAATCCGGTGGCGGCGCTCGTCTGTGCGCTGATCTTTGCGCGGCCTGCGCTGCGGCTCTTGTCCGGGGCAGGGTGGTCCGTGCCGCAGGGATTTCACGTGCCCGCCGGGTTCGGGAAGCGCAAGAAGCCGGGCCGCCGCGAGTATCTGCGCGCGCGTCTCCGCGAGGGTCGAGTCGAGGTTTTCGCCTCGGAAGGGTCGGGCCGGATCAGCGGCCTGAGTTGGGCCGAAGGGCTGGTGGAATTGCCGGATGGGGCCGTGACCATTCAACCGGGTGATCCGGTCCGCTACATTCCCTATGCGAGCTTTCTCAGCGCCTGAGCGGGGGTCACGCGACCCCGGCGCGCAGGATGTCATGGATATGCACGAGGCCGCGCAATTGCCCGGTCTCATCCACCGCAAAGAGCGCGCTGATCTTGTGGGTGTTCATCACGCCCAGAGCCTCTGAGAGTAGCGCCTCGGGCAGGATGCTGCGCGGATTGCGGGTGGCCACCTGTCCGGCGGTGCGCGCCATCAGGTCCGACAGGTTGCGGCGCAAGTCGCCATCGGTGATCACCGCCAAGAGCCGACCCTCCTCGACCACCGCCGCCACGCCAAAGCCCTTGGCGGTCATCTCGATCAAGGTCTCGCCCATCGGGGTCTCTTGGCTGACAATCGGCAGCGCCGTGCCGGTGTGCATGACCGAGGACACGCGCAAAAGCTGCGCGCCGAGTGTGCCGCCGGGGTGAAAGGCGAGGAAGTTCTCGCGCTCAAAGCCGCGCAGACGCATCATCGCCACGGCGAGCGCATCGCCCAAGGCCAGCGTGCAGGTGGTGCTGGTGGTGGGGGCCATGCCGATGGCACAGGCCTCGGGTGCATTGGGCAGGGTCAGCAGGAAATCGGCCTGTTGCCCAAGGGTGCTGTCGGGCTTTTTCGTGATGGCAATGAGCGGGATGGCAAAGCGGCGGCTATGGGCGATGATATCGGCCAGTTCGCGCGTCTCGCCAGAGTTGGAGATCAGGATCAGCGCATCCTGCCGGGTGATCATGCCGAGATCACCATGGCTCGCCTCGCCGGGGTGGACATATTGCGCGGGCGTGCCGGTGCTGGCCATGGTTGCCGCGATCTTGGCGGCGATATGGCCTGATTTGCCCATGCCTGAGACGATGACCCGGCCTTTGACCTCAAGGAGGCGCGTGACAACCGCGTCAAAATCGGCGGGTAGGGCCGCGTGCAGGGCGCTAAGGGCCTCGGCCTCGATCCGGATCACGTCGCGGGCAATCTCGGTCGGGGTCTCGATCTGGGCCGCAGTCTGGGCCGCAGAATTGGACTCGGTGTGGGTCTTGGCGGTTGACATGGGCGGTGCCCTCCTTTTTGCGGCCACTGTTATCCTGTCGCGCGCCCGGGGCCAAGCGCGGGTTGCGGATTGCTGCAAAATGCCGCCGCGTCGATGCCCTTGGCACGCCCCGCGTTTTCCATCTGGTCAGTCGCTGCGCGCCGTCCTATCGTCGCGCCATGAATGCCGATGCCGCCCTTCTTGACAGCCGATACGCTTGGACGCGCCTTGCCGTGTCGCTGGCCATTGCCATGATCGGCAATGTCGGAATGTGGTCGATCATCGTCGTGATGCCCGCCATGCAGGCCGAGTTTGGTGTCGACCGCGCGGCGGCCTCGATGCCCTATACCCTGACGATGATCGGCTTTGCGCTTGGTAATCTCGGGATTGGCCGGGTGGTGGACCGGTTTGGCGTCACCACGGCGCTGATCGGCTCGGCGCTGCTGATTTCCTGCGCCACGGCGTTGGCTGCGATCAGCCCGACGGTGATCCTTCTCTCGAGCCTGCAATTTCTGATTGGCTTTGGCACCGCCGCCAGTTTCGGGCCGCTGATCGCCGATGTCTCGCTGTGGTTTCTCAAGCGGCGGGGGATTGCTGTGGCGATCACGGCAAGTGGCAATTACCTCTCGGGGGCCATCTGGCCGGTGATCCTTGCGGGGATCTTGTCAGAACAGGGATGGCGGGCGGTTTATATGGTGCTGGCGGTCGTGACCGTGGCGGGGGTGATCCCCTTGGCGCTGCTCTTGCGTCGTCGGGTGCCGATTGCGGCGCGGGCCCATGCCGATAGCCTCTCTTCCGCCCGCGCCGGGGCCACGGGCCTCTCGCCGCGCAGTCTGGCGCTGCTTTTGGGCCTCGCCGGGGTGGGCTGCTGCGTGGCGATGTCGATGCCGCAGGTCCATATCGTGAGCTATTGCGTCGATCTGGGCTATGGCCCTGCCGTGGGCTCGCAAATGCTGTCGCTCATGCTTTTGGGTGGGGTCGCCTCGCGCATTGTCTCAGGTCTGTTGGCGGACCGTTTGGGCGGCGTGCGCACGCTCTTGATCGGCTCGGCGCTGCAGTGCCTCGCGCTGTTCCTCTATTTGCCCTCGGGCGGTCTGACCTCGCTCTATATTGTGAGCCTTGTCTTTGGCTTGGCGCAGGGGGGGATTGTGCCCAGCTATGCCGTGATCGTGCGGGAATACATGCCAAGTGCCGAAGCCGGGCGGCGCGTGGGGTTTGTGATGATGGCGACGATTGCCGGGATGGCGATTGGCGGCTGGATGTCGGGCTGGATCTATGACCTGACCGGCAGCTATCACATGGCGTTTCTCAACGGCATTGCGTGGAATTTCCTGAACATCGGGATTATGGTGTTGATCCTGATGCGCACCCGGACGCGGACCGGCAGCCCTCTGCCGGCCTGATCCATATCTCAGTAGCTGTAATCGGCGTAAATCCGGCTCAGATCGCCATTCCAATCGCCATTGTAGCGGTCGAGCAATTCATCGGCCGGGGTCTTGCCCGTCTCGACACTCTCGCGCAGGGCATTGAGGAAATGCGTCTCGTCCGGGATCATGCCGCCGCCGCCAGACCGCGCCCGGGCCTTGAGACCAGCCTCGGAGATGTTGAGCACTGCGCGGGCCAGTTCATGCATGTGGATGTCGCCCACCCGCGCCTGAAGCCCGTCGACACTGGCCGCCACCCGCAGCGCATCGCGCGTCGCGGCATCCCAGCCCTTGCAGATGTCCCATGCCGCGTCCAAGGCGGATTGGTCATACATCAGCCCCACCCAGAACGCGGGCAGCGCGCAGAGCCTGCGCCACGGGCCGCCATCAGCGCCGCGCATCTCCATGAATTTCTTGATCCGCGCCTCGGGGAAGGTGGTGGTCAGGTGATCCGCCCAATCGCTCAGCGTCGGTTTCTCTCCGGGCAGGGCAGGCAGTTCACCGCGCAGGAAATCGCGGAACGATTGCCCCAGAGCGTCGATATACTTGCCGTCGCGATAGACGAAATACATCGGCACATCGAGCGCGTAATCGGCATAGGCCTCGAACCCGAACCCCTCTTCGAACACAAACGGCAACATGCCGGTGCGTGCGGGATCAAGATCGCGCCAGACGCGGGCGCGCCAGCTCTTGTGCCCGTTGATCTTGCCTTCGAAAAAGGGCGAATTGGCGAAGAGGGCTGTGGCCACCGGTTGCAGGGCCAGTGCCACGCGCAGTTTCTGCACCATGTCGGGTTCTGAGGAGAAATCGAGATTGACCTGCACGGTACAGGTGCGGCGCATCATGGTGCGGCCCATGGTGCCGACCTTTTGCATATAGCTGTCCATCAGCTTGTAGCGGCCCTTGGGCATGAGCGGCATGTCGTCATGCATCCAGACCGGGGCGGCCCCCAGACCGATAAAGCCCACGCCCACCTTGTCGGCGATATCCTTGACCTCGCGCAGGTGGTCGTTGACCTCGTCGCAGGTCTGGTGAATTGTCTCCAGCGGCGCGCCAGAGAGTTCCAATTGTCCGCCGGGCTCGAGGCTCACATTCGCCCCGTCTTTTTCCAGCCCGATGAGCTTGCCACCCTCTTCTACAGGGGCCCAGCCATGCACATCGCGTAGCCCTTCGAGCACCGCCAAAATGCTGCGCGGTCCCTCATAGGGAATAGGGCGCTGCGTGTCCTTGCAATAGCCGAATTTCTCGTGCTCGGTGCCAATGCGCCAATCTTTCTTGGGTTTGCAACCACTTGCCAGATATTCGGCGAGTTGCTCATGGCGTTCGATCGGCCCGCCGCCGGATTGTGGGATGGACATGTTCGGGCCTCCTGATCAGGGCATTGTCTCGGGCGACACAGTTGGCGGCAAACGTCAGGACTGTCAATGCAGCCTAAGGTGCGAGGCCATGCTTTGCGATTTCTGCCAGATCACGGTCGGGTGATCGGGCAGGCGGCGCATCTGGGTCAGCATATGTTCGGTGCGCAGGCCGGGCAGGGCGGCGAAGGCGTCAAAGAGCGCTTCGGCCCCTTCGGCGTTGAGCGGGATATGCAGCGCGGGCGCGCCTTGCGTGCTCAGCACCCAATGCGGCGGTTTTCCGGTTGGATCGAGCGTCAGCGCATCGAGATCGCGGATTGCCACCACACCCCCCGTGAGCGGCCCGAAATAGGCGACTTGCCCCTCGTCCACCTGCACCACGCCGGGACCGCCTGCGCCTGCGCGAAACCGCGCCCGTTGCAGCCCCATCAGCAGCACCGCCCCGGCGAGGATCAAGAGCAGATAACCCAGCCATTGCAAGAGACCATAGCTGCCGATCCCCCACCAGAGGCCAAGGATGGCCAGCCCCAGCCCACTCAGCACTTCGCGCCAGCGCCAGAGGGCGGCGCGCGCCTGCGGACGGATAAAGCTCATGTCCAATCCCCCAATGTGGTCTGCCAGAGCGTCATCGCCGCCACCGCCGCCGTATCCGCGCGCAGGATGCGCGGCCCAAGGCTGATGGCGTGGGCCTGCGGCAGGGCGGCCAGGCGCGCGCGCTCGGCTTCCGAGAAACCGCCCTCGGGTCCGATCAGAATGGCCCAAGGCGCGCCGCGCGGCAGATCACGGCTGAGCGTCGCCGCTCGGCCCGCCAGCCCCTCGTCGCAGAACATCACCTGCCGCGCCTCGGGCCAGTCGGCCAGCATCCGGTCGAGACGGTGCAGGTCGCTGACCTCGGGCACAAAGGTGTCGCCGCATTGCTCGGCGGCCTCGACGGCATGGGCCTGAAGCCGGTCCTGCCGGATACGCTCGGCATTGGTAAACTCGGTCTGCACCGGGATGATCCGCGCTGCACCCATTTCGGCGGCTTTCTCGACAATGAAATCGGTGCGCGCCTTCTTGATTGGGGCGAACATCAGCCAGAGGTCGGGCGGATTGCGTTGTGGGCCTGTCTGCTCGACCACCTGCAGGACGCCGCCACGCTTGCCTGCCTCAATCACCTCGGCGCGCCATTCGCCGTGCCGCCCGTCAAAGAGCAAAACCGCATCGCCCACACCCTGCCGCATCACCCCAAAGAGGTAATGCGCCTGCGGCTGCGTCAGAGGAATGGTTTGCCCTTCCCCCAGCGCGTGCTCTACATAAAGCCTGATCTTCGCTATTTTCATGGGGCCAACATATGACCGCAAGGAACCAGACGCCAGAGGCCAGCGGGCAGGTTGCCGATGCCTATGCGGGCAATTGGGTGGATCGTCTGGCCCCTGCGGCCACGCGCCCCTATCTGCGGCTGAGCCGAGCGGACCGGCCGATTGGCACATGGCTCTTGCTCTTGCCGTGCTGGTGGGGCTTGACGCTTGCGATGCTGTCGGACGGGCAGGCGGGGTGGCACGACCTCTGGATCTTCATCGGCTGCGGCCTTGGTGCGTTTCTGATGCGCGGGGCGGGCTGCACATGGAATGACATCACCGACCGGCATATCGACGGGTCCGTGGCGCGCACCGCGTCGCGACCCATCCCGTCGGGGCAAGTCACGGTGCGCGGCGCGCTGATCTGGATGGCGGCGCAGGCGCTGATTGCGTTCGGGATTCTCCTGACCTTCAACACCGCCGCGATTGCGCTTGGCGTGCTGTCGCTCTTGCCCGTGGCGGTCTATCCCTTTGCCAAACGCTTCACCTGGTGGCCGCAGGTGTTTCTCGGCCTTGCTTTCAACTGGGGTGCCCTATTGGCATGGACAGCGCACAGTGGTCGATTAGAGGCGCCTGCGGTGATCCTCTATCTCGCGGGTATTGCCTGGACGCTCTTCTATGACACCATCTATGCCCATCAGGACGCCGAGGATGATGCCCTTATCGGGGTGAAATCCACGGCGCGGCTCTTTGGTGACAATTCGCCCCGCTGGCTGCGGTGGTTTCTGGTGGCGACCGTGTCACTGATGGCGGTGGCGGTCAT
>NZ_JAGPVV010000118.1 GCF_018066915.1 Roseovarius sp.
GCCTTGCGCGAGGTCGGCGAAGAAGAAGAGGCGGCAGAGGCACAAGTCTGCGCGCAGGTGTCCCATGCGCGATGAGCTGATGCCCAGCCTGCCAATCGACATCGACACGCTGTTTGCACAGCCGCTGCCGCAGGCCGACCCCGCGCGATTGGAAGGCTATAACCGGATCGTGCGCGCGACGCATTTCGCAGGCGTCACAATCCGCAACAGAACCGTATCATTTCGCCTGATCCCCCTGCCCCATGACATGCCGGCCCCGTCCCATGGCATCTCTGTGGTTCTGGGGGAAAATCGGCTGACAATCGGATGCTGTCTCAACAGTTTCGAGGTGCTGTTCGGCGATGCCATCGACACATCGGCCAGCGACCTCAACATGCTGCGCGTCCTGTTGCATCTGTTGGCAAGTGATTGCACGGGTCCGGTTGCCAAATTGGTGGGGGATCGTGCAGCGCTCGACATATCCTGCAACGCGCCCGCCCCCGACCCCTTGGCCATGGGATTGGAAATGCATGTCGAGGGGCAGGATGTGACACCCGTGTTCCGGGTTTCGGGCGATCTCGATCTCTTGCTGCCCCTGTGCAAGACCGCGCCAACCGTGGCACCGCCAAAGCTTTCACGGCAACTGATCCTCACCTGTCGGGCGGTGTCGATACCCTTTGTCGCCGCGAGCGCCGACATGACCACAGTTGCCTGTGACGATCTCATTTTCCTCGAACGCATCCCGGAGGGCGGGCTGTTCACGCTCCGGGTCGAAGATACCGACATCGCACAGGTCACGCTGGCACGCGGAAAGCTGGTGGTCACGCAACGCCTGCCTGCGCAAAACGCCCCGTTGGAAAAAGGACCGCAAACCATGGCATCGGATCAGACCAAGGACACGTCCCCCGAAATCACCACCCAACTGTCGCTCGAA
This sequence comes from Roseovarius sp., assembly GCF_018066915.1. Taxonomy (GTDB): domain Bacteria; phylum Pseudomonadota; class Alphaproteobacteria; order Rhodobacterales; family Rhodobacteraceae; genus Roseovarius. Next base: position 914 of record NZ_JAGPVV010000118.1, read on the forward strand.
ATCGGGCGTTGGACCATGTCGCTCGACGAGATCGACACCATCGCCGCAGGCTCCGTCCTCGAGGTTGGCAAGATTGACACCAACGCCGTCAAGGTCCGGCTGAATGGCGAGATCGTTGCAACAGGCGCATTGATCAACCTAGGCGAGAGCATCGGAATCCAGATCAGAACATTGACATGACATGGAAAACAGCCTCGACATCGTTGCGCCGCTCTTCACGCTCTTTCTTATTCCGTTCTATCTCTTGGCCGCGATCACCCTGACCTCGTTCATCAAGGTCACTGTGGTGCTCTTGATCCTGCGGAACGCGATCGGGCTTCAACAGGTGCCGTCCACCATCATCGTGATGGCGCTTGCACTGTTTTTATCCGCCTTCGTCTCCATGCCCGTTTTCGAGGCGTCGATTTTCGCGCTGACAACTGCCGATCTGAACCTTGAGACGATTGATCAGTTCCTGCCGGTCATGGCGCAGGTCGCAGCCCCCTTCCAGAGTTTCGTCCTGAACAACGTAGAGCCGGAACAATTGGCCTTCTTCACGGAAATGGCCAAGGAGGTGTGGCAAGGGTCCAGCATGGAGGTGTCTGAAAACAACTTCTTCGTGCAGGTCCCGGCCTTTCTGATTTCAGAGCTGAGCCGTGGGTTTCAAATCGGGCTGCTCTTGTATCTGCCCTTCACCGCCATTGATCTGGCCATCACGACCATCCTCATGGCCTTGGGCATGCAGCAGGTGCAGCCCTCGATGATCGCGGCCCCGTTCAAGCTGGTTCTGTTCATCTTCATCGACGGCTGGGACAAGCTGATCGAGGGGCTCTTGCTGAGTTACAACTATGCATGAAGTGAACTTCTCCGAGTATTTCGTGGGTTTCCTGTTCGACACCCTCTACCTCGCCGGTATTCCGCTGCTCATGGCCACGCTGGGGGCACTGGCTGTCGCGATTTTTCAGGCCCTGACCCAGATTCAGGATCAAAACCTGAGCCAGACCGTCAAGATCGTGGTCATCGTGATCGTGTTCATGGTCGCCGGAACATCGCTGGTTCAGCCACTTGTGCTGCGCACCGACCTCGTCTTCTCTGACATCCACAGGTTCTGATCATGTTCGGGGCGCTGGAGGGCATCGAGGTCTACAAATCCCTCGGGTTCTACATTCTGGCCAGCATCGCGCGCCCTTTGGGTTTCTTGACCGTCTTCACCGTGATCAATTTCGCGCTTCCACAGGCGCGCCTCATCAAGATTGCCATAGCCCTCGGGTTTGCAGCACCCATCGTCATGGTCTACGAGGTGCCGTTGTTCGATGTCTACAAGGACGACCGGTATTTCGACCGCGTCTTTCTGCCGTTCAAGGAACTGATCCTCGGCTTGCTGATTGGCCTCTTTGCCTCCTTGCCGTTCTACGGGTTCAAGTTTGCGGGAACATTCATTGATTTCTACCGCGGGGAATCGAGCAACGGCCTGCGCCTCGAAGGCAGCAGCACGACAACGACCCTTGGGCTCATGTTCTACCTCGCCCTGCTCTACGCGTTTCTCTCTAACGATGGGCTATGGCGCCTGATCGAGGCGGTCTATCTCTCCTATGCCATCTGGCCCATCGAGGCGTATCTGCCCTCGCTTGACACATCCGCAATCGGGATCGCCGTCGATCACGTGATTCAGGTGTTTTTCATCATGCTGCAGGTCGGCTTGCCGCTCCTGATCATGCTCTTTCTCTGCGAGATGTTCGTGATCGTCTCCAACATCTTCGCGCAGCGCTTTGGCTTTGCAAACTCCATCTTCCTGATCAAGAACCTCTGCTGTCTGGCAATCTTGCCCCTGTATTTTGTCTACGTGACCCATGTCTCCGACACCTATCTGCAAGACGTCTGGATGCCGTTGCCCATTCTCGAGAGGATCATCAAATGAGCAGCAGCGAAGCGAAAACCCAACAGGCCAGCAAACGAAAGCTGCGCAAGCAACGCGAGAGAGGCTCGGTCAGCCAGGCCCCCAACCTGTCGCTCTATCTGGCGCAGGCGCTTGCCTTGGGTGTTGTCTTTGCCTCCGCGCCCCTGACGATTGCCGCGTTTCAAATGGGGCTCGACAATGCGTTCGACGTGATGAGCGCGCCGGTGCAATCGGTTTTCGTGGGTGTCGTTGAGGACAGCCTTGTCTCCTTTGTCACGGTGGCCGGGCCGGTCTTTGCCTGCGTCCTGATTTCCGCAGTCCTGACCAAGCTGATCTATCAGGGCGGCTTTGTCTTCAGCATCGACCCGATGATCCCCAAACTGGACAAGATAAGCCCGGCCAAGGGGCTCCAGCGCATGTTCGGAAAACGCGGCTGGATCGAGCTTGGCGTATCGCTTGCGAGGGTGTTGCTCTGGGGGGGCGTGTTCTACGGGGTGATGATCCAATTCTTTTATCACTTTCTCGGCGCGGTCATCTGCGGCGCATCCTGTCTCGTCGACACGTCGCTCAGCGCAATCCAGACCTTGTTCTTCTGCATCTGCGTTCTTTGTCTCGTCTTTGCGGTCATGGAAGGCCTCGTGCAGAAATCGCTCTTTGCCGAGGATCAACGCATGACCAAATCCGAGGTGAAATCAGAACAGAAAGAACAGATGGGCTCCAAGGAAGTGCGTCGGGAGCGCAAGCGGTTCGGAAAGTTCCTGCAAGACTCGGCGGGCTCGGTCGGTGTGGACAAGGCCGCCTTCGCGATTTTTCACGAGGACAAGGTCATTGGCGTGCTCTACCACCCTGACCTCGAACCGATCCCAAAGATGTGCGTCAAAGGGCGGACTGCGGAACAATCCCGGCAACTGCGGGCGATCATGCGCGAAAACGGCTGCCGCGAAACCGAATGTGCGGAATTTGTCGCCGGCATGATCAATCTCTCGCCCGGTGAATACATTCCCGTGGCGCTCCATCCGGCGCTGATCGACGCCATGCACCGCATGTTCGCACGCTAATGGCCCGCGCGGGGATGCGACACGTCGCACCGCAGTTCAACACGACCCAACACGCCGCAAAACCTACGCACTACGCGGCCAATTCCGTAAAACCCCCGGTAGCTTTCGGTGCGGTGCCGATATGGCGACGTCAGCGCGCAGATGGGATGCTTTGCCAAGCAAACGTCAATCAATCGGAGAAGTCTCGAGATGGAACGTATTGAAGGTGCCGCACCCGAAGCCCAAGAAGTGCCTGATCCGGCTCTTGACCTCTATCAGCTCGATGAGTCTGACCGCTCGTCTGGCAAGGCCAAAAGAAAGCCTCGGCGCGCCTTCAAACCCCTCAAGAACGCCCTCCAGCGCAACAAACCGGGCAATGCACCCGTGCGGCGGCAGTCCGCGTCCTCCGAAACACGCGGCAATGTCGTGTCGGTCTGGGACTTGCGGCGCTCCGAAGGGAACGAGACCATCAATCTTTCGGACCTGCTCGATAACGATGTGATCGAAGGGCATGAAAATCCGACACTTTTCATTCCCGTGCCGCAGGTCCTGAAGAACGGCACCATCGTTCAGAATGACGACGGCGAATATGTCTTTGTGCCCGACGAGGGGGCAGTTGGCAGGGATACATTCGCCTATTTCATCCTCGGCGATGACGAAAAGATCATTGGCGGCGGCATCGCAACAGTCGAAGCTGACAACCCGATCGAAATTTCGACAGCCTCCGGCGAGGTCGCCAATTTCACCGCCTACGCGTCCGACGGCAGCACGTTGGATTTTTCGCTGGAGCCCGGTGAAGATCCGGTCGACGCCCTCGTTGCCGAAGCCACGCAAGGCCCTTTCATTCCGCCCGGCGACAATTATTCCGTCGATAACTACACGCAATCCGTCAAGGATCTGACCGTGATCGACAATGGCGACGGAACATCGACCGTGCGGTTTTCCGTGTCTTACTGGGCGATCATCAGCGATGAGCTGCACGGTCCGTTGGGAACTGAACAGGGGCAAAAGGACTTTGAGTTCGTTCTGGCAAACAACGGAACATCTACCCCAGCCGCACCGCCCCAACCCGAGAATGGCATCGACCTTTTGCCGGTGCTGGACGTGCTGCCAGGCCAAAGTGACGAGACAACCATTCTCGAAATCAACGGCGTCGAGATCACCGAACAGAGCCAGGACGTGCAGTTGGAAAGCGGCGCCACCGTCCACTTCAATGGGGCCACCGGCACCCTACGCTACACGCCCGCCCCCGGTCAGACCACCAATGACCGGTTTGATGTCCGCATCGAAAACGGCGGCTTTCCCCGAACCCGCACGATCGAGGTTACAAATTCCGGGCCGGGCGATCTGCCGGTCGCGCGGCGTGACAGTGTCACCTTGTTCCAGCCCGCCGAGGAGGCCACGCATGCGTTTTCGGTCAACGGGGCAGATTACACCTTTGAGACCGGCACATTCACCGACGCCGAGAGGATCGCGCTGAACGGGGTCAATTGGAGCGAAGCCTTTGACACCACGATATTTTTTGATCCGAACGGCACAAACGGCGCCTTGGACAACCTGGGCCTTTTCCACTGGCTCGGCGGGGACGCCGCGCTGACCAACAAGGTGCTCGACACCACATTCACCAGCGGCGGCACAAGCTTCACCCTCCGCGACGTCGTTTACGGAACCGGCACCTCCCCTGCCCCGTTCGACGGACCGCAGGCCGCCGGGCAATTCTTTCAGGCGGCGCTCAACGCCGGAACCGAAGCGCCCCAACTTCAGGCCACCATCAACCCTCTGGCGAACGACAGCCCGACGGGCGATCTGCAACTGACCGATGTGTCCGTTGTGGACCCTGACAGCGGCATCGCGGTCTCGATTGTTGGCAATCAGATATCGCTTTCGGCAGAGCCCGGCGTGTCGGGTGATTTCACCCTGTCCTACACGGTCACGGACGAGACCGGGGCCACGTCGCAATCCTTTGTGAACGTCACCATCAGCGACCAGACCGAAGCCGAGGCCATCGAGACCAATTTTGCCACATCCCGCCTTCAAGACGCCTCTGGCATGGACCTGACGGGGCTGGATTTCGAACGCACCGCCGAAGGGGATTACCGCGTATCGCTCGACAATATGGAGAGCTTCACCATCGACGGAGACTCGTTTCTGTTCGGTCCGGACCTGATCCAGCAGATGCTGATCCAGTTCGCGATTGCCGGAGGGGCGCAGGCGCTCCAACAACTGCACGGCGAAGCCACCCACTTTGATCTCAGCGACCCGGAACAAAAGCAACTCTACGAGATGTTCATCACCGTGGCCGCCGAGCTTGGTCTGACCGAGGGTCCCTACGGCGATCACTTCGACGGCCTGCTCGATACAGACCGGGTGTTCTCCGAAATGACATCGCTGCTCTTTGGGACCGACGCCGGCGACCAGTGGATTCGCGACAACATCGACGACTCCATCAACGCGCTTGATGTGGAACCGGGGTTCGAGGCCTTGGACGGGCTTGGCGCAACAGAACTCTTCGACCAGTTGCTCGACTTCTTCACCGCAGAGCCGCCCACCGAACTGGTCGGGGCCAATGGCGAGGCGCTGACCGCCGAGCAAAAAGATGTTGTGATGGCCAATTATCTGAACCAGATTGGGTTCCTCGCAAATTACAAAGAGGCAACCCCGGACGAGGCCGCCGTGGATACCGGTGTCGCGGCGTTGGCGGATTACGCGGCCGACATCTACGCACCGGATGCTGCCGAGGCCCTGCGCGACGAATTGCTCGACCCCGACACACTCCAACTGGATCTGAGCACGCTCTTCAACGGCCTCAGCGACGAAGAAGCCCTGCTCGCGATCCAATCCGGCGATTACGAGGCGTTTGGCTATACCGAAGACGAATTCCTCACCCTGATGGGGGATACCCTTTTCGAGCTTGCGACAGCGGGGTTGGAAATCCGGAACGCCGCCACGAACCCCGACCAGATCCAAGGGCTGCTTGGTCTGATGGCGCAGGTATTCCCGCCCAACGCGACACAGGCCGAGGTCAAGGCATTTGTCGATGACGTGGTGCTCTACACGGCGGGCACGCGCCGCGCGGGCAGCACGGCCAACATCATGGACGACTTTTACACCGCGCTCGACACGGTTGGAAAACGTCCGCAGCACAGCAAGTTTGCCAGTGCCGGGGCCAACTTCAAATCCTACAACGCCGCTCTGACCGGCAATCGCCCGATTGCGGGCACCTTGCCCGGCCCTGACGCCGGTGGCTTCCTGCTGATCCTCACGCTGGGCGTGGCGGGTCTGGCCTTGAATGACAGCTTCAGCGGGTCCGCGGCGGAAAAGCTGACCTCGGCAGGCTGGCTGGCGCTCTTGATTTCGGGCACGGCCACAGGCGTTGACAAATTCATCGGGCCGGTGGGCACCTCCGCGTTGAAAATCGGCCCTCTGCAGAGCCTGATTGATGACCTGTCGGCCATTCAACCCGCCCCTGCGGGCCAGCCCTTGGGGGCCTTCGTGGCGGCCGATGACGTGACCGCGGCCCTCTCAGACGAGGCCTTCGACGATGTGGGCAAGCTCTTGAAGAACCCTGCCGTGCAAAAACTCGCCACCGTGCGTGGTCTCTTGCAGGCCATCGGGAGTGTGGGTCTTGCGGGCGGCACAGGCGCCTTGGGCGTATCACTGGCCCTGCAAGCCAGCCAACAGGACAACACCGCCCTGAAGGCGACGCAGGCCGCCACATCCGCCCTGTGGCTGGGCACATCCGTCGGGGCCTCGGTTTCCGGTGCGGCCAGCATCGCCAAAAGCCTCGGCGTGACCGTGGGCAGCACCGGCTCCAAGGTCGCGGCCATCGCGGGCAAGACCGCGGGCATCCTCGCAAGGGCCACCGCCTTTGCCTATGCGATCGTCGGCGGCATTCAGGGTGTTCAGGCGCAGAACCTGGTTCAGGACACTTGGGATATCCTGATGCGCCCCGGCGGCCCCGACAACGAGAACGGGTATTTCGTGAAACCCGAACACCATGATCTCGAACCCTACGGCGATGCTGCTGCCGGATTGTGGGGCGCTCTGAGTTCGCTCTTCGGCTTCCCTCCGCCGACCGGATTTCGGCCAGAGTATGATGCAGGCACATCCGGCGGGATTTTCGGCACGCAGGGCGGCCCGTCCGACATCCGGCTCAAGATCGACATCGAAAGGATCGGCTATATCGAACATCTCGACATGCCGCTTTATGCGTGGCGGTACCGTTCGGGGGATCATACCCGATATGTCGGGGTCATGGCGCAAGAGCTTTTGGAAAGGTCCAGTCTGCGGCATGCGGTCATCACCTACGAGCATGGTGATCTGGCGGGGTATTACGGCGTCGACTATCACGCGCTCGGTCTCCGCTTCCTGACCGAAGCGGCCTATGACGCGGGCGACGACCTGATCCTCGACCGGCACAAGGCAGCCAAGGCCGCCTGATCCCGATCCGGGCAGAGCCCCATAGATGGCATGACCCGGCATCCCACACCTCCCCCTGCCGACACGTAGGAAACTACGTGTCGGACTTTATCCGGCACGGCCCCGCTTTGGTGCATCACAAGAGTGCCCGCCATGCACCGCAATCACCCCAGAGGGCTCGCGCCGTGTCCGTCAACCAGCCGACCATCCTCACCGATTTTCCTCATCTTGATCGACTGAAGAACTTGCAACGCGCCGTCGCGACCTGGCGCCACGAGGTCTCGGTGGGCGAGATCGTCTCGGTCGGTCCGACCACCCTCAAGGCTGAATTCAATCGGCTGGGTCTCGGCTCCATCTGCAAACTAGTCTCTGGCAAGGCCGCAGGCACCCTGACAGAGGTGATTGCGCTCGATGGCAAATACGCCACCTTGTCGGTGTTTGGCGATGCCAGCGAGATTTCGGTCGGCGACCGCATCCAGTATGTCTCGAACGGGCTGGAATTTCCTTTCAGCGAGGACTGGCTCGGCGCGGTGCTCGATGGGACGGGCAAGCCGCTGATGGACCTGTCGGGCTGGGCCGGGACCACCCGGTCGCTCAGGGCCATGTCCAAGGATACCGTCCCCGCCCTTGCACGCCCGGTCATTGATCAGGAATTTGCAACCGGGGTGCCGGCCATTGACTGTTTCACCACTCTCGGGCGGGGGCAGCGCATCGCGCTTTTTGGTCCGCCCGGTTGTGGCAAATCAACCCTGCTCGCCAGCATCATCGCCAACAGTTCGGCGGATGTCGTCGTCATGGCACTGGTGGGCGAGCGCGGTCGCGAAGTGCAGGAATTTCTGCTCCGCCAGATTCCCCCTGCCGTCCGCAAAAAGACCGTCATGGTCGTGGCCACGTCGGACCGCCCGGCGCTGGAACGAACCTATGCCGTGCATGTTGCCTCGTCGATTGCAGAGTGCTATCGCGACAGCGGCAAAAACGTGCTCCTGTTGGTGGACAGCCTGACCCGGACCGCGCGGGCCTATCGCGAAATCGGCCTTGCCGCCGGGGAACCCGCCGTGCGCCGTGGCTTTCCAGCCTCGGTATACCCGGCATTGCCCAAGATCATCGAACGCTCCGGCAAAACGGAAACAGGCAGCATCACCGCAATCTACGCGGTTCTGGTCGAAGGTGACAGCGTGGCAGACCCGATTGCCGACGAGATCAAGAGCCTCACGGATGGGCACATCGAGCTGAGCCGCGAACTCGCCTCATCGGGGCTCTACCCCGCCATTGACGTGGTCAAGAGCCTGAGCCGCGTGATGCCCGATGTTGTCGGCCGCGACCATATCAATCTGGCCATGAAGGCCCGCAAGCTGCTTGCAAAATATGAAGAAATCAAACTTCTGATCCAGATTGGCGAATACGAAAAAGGCCAGGACCCAGAGGCCGACGAGGCCGTCGAAAAGATCGACGCCATTCGAGAGATCATTCACCAGAGCACCGCATCGCGTCCGCTTCCGATCCGCGTCATGCTGGCCAGCCTCCGCAAGGCGCTCAGGTAGAATTGACGAAAACAGGCGGATTGCCTGGCAAAGAAAAGCGCCGCGAAACTCTCGCGGCGCTTTTGCTTGGTGTCGTCAAGGGCACTCTAGACTTGGCGTTACAAGCACTCCTTTCATCGTCCACTCACGACCTTGCCCTCGGGTTGCGTCTTCATCCGATCCCTTGAGCCTCAGATCGGGCCCAAATCCGGGCGCACGGCTGCGCCAAAGACGCATTTGCAACGCTCCGACCACAGGCTCGAGTCCTCAGACTGAAACCGGCCCCTGATCGGGTGATCCCACCGTCTTGGGGCGCCTGCCCCACTCCGGCGCGCGGGTGTCGCGCCGCAGGACAGGGTTTCGACATTGGGTTTGGCAGGCAATGACATCTGCGCCCCCTTACCCGTCAAACCGGTTGTGATGCTCAAAGTCGGTCTGGAAGAGGCCGTTGACCTCATAATCCTGAACCGTCGTCCGATCGCCCCTCTCGGTGATGTTGCCCTCGAGGTCTTCGATCGCACCGCCGCCTTGCGTGCCCTTGCCCGCGTCCCCGTTGCGCGCGTCATCGTCATAATCCACCGTGACACCCCAGAGGCCCGACGGCAGAACACCATCGGCGGCCGCATTGTCAGATCGGATGTTTTCGATGTTGAGGTGATCGCCGCCACTGTGCTTCTGGAAATCCACGCGGAAGCTGTATTCTTCCTCTTTGATCTGCACATGGCGGCCTTCGGTCACAGTGACCTTGCCATCCAGGTAAGTGCCCGACGAAACGGCCTCACCGTTGATCAGAACGCGACCATCCTTGTTGATCTCGATCTGATCATTGCCAATCGTGATCCCGATGGCCCCCATCACGGTCATGCCCGACCCGGCATGTCCAAATTCGTCAAACCGCGCGTTTACCTGAAGGCCCGCATCGGACAGGAGGTTATAGTGCTGTCCCGCGACACCCTGAACGTCATACTGGCCACCGTCTTCACCGACAAAGTGCGGATCACCCCAGATACGGCCCTGATCCACGGCGAGTGTCGGCAGGGTCGTCCAGACATCCATTTTGCCCGACAGATCCTCAAGCTTGCCTTTCTGCTCCAGCAAGAAATCGCGGGCGGCGTTCAACTGCTCGTCTGTCATGCCCCCGACAGAATTGTCCCCTGCCAAAAGCTCGGGCATCCGTTCCTTGATTTCGTCAATGATGCCTTGCGCCTCTGCGCGGTATTCCATCCAAGGCGCCTGATCGGACAGCCGCGGATTCTCGTAGTCCTTGAACTGCATGAACATCTCGAGGCCATAGCCTGCGAACCTGTTCGCCATGGCCAAGAGGTCCTGCGTGGCAAACACCACGTCCGTCCGGGTCTTCGGCTGGAAACTGTTCCAGTTCACTTCGGGCGCGGCTTCGGCCCCTTTGGGTTTGACCAGTCCATAGCCTCCGACCGCCGCAGTCAGATCCTCATAGTTCTGAATGGTGGTCGAGGCCTCTGCAATGATGGCCATCGCCTTTTCCAGATCCTGATCCGGCCCGAACAAGAGCACGTTCACCTTGTCGCGGACATCATCGGCAAGCGCGGAAATCTCCCCTTTGATCGCCATCCAGTCCATGCTGTCGGCCAGTTCCGGATTATGGATGTTGACCGCCTTGAAATAGAGGCTGGTCAACGTGTCCTTGAGCGTATCGACCCGATCAAAGAGGTCCTCAGCCGCATCGACAACCTCGGCGCGTTCCAAGGGGGCAACCTCAGCAGACTCGGTCGCAGCCCCCGCTTTCGTTTCGGGTTCACCCGCTTCGATGCTGTCCCCCATGACCTCCATATAGTCGGTCATGTCATCCGCGACCTTCGACATCTCGGTGATTTGGCGCATCACCGCCCCAAGATCCGCGTTCGGGTCCTGAATGGCCGCGCTGACCAGACTCATCAGGGCCTCGGTGTTGCTATCGATCCCTGCCTTGAAATTCTGCCAATCAACGCCATCGAAGAGCCGCGTGTCGTCAATCGAGGCATATTCAAAGTAGAACTCGAGCGCCTCATCCGAAAGCGCGTCAAACCTGTTCAGCAACGCCTGCGCCGCCGCGGCAACCTCCTTGCGGGTCGGTTCGGTCACGACCGCTTCCTCGGCCGGCTCGCCCTCAGCGGACCGGGGCGTTACCTCAGTCTCATCGCCGGTGGTATCGCCCATGGTCAGCTTGACCGCCTCGATCATGTCCACCTTGACCGCAACTTTGGCCATGGTGGTGTCGATCATGTCCATCATCTCTTGCGGCGGCGTATCGCCACTCTCCAGAGCAGCCACCAGATCTGACCGCAGGCTTTCAAGGTCGCCGATGATCTCCTGACGCATCCCTCTCCAGTCGATCGAATCCGACAGTTGCGGGCGCTCGGTGTCCTTGAACTCAAAGTAGAGGCCCATCAGATCATCGATAATCGCGTCCATTTCGTCGAGCGCCTCTTGCCCGGCGACAACGACCTCTGCCATGGTCGGACCCGGCGGAACCTCGGGCTCGTCCACGCTCTCGGTGTCTTGCGCGCCCTCGACACTGTCTTCGTCCTCGCCCGATTTGCCCTCTGGCGCAGCCTCGTCGGAACCCTCCTCCAAGGACCGCACGTGCAGGTCCTCTTCATTTCTGCGCGGCGTCGTCCCTTCCGCATCCGGACCGTCGAACATGGTCAACTTGACCGCGTCCACCAGTTCCATCCGCTCGACCACCACCGCCATCGTGGCGTCGATCATGTCCATCATGTCTTGGGGCGATTTATCGCCGCTCTCGAGGGCGGCGACCAGGTTCGACCGCAGACCTTCGAGTTCGCTCAGCATCTCTTGGCGCATACCCTGCCAATCGAACCCATCCACCAGTTGCGGGCTTTCGATATCCTTGTAACCGAAATAGAGCGTCAGCAGCTCATCGGTAAACGCGTCAATCTCGTCGAGCGCCGCCTGTCCGGCAAGCACGACCTCGGTCAGTGTCGGGCCTGACGCGACCTCGGCTTCTTCGGTCTCTTCGACCTCTTCACCATCCTTCGAGCCGTCGACGCCCTCGCCCTCGTCAGTGCCGGATTTCGCGACCGGCGGGGTTTCACCGTCGCCATCACCGTCCTCAGTGGTGTCCGCCACCTCTACAACCGTTTCGGTTGTCTCCTCTTCCTCGTCCTCCGTGACAGTGCGCGCCTGGACAGGTTGATCGGTGTCAGACCCGCTGCCCTCCGAGGTCTCTGCGTCCGATGTCTCAGCATCCGTAGCTTCGACCTCTTCCTCGGACGGCGTCGCCTTGACCGTCACGGTGCTCTCACGCGCCGTTTTCAAGAGCTCACCAAACCCCTCAAAGAGGTTGTCCAAGCTGTCGAGGTCGCTTTCAGAGATGGAATTTCCGGGCGTGAACGTGCCCAGCTTGATCTTGGCCACGCGCTCCAGTTCCAGCAGATCGGCGATCAGCGTCACCAACGTGTCCGTCAACTCGAGCACGCCATCCTCAACCAGTGTCATCAGGTCATCCGCAAGCCCACCGGCCGCGTTCAGAACCGCCTTGATGTCGTTGACATGGTGCCCCGCCGCCACCTTGGGACGCGCCGCCGGTTCTTTCAGAATGGCGGGGGCCTCGGCCAAGGGTGCGGAAAAGACCTTTTGGGCCAGTGGGCCAAGGTCCCGCTCGATGTCGTCTATCAGCACATTGATAACGGCGCGGTCGTTTTGTGTTGCATCCAAAGCCATTTGCCATTTCTCCCATCATGCAAAGCAACAATTTGCAGTCCAGAATAAAGACAAGCTGCGGCAGTCAAATCGCGCGCGGTCACGGAAATCGACAATGCCGATACGTAGAACGGTCGGTATGGGTGCTTATGCACCGCTCACGCGCCTCAGAATATGCGCTGATTACGCCGCGCAGGCACTCCCGATACCAAGGTTTAGGCTCAACCTGGCCGAGCAAAGACCTTCGAACAATTGACTTGAAGGGTAATGAGACCATTATCTTACGAAAAATCATAAAAGACAGGGACCAAAACAATGAACAAGCCCTCACCCCGGCTGTGGAATGTCCTCTCTCCCTGTCGTAACTCTGGCAATGTTCTTGCCGCTCTGGCGCTGATCGCCAATGGCGCGTTCGCAAGCGACCTCACGGTCTTGACGGCGCAATACTACGAAGATCCCAGTCTCTATCAAGGATACCTCGACGAGTATCGCGCTCCGCCCCGCTTTGTCTTTTTCTCGAACGAAACCGAAGCCCTGGAAATCATACGCAGCGGGATCAAGGCCGATGTCGTGCAACTTTGCATGAATTCCGTCGCAATGTGGCAGAATGAGGGATTGCTCGCCCCGTGGGATCGCAGCCAACTCCCGCAGGTCGCGCTTCCATCCGGGATGGCGTGGTCGGCGGAAGTCTTGGCTGAATATGCCGACTATTATGTCCCGTTCGAATACGGGACAACCCGGCTGATCTACAACTCGCTTCAGGTTCCGCTCAATGATGTCGAAACCCTCGATGTTTTCACAAATCCGGAATACCGCGGCAAGCTGGCGCTGCCTGCCAGCATCGACGATCTCGCGGCGGCGGCATTTCTGGCGCAGGGCATCACGGATTGGAGTTCCCTCACGGAAGAAAAGCTTGAGGCAGCGATAGACTGGCTTGAACTGGTCCACCCGAACATTCGCTATTACTGGGATGACGAAGAGCAACTGTGGGAGGATCTCGCCGAAGGTGAGGTTCTGATCGCCTGGGCGTGGAATTCGATCTATCACGAAATGCGCACCTATAATCGCAATATCGCACTGGCCCCCGCCTCAAGTGGCGCCTCGACATGGCATTGCGGCTATGTGCGCGTGAAGGGAGAAGATGACCATCTCACCGAGGCGCACAAGTTCGTATCGGCCAGTCTTTCGGACTCCGCCGGTCAAAAGATCATGAGCTGGGGATCAGGGTTTGCCAACCGCGACGTGCAGAACAGATACGCGCGTGAATTCGACCATGACAAGGCCGGGCTGGCCGTCCCCGACGGCCCGGTCCTGCGGCAAACGCCCATGCCAGCCGGTTTCAGACAGCGGTTCGCCCAAGCCGCGAGAGAGATCATGACAGGGTCCTGAGACCGTGCTGGCAATCACATCCGTCGGACAAAGGGCCATGGCGCACCCCGCTGATAAAGCCGGCGGTCAAGCACCGCCTGCATTTCTGGCCGCCAGAGCGGACGATGTCACAGGGCAGCAAAGGGGAACATTGCGTAGTGGATTACGTGTCTTGGTCATTTCCCCTTGGCGCGGCGCTCGTATATCCTGAGCATGACGTTCTCGAGGCAGCCGATGCTCTCAACCATGGACAGGCAATTCTTGGTGGACATGAAAAACAGGACAGGTGACGTTTCCGAGAGCGGTGCGCGATGACAGAACAGAACGGCGGTGGCACAATTTCAGGCCTGCGAAACTATGTAACGCAGCAGCAACTGTCCTTGCGATACGTCCTGATTGCCTGCATCGCCGGATTTCAGTTCGTGACCGTCACCTCCGTTGTTCTGCTGGTCTATTTCACCATGGACCGGGCCATTCTCAAGCAATCCGAAGACCTTCTCGATCAGCACTCCGAAATCATCGTCGAGCGGATTTCGAATTTCTTTCTCCCGATCCTTCAGGCTGGTGAAATGCTGGTCGAACTCGTCGAGAGCGGGATGACCGATCAGACCCAGACCACGACGCTCGAGCGCATCTTCTACGGGGTGCTGCGCACGTCGCCCGAAATTTCCGGGCTCTATTTTGGTCGCCCGGACGGCACATTCGTCCACGTATTTCAGTCAGACGGCTCTGCGGAGCTCGTCACCCGGTGGAACGACCCGCAACAGCCGGGCACCACCGTTCTCGTGCGCGACGAAGGCTATCGGCCGATTGGACGCTATCGGGATGATACCGATGTCTACGACCCGCGGCGCAGCACATGGTATTCCCTGGCGGCCGACGGGCGCGCACCAACCTGGACCAACGCCTACACTTTCGAGCGAACCGGCAAGAAGGGGATGACCTTTGCCTCCCCCGTCTACCGCGACAACAGGCTTCTGGGGGTCTTCGGGATTGATATCGAAGCTGTGAAACTTCGCCAGATACTCGAAAACACCAGTTTCGGTAAGAATGTGACAATGTCCCTCTTCACCACGACCGGGAACATGATCGCGCATGTTTCGGATCACAAGATGATCGAGGTCGAGCATATCGCCGACCTGACGGGCGACGTAGGCCAGATCACCCAGACCCTGCTGGCCCGGTTGGAGACCCCCGAGCAAGGGTTCGCACAGCAGTTTCCGGCCTCCTCAGGCGAGGGCCGACACGATCTCATGCTCGCCAATATCCAGTCGCTTGCAGACCATGACCTGCCTTGGCTCATCGCCACTATCGCCACGCGCGAGGCGTTAAGTGGCGGGTTGCGGGACAATCACCTGCGCGCCCTCTGGGCCGCGATCGTGCTGCTTGCGGTCCTGACCTTGTTCGCGATCCCGCTTGCGAACCGGATACGCCAGCCGGTGCTGAACTTTGCCCAGCAAAGCCGTGAGATGCTGCAAGGCTCGACGCGCGATCTCTCCCCCGGCAGCCTGAAAGTGCCTTATTCCGAATTGGAAACCACCGGCAAAACGCTGGAAAGCCAACTCTGGAAGCGGCGAAATTTCGAGATGCAGTATGACCGCACCTTCAACGTGTCTCAACGCGGGATGGCGTGGATTGATCCGACCACCATGCGCTTCATCCGGGTCAACAAGCATTTCTGCGGATTGCTGCGCAAGCCAGAAGGCGTCCTGCTGACCTGTGGGCTCGATGATGTCCTGTCCGGCGACAAGACCAAGATCCTGAGCGTCTTTCGCGAAGCAGTCCTGAGCGACAAGGATTTCTCGATCGAGGCCGATTTCGTGGTCGATGAACACCTCGCGATCCCTCTGCGCATGACCGCCTTTCCCATGCGGGATTTTGACGGCAGACCCGATCACATCTTTGCCGTCTTCGACAATAACGAAGAAGAAAAGCAGAGCGCGGCACGGCTCGAGAATTTCAAGCGCGACGTGGACCGCATCGGGCGGATCAACCTGATGGGTCAGTTTGCAGCCGGTCTCGCCCACGAGCTCAATCAACCTCTGGGCGCGCTGGTTCACGATGTGGACAGCGCGAAATTCGTATTGAACGCGTCAGAGCTTGATCGCGCCGAAATGGCCGACATTCTCAACGATATCGACAGCCACGCACAACGCGCCGGCGACATCATTCGCGCGCTGCGCAACATGATCGAGCGGGATGATCAGATTCCACATTGCTTTCAACTGGATGATCTGCTGGCGCAAACGCTGGCAATCATGAAGCCCGAAGCCATCGCCTACGACGTGGATTTCGAACTCTCCGTCTACGAAAGTTTCGTCATTCCCGGCAACCGCGTCCAGATTGCACAGGTGCTCGTGAACCTCATCCGAAACGCGATTTCCGCACTATCGACGGTCGATGTAACCCCCAAGGTCATTCGGCTGGAAGCCTATGAGAAAGACGGCAGCATCGTCATTTCCGTCGAGGATAACGGACCGGGATTTCCCGCGCATATCAAACCGTTCACTCAGTTTGAAACAACCAACAAGGGCGGTCTCGGTCTTGGCCTCTCGATCAGCAAATCCCTGGTTGAGGCAAACAGAGGCACCATTTCTCACGTCAAGCCCCACCAAGGCGGAACGCGGTTTGAAATCACGCTGCCCGGAAAAGTCCCGGAACGAGGAGGTGAACAAGATGAATAACCAACAGACGGTGTTCGTGGTCGATGATGACCCGGCCATGCTTAC
>NZ_JAGPVV010000120.1 GCF_018066915.1 Roseovarius sp.
GGTGTCATTGTCCTGCGCCACCGGCACCGGGAATTCGCCACCGGCGAGGAATTTGGCCTCTTGGCCCGAGAGGGCGGTCAGGTTCGGCTCTGCCAAGGTGCGCACGACGCCCTTGGTTTCGAGGGCCTCGAGCAGGATGCCCACCTCGACCGAGCCCACGTCAAAGCCGAAGGCAAAGGCTGCGTTATTCTCGTTCGTGCCCGGAATAGCCCCCGCCAAGGTACCCAGAACCCCGCCTTGGGTGTTGGTGGTGTTGGTGCCGCCGATGACGCCAAGGCCATTGGCCCCACGCGCGTCGATGGAGAGCGAGGACGACAGCGCCTTGGACACGCTGCGCTGCATTTCGGCAAAGCGGACCTTGAGCATGACCTGTTGCTTGCCGGAGACCGACATCAGGTTCGAGACGCGCTCGGGCGCATAGCGTTCGGCCAGATCAAGCGCGCGCTGCATGCGCGAGGTGCTCGATACGGTGCCGGAAATGACGATCCCGTCATTGGCGCTGCGCACTTCGATGGGTTCGCCCGGCAGAATCTGTTTCAGCCGTTCCTTGAACTCTTCGATATCGGTGCTGACATGCACGTCGATATTGGTGATGAGTTGGCCCACGCCGTCAAAGAGGCTGAGCGTGGTGCGCCCCGGTGTCTTGCCCAGCACATAGATTGTGCGGTCCGACAGGGTGGAGAAGTCGGCAATCGCCGGGTTGGCAATGCTGAGTTCCGCGAAGGGCTGGTCGCTCTCGACAACAACGGCGCGGTTCATGGCGACGCTGAGGGCGCTGGAGGTGCCATTGCGAACCACGCGGATGTTTTCCGCCTGTGCAGGTTGCGGCGCATGCCCCGCAACAAGCGACAGCCCGAGAAGGGCCGCGCAAATATGTCTACGCAATTTCATGTGACCTGCCTTTCCGATCACGCCTCATTTTATCGGGTCTTGACGCCCGCATTTGGATTACCTTGGGACAGTTCTGAATTTTTTTCAAGAATCAATGCGGTTTTGCGCATTTTTCTTGGGAGTGTGGCCAAATTCCTGAGACATGAAAAAGGCACCCGCGCGCGGGTGCCTTGGCGTTGGGTCGCACAGAGGGTCAGTTGGTGCAGGGGATCGGGGTTTCGATCACCTCGGCCCCGCGCCGGGTGCGGATGGTGCAGGTCTCGGGGAGGGGGGCCTGTTCGACCACGGCCTCGGCGGTGATGCCAAGCAGCCGGTGTTGATCGACCTCGATCACCTCGGCCACGGTATCGTCAAGGGCCCCCACGAGCGACAGCGACAGACGGCCGGTCGATTGCGCCTGAGCGAGGGCTGCGACCTGCTGCGGTTTGACCGCGACGGTCACGGTCCGGGCGATGACCGTCTCGGACGTGTCCATGTCGGCGACTTGATCGACCGCGATCAGCTTGACCCCGTTTTCGATCAGCTTGGTCACTTCGCCCATAGAGTTGCCTTCGGTGCGCATGTTGTTCGCGCCGACGCTTCCGGTCCAATAGATGTCGATCGTATCGCCGGGGCGCAGAAAGCCCGACACGCCGCTGGTCACGTCGACCTTGATGGCAAAGGCGCGCATGCCGCGTTCGAGTTGCGAGGTGATGCCCACCTCGGCGCCCGGTTCCGTGACCTTGACGGCCAAAATGGGCTCGTTCGCCTCCATCCGGCGGATGGCGCGCCGCTTGACCGCGTCCCCTTGGGGAAAGAACGCCTCGGCGGTGGTAAAGACGCCTTCGGGCAGGGAGGTTTTGGGGAAGGCTGTGAGGCGCACCGCGTCCTTGTCCAGCGCCTCGCCATATTGCAGGGCGCGGGTGGCGACGAGGATGTCGACGGTTTCAATCGCGGGGGCGCGTTGCTGACGCTCTGCCGCCAATTGCCGCTGATATCCGTCGATGTAATTCTTGGCCATGTAGACGGCAAATCCCGCGAGCCCGAGGCCCACGATCAGCACCAATCCGAAAACTGCTCGCATGGGGTTTCCCTTTCTTCGCAAGAGGAGGTCCGATACAGGACCGGTGATCAAACCCCGTGATATCGCGCCATTATGTCAAAATCAGGGACAAGCGGCGGCGATATCGCGCCTTTGCGCCTTGTGGCGCAGGGCCGCGACACACAAGGAAATGGCCACGGATAGAACCTATCCGTGGCCATTTCTTTTTGGGTTGCCGGACCATTGTAGACCCGGCAGCAGAATTAGTTCTGTGCCTGACCCAGGGTGCCGAGGTCAACAACCGTCGAGCCGCCCACTTCGGTGCCGATGCTGGTGGCGAGGCTGCCGATGCCGGTGCTGACGGTGGACACGCCGGCGATGCCGAGGCCAACGACTGCTGCGGTCAGCACGACCCAGTCAACCGTAACTGCGCCGTCTTCGTCTTTCGAGAAGTTCTTGAAGAATTTGATCATGGTTTGGTCCCTCCAAAGGATCAGTTGCTAGTGTTGGTACACCCGCTCCGGTTCAGGACCCCCAGTTTTTTATGGTCCGTTGCCGTCGTGGTGTGTAGCCATATAGCCGGTCAAATCGGGCGGGAATTTGGCGTCACTGGACCGTTTTTCGTGCGGCCATAAAAAACTTCGAGAAAAATCTTAAGATATTGAAAGATAACAAAAGAAACTCTGAAAAATTGTTTATGAATTGTTTGCAGGCGGAGAATGTGGCGCAAATGTGAGTGGTTCAGGTCATGCAATGGAACAATGCTGGCGCGGAAAGCGGATTTTTGCGATACTGGACACAATCAATCAGAGGCAGAGCAGCGCCCGCTATGAAATTTTTAAACCTTCTGGTGTTTGCTGCGATTCTTGCAGGAACTGGGCCAAGTGCGGCGCAGGCCCCGCAACCGTTCAGGGAATTCACCTTCAAGCGGGAAAAGGCCCCTGCGCCGGGTATGCGGCGTGGGCCCTTGGTGCAGATTGAGCCCGCACCGCCTGAGCCGCCGCGTGCCGCGCTGCCGGAAAAGGGGCCAGATGGCCCGGTGACGCCGCGAGAGGCCGCCTATGGCTGGTTCTGGGAGAAGGTGCCCGCCGATATCGGCACGGATGGTGCGTTGCGCCTGCGCGCAGCGATGGAGCATCTGGCCAAACCGCCCGCTGGCAAGGGCGTAAGCGCGCCGCGCCTGCAATCGGTGCAGGAGATTGCGCGGGCGGAGGGTGGCCATATCCTGAGCCAGACCATCGGCACGCAAATCTCGCCCGCGCTGGTGTTGGCGGTGATTGCGGTGGAATCCTCTGGCAGGACCGCGGCGGTCAGTTCCGCCGGGGCGCAGGGGCTGATGCAGCTCATGCCGGATACCGCGCGCCGGTTTGGTGTGACCGACAGCCTGTCAGCGTCCGAAAATATCCGGGGTGGGGTGGCCTATCTCGACTGGCTGATGAAAGAGTTCAAGGGCGACGTGCTGCTGGCTCTGGCGGGGTATAATGCCGGCGAGAACGCGGTCAAACAGCATGGCGGCGTGCCGCCCTATACCGAGACCCGCGATTATATCCCCAAGGTGCTGGCCGCCTATGAGGTGGCGCGTGGGCTGTGCAAGACGCAGCCAGAGCTGATCACGGACGCCTGCGCGCTCAATCTGGCGATGAAGTAAGGGCCGGACCCTTGCGGTGCCCGGCCCTTGAATTTCAGTTTACGGTGATCAGTTGACGATGATCAGTTGACGATGGTCGCCTCGGTCGCGGCGCGCAGTTCTGCGTCGGTCACGCCCTCTGCCAGTTCAACAATCTTGAGACCGCCCTCAACCACGTCGAGCACGCCAAGGTTCGAGATGATCCGGTTGACCACGCCCGTGCCGGTGAGCGGCAGAGTGCAGGATTTGAGCACTTTCGATTCACCATGCTTGTTGGTGTGGTCCATGACCACGACCACACGGCCCACGCCCGCGACAAGATCCATCGCGCCGCCCATGCCCTTGACCAGCTTGCCGGGGATCATCCAGTTGGCGAGATCGCCATTCTCGGCCACTTCCATCGCACCGAGGATCGCCATGGCGATCTTGCCGCCGCGGATCATGCCAAACGAGGTGGCGCTATCGAAGTAAGAGGTGTCGGGCAATTCGGTGATGGTCTGCTTGCCCGCGTTGATGAGGTCGGGGTCTTCGGTGCCTGCGATGGGGAATGGCCCCATGCCCAGCATCCCGTTTTCCGATTGGAGCGTGACATGCACGCCTTCGGGGATGAAATTGGGGACCAGTGTCGGGATGCCGATCCCGAGGTTCACATAGGTCCCGTCCTGGAGTTCGAGCGCCGCGCGGGCGGCCATCTGATTGCGATCCCAAGCCATTATGCAGCCCTCACGGTGCGTTGTTCGATACGTTTCTCATGCGTGCCCTGCACGAGGCGATGCACATAGATGCCCGGCAGGTGGATCTTGTCGGGGTCCAATTCACCCGGCTGGACGATTTCCTCGACCTCCATCACGCAGACCTTGCCGCACATGGCGGCGGGCGGGTTGAAGTTGCGCGCGGTCTTGCGGAAAATCGCGTTGCCGGTGGTGTCGGCCTTCCACGCCTTGACGATGGAGAGGTCGGCAAAGATGCCGCGTTCGAGAATATAGGTCTCGCCGTTGAAGTCTTTGTGTTCCTTGCCCTCGGCCACTTGGGTGCCGACGCCGGTCT
Organism: Roseovarius sp.; assembly: GCF_018066915.1. Lineage (GTDB taxonomy): Bacteria > Pseudomonadota > Alphaproteobacteria > Rhodobacterales > Rhodobacteraceae > Roseovarius. The sequence goes on from NZ_JAGPVV010000120.1 coordinate 4,587, forward strand.
TGGTGTAGAAACCGGGGATGCCGCAGCCGCCCGCGCGCATCCGCTCGGCCAGCGTGCCCTGCGGGTTGAATTCCAGCTCAAGCTCGCCCGAGAGATACTGGCGCATGAATTCGGCATTCTCGCCCACGTAAGAGGACATCATTTTGCGCACCTGCCGCGTTTGCAGCAGGATGCCGATGCCGAAATCATCCACGCCCGCATTGTTGGACGCGAAGGTGAGATCCTTGACGCCCGAGTCGCGGATCGCGGCCAAGAGCAATTCGGGAATGCCGCAGAGGCCAAAGCCGCCCGCGGCAATCAGCATGTCGTCGCGCAAGAGCCCGTCCAGCGCTTCGGCGGCCGAGCCGTAAACCTTGTTCATGTGGAACCTCCTCCAGACAGTGGGTTGCCCCCCGTATGCGGCGCAAGCCGGTCGCGAGTCAACGCGCGCTGCCGGTCATCGCATCAGAATAGGGATTTCTACGTAGATGCCTAATTAGGCACCGAAGCCGCGCCGGGCTATTTCCCGGCGGCGGCGCGTTTGGCCGGGGCCTTTTTCGCGGCGGGTTTCTTGGTGGTCGTGGCCTTGGCCGCGGTCTTTTTGGCGGCGGGTTTCTTGGCCGCCGTGGTGCGCGCCTTGCCCGGTTTGGTCGCCTTGGCGGCAATCGCCGCAACGGCCATGTCCATGGTCACATCCTCGGGCTCTGTGCCCTTGGGCAGGGTGGCGTTGACCTTGTCCCACTTGATGTAAGGGCCATAACGCCCTTCGAGGATTTGGATCGGGCCGCCGTTCTCGGGGTGTTCGCCCAGATCGCGCAGCGCCTTGGCCGCCGCACGGCCGCGCCCGCCGGGGCTGGCGCGTTTGGCGGCCAAGAGCTCGACGGCGCGGTTCATGCCGATTTCGAACACATCGTTGGGGTCCTTGAGATTGGCGTAGACCGGTTTGGCCTCGTCGGGCGATTGGTGCATGAGATAGGGGCCGAAGCGCCCGAAATTGGCAGAGATCATGCCGCCTTCGGGGTGTTGTCCCACCTCGCGCGGCAGGCTGAGCAGGGTCAGTGCCTTTTCCAGCGTCATCGCCTCGGCGGTCCAGCCTTTGGGCAGGCTGGCGCGGTCGGGTTTCTTGTTCTCTTCCGTCGCCTCGCCGCGCTGCACATAGGGGCCAAAGCGGCCCGAGCGCAGCGAAATCTCGAGGCCATTCGCATCCTCGCCCAAGATCCGGTCGCCGTTCTCACCGGCGTCGCCGCCGATGGGGCGGGTGTAGCGACATTCGGGGTAATTGCCGCAGCCGACAAAGCCGCCGGAACGCGAGGTTTTCAGATGCAACTGACCAGTGCCGCAGAGCGGGCATTGGCGCGGGTCGCTGCCATCTTCACGAGGAGGATAGAGCGTGGGGGAAAGCGCCGCGTCGAGCACGTCGAGCACTTCGGTGATGCGCAATTCCGACGTTTCGGCAATCGCCGCAGAGAAATCGCGCCAGAAGCGAGCGAGCACCTCTTTGTAATCCGCCTCGCCGGCGCTGACGCGGTCGAGCTCCTCTTCGAGATTGGCGGTGAATTCATAGCCCACGTATTTGCGGAAGAAATTGATCAGAAAGACCGTAACGATGCGGCCCTTATCCTCGGGGAAGAGGCGGTTCTGTTCCTTGCGCACATATTCGCGGTCCTGAATCGTGGTAAGGACGCTGGCATAGGTCGAGGGGCGGCCGATGCCCAGCTCTTCCATCTTCTTGACCAGCGTCGCCTCGGTGTAGCGGGGCGGCGGTTGGGTGAAATGCTGAAGGCCAAGGATCGCTTCGTTGGGCGAGAGCACGGCGGCGGTGGATTCGGCGCCGTCGCTGGCGCGGGCAAATTCGCTGCGGAGCGAGGATTTGGCAAAGGCCGCGGGCTCGCCCTGCATGATCTGAGGCAGGCGGCGATCATCCTCGTCGCCGCTCACATCATCGCGGCCCTCTTCGTAGACCTTGAGAAAGCCGTCAAAGAGCATCACTTGACCGGTGGCGCGCAGGCCGACCTGACCATCGCTGCTGCCGATATCGACGGTGGTGCGCTCCATCCGTGCCGCCTCCATCTGGCAGGCGAGGGTGCGTTTCCAGATGAGATCGTAGAGTTTGCGCTGATCGGCGTCAGAGGTTTTGATATGGCCTGCGTCGCGGGTCATTTCGGTGGGGCGGATACATTCATGCGCCTCTTGGGCATTCTTGGCCTTGTTCTTGTACATGCGCGGTGATTTCGGCAGGTATTCGGGGCCGAACCGATCCTTGATCGCGTCGCGGGCAGCCATCACCGCCTCGGGCGCCATGTCGATGCCGTCGGTGCGCATATAGGTGATATATCCGGCCTCGTAGAGGCGCTGTGCCGCCGACATGCACTGTTTCGCGCCCATGCCGAATTTGCGGCTGGCCTCTTGTTGCAGCGTCGAGGTCATGAAGGGGGCAGAGGGATTGCGGCTCGCGGGTTTCGCCTCGACCGAGGTGACGCTCAGGGAACGCGACGTGATGGCCTGCACCGCCATTTCGGCCTGCGTGGCGTTTTCGAGATCGAATTTGTCGAGCTTTTTGCCCGCGAGCGAGACAAGCCGCGCCTCGTACTCTTGGCCGCGCGGCGTGGTCAAGAGCGCCTTGACGGACCAGTATTCGCGGGCGGTAAAGGCCTCGATCTCCATCTCACGCTCGACGATGAGGCGCAGACAGACCGATTGCACGCGCCCGGCAGAGCGTGCGCCGGGCAGTTTGCGCCAGAGCACCGGGCTGAGGTTGAAGCCCACGAGATAGTCGAGCGCGCGGCGGGCGAGATAGGCCTCGACCAGGGGCGCATCGACCTGACGGGGATTTTTCATCGCTTCGGTGACAGCGGATTTGGTGATGGCGTTGAACACCACGCGGCTGACGGGTGTGTCCTTGGTGATCGCCTTGCGCTTGCGCAGGGTTTCTTCGAGGTGCCAGCTGATGGCCTCGCCTTCGCGGTCGGGGTCGGTGGCGAGGATGAGGGCGTTGTCATCCTTCAAGGCGTCGGCGATGGCCTTGACATGCTTGCGGCTATCGACGCCCACCTCCCATGTCATTTCAAAGCCATGCTCGGTATCGACCGAGCCATCCTTGGCGGGCAGGTCGCGCACATGGCCATAGCTTGCCAGAACCGTGTAACCGTCGCCCAGATACTTGTTGATCGTCTTGGCTTTGGCGGGCGATTCTACAACGACAACGGGCATGGGCACTCCTTTCGACTCTGGTCGAGGCTTATGGCGGCGCACCATGTGGGCTGGCAAGGGGAATTGTCAATCTGGCCGCAAGGGGGGCCAGAGCGCAACTTTATGACCCTGTGCGGTGTAATGGCTACCGCGCGAGGGCCAGAAGACCGCCCGGATGCCGGGTGATGCGCCCGTCAAGTTCGAGATCGAGAAGGGCGGGGGCGACCCGGTGGGCGGGCGTGGCCAGATCGCGGATGAGTTGATCCTCGGCCAGGGGCGAAGGCCCGAGGCGGTTGAGGATCTGCGCGTGCAGACCGGCGATGTCGCGCAGGCTGGGGGGTGCGGCAGGGGCGAGTGGCAGGTCGGGTTGCGGGGGGATTTGGATGCTCTGGACCTGTGGCAGGGCGTCGATCACATCCTCGGCGTTGCGGATGAGGGTGGCCCCGTCGCGGATCAGCATGTTGCAGCCGCTGGCGCGGGCATCAATCGGGTGGCCGGGCACGGCCATCACCTCGCGCCCCTGATCGAGCGCGTTGCGGGCGGTGAGGAGCGAGCCGGATTTCGCCGCCGCCTCGACCACGACGACCGCTTGAGCGAGACCGCTGACCAGCCGGTTGCGGTTGGGAAAATGGCGAGCCTGCGGGATGAGGCCCATGGGCTGTTCCGAGAGGCGCAGGCCGGTGGCGAGGATATCACCGGCGAGTTTGGTATTTTCGGCCGGATAGATCACATCGACGCCACCGGCCATGACCGCGACGGTGCCACGCTCGACGCTGCCCAAGTGCGCGGCGGTGTCGATGCCGCGCGCAAGGCCCGACACAATGAGATAGCCGCGCGCCGAGAGGTCGGCGGCGAGCGACCGGGCCATGCGGGTGCCAAGCGAGGAGGCGTTGCGCGCGCCCACGAGGGCAATCATCGGACGGGCGAGAAGGGCAGGATCACCCATGATCCAGAGGAGCGGGGGGCAATCGGGGATATCCCGCAGGGCCTGCGGGAACGCAGGGTCGGCAGAGGTCAGAAGACGCGCGCCGATAGCCTGACCCGCGCGCAACTCTGCCTCGACCACGCCCAAGGGGCAGGGGGTATAGTCGGGAACACCGGCGGCGCGGGCCACCTCGGGCAGGGCGGCAAGTGCTGCCTCGGCGCTGCCATGTTCGGACAAGAGGCGATGAAAGGTGGCCGGACCAACCCGGCGAGAGCGCAAGAGGCGAAGCCACGACACCCGGTCATCTTCCGTGGTGGGTGGGAGTGGGGGGTGAGTGGAAGGATGAGTAGTCTTGGGCATCCGTGACCTCGCCTGCTTGCAGGATCATGGATAGCGCACGGGTGGTTAATGGGTGGTAAACCACGACGGGCAGAGCACGTAAACTCTCAAAAAAGAATCTATGTCTCAGAATTCATTATATAAGTTTTCTTAAATTACGTCCTGTGGAAAGGCCCGGCAGCTTTGCCGCCAGTCCCTGCGCCCTGTGCGGCCGGCAGAATTTGAGTATTTGGGGAACGATGAACGGCGGGCGCGCGACTCAGCCTGCCGCCGAGCCGCCCACCGTCAGCCCGCCCATGAGCACCGTCGGCTGGCCAACGCCCACGGGCACCCATTGACCCTGCTTGCCGCAATTGCCCATGCCGGGGTCAAGCGTCATGTCGTTGCCCAAGCCGCGGATCTGCTGGAGCGCGGTTGCGCCGTCGCCGATCAAGGTGGCACCTTTGACCGGCGCGCCGATCTTGCCGTCCTTCACGCGGTAGGCCTCTGTGCAGGAGAACACGAACTTGCCGTTGGTGATATCGACCTGCCCGCCGCCAAAGCCCACGGCATAAATGCCGTCCTTCAACTCGGCCACCAGATCGCCCGGTGTGGCGTCGCCGCCCATCATATAGGTGTTGGTCATGCGCGGCATGGGGGCGTGGGCGTAACTTTCGCGGCGTCCATTGCCGGTGGGGGCCACGCCCATCAGGCGGGCATTCTGGCGGTCCTGCATGTAACCCACAAGGATGCCATCCTCGATCAGCACATTCTTGGCCGAGGGCGTGCCTTCGTCGTCGATGGTGATGCTGCCACGCCGGTCGGGGATGGTGCCATCGTCGAGCACGGTCACACCGGGGGCGGCGATGCGTTGACCCATGAGACCGGCAAAGGCGGAAGAGCCTTTGCGGTTGAAATCGCCCTCAAGCCCGTGGCCGATGGCCTCGTGCAAGAGGATGCCCGGCCAGCCGGGGCCAAGCACCACATCCATCATGCCCGCAGGGGCCGGTTCGGCAGAGAGGTTGACGAGCGCCACACGCAGCGCCTCGCGGGTCTTGGCCTGCCAGTCGGCGGGATCGAGCAGACCATCGAGACCCACGCGCCCGCCGCCACCGGCGCTGCCGTTCTCGCGGCGGCCATCCTGCTCGACGATGATCGAGACATTGACGCGGGTCATCGGGCGGATGTCATGCAGGTCTTGGCCGTCAGGGCGCAGGATCACGACCTCTTGGCACGAGGCGGCAATGGATGCCGTGACCTGCACAACGCGCGCATCGAGGTCGCGGGCAAAGGCATCTATTTCGCGCAACGTGTCGAGTTTGACCGGAAAGCTGGCCCCGGCGATGGGATCGGCATCGGTATAGAGGCGACGATTCGTCGGGGTTGGCCCCGCCGCGAGTGTGCCGCCGCCTGCGCCCACCGCAAGGCGCGCAGTTTCCACCGCCCGTTTCAGCGCGGCCTCTGTCACTTCGGAAGAATGGGCGTAGCCCGTGACCTCGCCGCGCACAGCGCGCAGGCCGAACCCCTCGGAGGCGTCATAGGAGGCAGTCTTGACCCGGCCATCGTCGAACATCAGCCCCTCGGCGCGGCGGCGTTCGAGAAAGAGCTCGCCATCGTCGGCACCATGGGTCGCCTCACGCAGATGGCTCAGTGCTGTGGCGCGGTCGAGCAGGGTCTCGAAGGGGCGAAAGGCGGTGTCGGTCATTGGGGTTCTTTCTCTGCCGTGCGTGTATCAGGGAGCGTTAATTTGATTTAAATCAAAAAAGCGTCCGTTTGCCGCAATGGTCTTTCTTGTCGTTTCAGGCAGAATATGGTTTTAGACGACACCGAGACAATGGGATTCCACCGCTTGGTGGGATGACCCTCGCAAAAAGACATGAACCGCTTTAACCGATCAGGGTGTAAAATGCGACTAACTTCCAGCCTTATGGCGGCTCTGACCGCCTTTCTCGCCCTTCCTGCCATGGCTCAAGAGGGGCTTGAGATCGTAGGAAAGCCCGTTGACGGCAAGATGGGCTTTCAGCCGGCGGCAACCGAGCTTGCGCGCGACCTGCAATGGCTGGACGGGATGATCAACGTGATCATCATCGCGATTGTGATCTTGGTGACCGCGCTCCTTGTGATCGTGATGATCCGCTACAATCGCAAGTCCAATGCGAACCCGGCCAAGTTTACCCATAACTCGCCGCTGGAAATTGCCTGGACGATTGTTCCGATCGTGATCCTTGTCTTTATCGGTGCCTTCTCGCTTCCGGTGCTGTTCAAGCAGCAGGAAATCCCGGAAGGCGAGATCAACATCAAGGTCACGGGCTATCAGTGGTACTGGGGCTATGAATACACCGACCACGATTTCGCCTTTGACAGCTACATGATCGGTGCGCCGGCAACGGGCGGCGACAACCGCATGACGCCCGAAGTCGAGGCACAGTTGATCGAGGCGGGTTACAGCAAGGACGAATTCCTGCTGGCCACCGACACCTCGGTTGTGGTGCCCGTGGGCAAGACCGTGGTCATGACCGTGACCGGGTCCGATGTGATCCATAGCTGGACCATCCCCGCCTTTGGCGTGAAGCAGGATGCAGTGCCGGGACGTCTGGCGCAGCTCTGGTTCAAGGCCGAGAAGGAAGGCATCTATTTCGGCCAGTGCTCGGAACTTTGCGGTCAGGCGCATGCCTATATGCCCATCACGGTCAAGGTGGTGAGCGAGGCCGAGTATGAGACATGGCTGGATGGCGCGATCGAGGAATACGCGGGCACGCCGCGCTCCGTGGATGTGGCGCAGGCCGACTAAGAAGACCGGGGCGCGCGCAGCCTGTGCGTGCCCCATACATGCCACGAAGGGTGCGCAGACCTTGCGCGCCTTGGCAGGAGACTAGAATGAGCGATGCGAGCCTGAACACAGCCAGCCCCGTGAGCCGCGCCCAAGAGGGTGAGGCCGGATTTGGCGATTTCTTTGCCCTGCTCAAACCGCGGGTGATGACGCTGGTGGTGTTCACGGCGCTGGTTGGTCTTTTGGCGGCGCCGGTTGGCGTGCATCCGGTGATCGGCTTTGCTGCGATCCTCTTTATTGCCGTGGGCGGTGGGGCTGCAGGCGCGCTCAATATGTGGTGGGAATCCGACATTGACGCGCTGATGAAGCGGACGCAGAAGCGGCCGATCCCGGCGGGCAAGGTCACGCGCGACGAAGCCTTTGCCTTTGGCATTACGCTCGCGGTGATGTCGGTTGTCATGCTGTGGCTGGCCACCAATGCGCTGGCGGCGGGTATTCTGGCGTTTACGATTTTCTTTTATGTTGTGATCTACACGATCGGGCTCAAACGCTGGACGCCGCAGAATATCGTCATAGGTGGGGCTGCGGGGGCGTTCCCTCCGATGATCGGCTGGGCGGCGGCGACGGGCTCGGTGAGCCTTGAATCGGTGTTGATGTTCGCGCTCATCTTCATGTGGACGCCGCCGCATTTCTGGGCGCTCGCGCTCTTCATGCGCGGCGACTACGACACGGCGGGCGTGCCGATGCTGACCGTCACGCATGGGCGGCGTGCGACACGCGTGCATATACTTGTCTACACGGTGCTCTTGGCGGCGCTGGCAATTGGGGCTGCGTTCACCGGCATTGGCGGGCCGGTCTATCTCGCGGTTGCGGTGGTCTTTAACGCGCTCTTCCTGCGCGATGCGATTGCGATCTGGCGGCGGGATGAGGATCAGGCGGAAGCGGACAATTACCGGGTCGAAAAGCGGGCGTTCAAGCTGTCGCTCTGGTATCTTTTTGCACATTTCACGGCCATTCTGGCCGAGGCCGCGCTGGGCGGTCTGGGCCTTGGGGGATGGGCATGAGCTTTCGCGAGGAACATGAGCTGCACAAGCGCCGGTTTGGCCGCAATCTGGGTCTTGGCCTTGTGCTGGCGGGGTTTGTGGCGCTGGTGTTCGGCATGACGATTGCCAAGGTCTCGGACGATGGATTTGCCGTGCCCAAGATCGAACAGGGGGAGAAGTGATGGCGATGGACCCGAAACTCAAGACCGTGACCCAGACTGTTGGCGTGGTGGTTCTGATGGGCGGGCTCGCCTGGGCTTCGGTGCCGTTCTATGACTGGTTCTGCCGTGTCACCGGCTTTGGCGGGGCGACGGGCGTGTCCGAAGTGGCAAGCGAGGATGTGCTGGAGCAGACCGTCAAGGTGCGGTTCGATGCCAGCAAGGAACGCGGCATGCCGTGGGAGTTCAAGCCCATGGAGCGCCAGATGGAGATTCGCATCGGCGAGACGGGTTTGGCGTTCTACGAGGCCTATAATCCCACCGACCGTGTCGTGGCTGGATCGGCCAGCTATAATGTGACGCCTTACGAGGCGGGCGGCTTTTTCACCAAGATCGACTGTTTCTGTTTCGAACAACAGGTGCTACAGCCGGGCGAGCGGGTGCAGATGCCCGTGACCTTTTACGTTGACCCTGCGATTGTGACCGACCGGGACGCGCAATATGTCCACACGATCACGCTATCCTATACGTTTCACGAAATCGACCTGCCCGAAGAGCAAGCCGCGCTCGAGCAGGGCACATCACAAGATACAAACCTGAACTGAGCCTTCGACGAGGGATAAGACAAAGATGGCACACGAGAAAAACCACGATTACCACATTCTGCCCCCCTCGATCTGGCCGCTCTTGGGCGCGTTGGCGGGGTTCGTCATGCTCTTCGGGGCGGTTCTGTTCTTTCACGATCATGGTCCGTGGATGCTGCTCGCGGGTGTCGTCGGCGTGCTCTATGTCATGTTCGGCTGGTGGGCCGATGTGGTGAACGAGGGCCAGACCGGCGATCACACGCCGGTCGTGCGGATCGGCCTGCGCTATGGCTTTATCATGTTCATCATGTCTGAGGTGATGTTCTTTGCCGCGTGGTTCTGGAGCTTTTTCAAGCATGCCATGTATCCGATGGGCGAAAGCTCTCCGATGGTGGATGGCATCTGGCCGCCCGCCGGGATCGAGACCTTTGATCCCTGGCACCTGCCGCTGATCAACACGCTGATCCTCTTGTGCTCGGGCTGTGCCGCCACTTGGGCGCACCATGCGCTGGTGCATGAGAACAACCGTCAGGACATGAAGCGCGGGCTGATTATCGCGATTGCGCTTGGTGCGATCTTTACCGTGTTCCAGGCCTATGAATACAGCCACGCGGCCTTTGGCTTTGCCGGCAATATCTATGGAGCCAACTTCTTTATGGCGACCGGGTTCCACGGCGCGCATGTGGTGATCGGTACGATCTTCCTCTTTGTCTGCCTGCTTCGGGTGATGAAGGGGCATTTCACGCCCGAGCAGCATGTGGGTTTTGAGGCCGCCGCCTGGTACTGGCACTTTGTCGATGTGGTGTGGCTCTTCCTTTTTGCTGCAGTCTATATCTGGGGCAGCTGACGGTTTCCTGCGATACGCGGCGCTACCTGCGCGCGGAAATGAACCAAGACGAAGATGCGGGGGGTTTCCTTTCCCCGCATTTTCCTTTTGAGAGTGTGACATGCGGAAAAGCATCCTGATCCCCCTGATCTTTGGCATCGCCGGCGTTGCGGTGCTGGTTGGCTTGGGCAAATGGCAGGTCGAGCGGCTGGCATGGAAAGAAGATATTCTGGCCGATATCGCGGCACATATCAGCGCGGACCCGGTGGCCTTGCCCGAGATGGTGGAGCCGGAGAGGGATCGCTATCTGCCGGTCGCGGTGACAGGGCAGATCGGCGACGCGGCGCTGCGGGTGCTGGTCAGCCAAAAGCAGGTGGGTGCAGGATACCGGGTGATTTCCGCGCTGGAAACCGAGGGGCGACGGGTGCTGCTGGATCGTGGGTTCGTCAAGGTGAGTGCCGACATTCCGGCCCCGCCCGAAGGCGAGATCACCGTGACGGGCAATCTGCACTGGCCCGATGAGCGGCTGAGTTCAACGCCTGAGAACGACGTGGCGGGCAATATCTGGTTTGCCCGCGACATCGCGCAGATGGCGGAGGTTCTGGGCACCGAGCCGGTGCTGCTGGTGGCGCGGGAATTGTCGGTGCCGGAGGCGGGCATGTCGCCCTTGCCGGTCGACACGAGCGGTATTCCCAACGATCACCTGAGTTACGCGATCACATGGTTTTCGCTGGCCGCGATATGGGCCTCGATGACCGGGGTTTTCATCTGGCG
>NZ_JAGPVV010000126.1 GCF_018066915.1 Roseovarius sp.
GGCTCTGCCTCAATCTGTGTGGCGGAACTATCCTGAAACTGGAAAATTCAGGAGGGATAGTTGTGAATTCGAAGAAGCACTGGTCGCCTGGGGGCGAAGTTTCGATTCAAAGCGTCGAGCGAAGTGATTCCGGCGGGTGGATTGTATCGGGCAGTCTGACACCAAACGGCATCTGCCCAGACTGTGGATTGCATTCACGCCGACGTCACGGCTGGCGGCGTCGGCGGCTGCAGGATTATCCCGCGCATGGAGACGAGGTAACGGTTGATCTCGCAATTTGCCGTTGGCGATGTCAGGCACCCGCTTGCCCACGCCGGACATTCTCAGACCAAATCGCCTCGATTGCGCGTCCATTTGCACGTCGTACTTCGCGTGTCGGGGAGATTGTCACCCATCTTGGGCATGCGAGCGGCGGACGGCCAGCCGAGCGGTTGTTGCATCGTTTGGGCCTTGGAGTCAGCGATGACACGGTGCTTAGGCAGCTGAAGAACCGTGCCCAAGACAGTGGCGAGTCGCCGACAGTCATCGGGATCGACGACTGGAGTTGGCGGAAATCGCAAACCTACGGCACGATCATTGTGGATCTGGAGCGTCGCATGGTGATCGACATTCTTGAGGATCGAGATGTCGTCAGCTGCACCAACTGGCTGAAGCGACACCCCGAGGTGGAAGTGATCAGCAGAGATCGCTGCGGTCTCTACGCCCAGGCAGCACGGCAAGGGGCACCGCAGGCGAAGCAGGTCGCTGACCGGTTCCATATCGTACAAAACCTGCGGCAGGCCATCGAGGAGCAAATGAACCTTCACGGCCGTGCGACCGGCAGGGCGCTGCTGTCCGACGCCGACAACATCACCGCAGCCGGCAGCCTTCTGAAGTCACGCCTGGCGCATAGGACGTCTCGGGAAGAGATTTTCGCCACCATTCATGCGCTCCGAAATCAGGGGCTTTCATGCAGCGAGATCGGGCGGCGAACAGGGTTCCCGCGTCGCAGCATCGCGAAATGGCTGCAGTTCGAGACACCACCGGACCGCAGGCGGGCCGCTTTGAAGCCGACATCGCCGTGGTACTTTGAAGAGTTCCTGAGCCAAAGCTGGAAGGAGGGCATTCGAACTGGCAGCGCCCTGTTCCGTCTGATCCGAGAGCGCGGTTACGAGGGGAGTCAGTCGCATTTGCAGCGTCTGTTGGCGGGCTGGCGAAAAGCAGAACAGCAAGGGAGCGACTCCAAGGTAGAGCACGAAATCCTTAAGCCAGTCCGGGACCCGGAAACGGGGCACGCGATTTCCCCGGTCATCGCAGCCGCGCTGTGCATCAAACCCCGCGGAAAGCTCACCCCGGATCAAGCGCGGAAAGTCGACGCGCTCAAGGCCGGTTCTCCCGCCTTCGCAACGATGCGAAGTCTCGCCATGCGGTTCAACGGTATCCTGCGCAGCCGCCAAGCAGACCCGCTCCCAGCATGGATCGACAACGCGATCGAAACCGATCTGGCGCCCATCGTGCGCTTTGCCCGCACATTGAACCGGGACTTCGATGCAGTCAAAAACGCCATCGAGATGCCATGGAGCAACGGCCAAGCAGAAGGTCAGATCAATCGCCTGAAGACGCTCAAACGCGCCATGTACGGTCGAGCCGGTCCAGAATTGTTGCGGGCGAGAATGCTACCGTTCCGCCACACAGATTGAGGCAGAGCCCAATTAAGGGCTACGCGACAACCGGTCAGCGACCTGTTCCGCCTGCCGCGCCCCTTGCCGGGCAGCCTGGGCGTAGAGACCGCAGCGATCTCTGCTGATCACTTCCACCTCGGGATGTCGCTTCAGCCAGTTGGTGCAGGTGACGACGTCTCGATCCTCGAGAATGTCGATGACCACGCGACGCTCCAGATCGACAATGATCGTGCCGTAGGTTTGCGACTTCCGCCAGCTCCAGTCGTCGATCCCGATGACCGTCGGCGGCTCGGCGGTGCCTTGAGCACACTTCTTCAGCTGCCTGAGCACCGTGTCATCGCTGACCCCAAGGCCCAAACGGTGCAAGAGCCGCTCGGCAGGCCGCCCGCCGGTCGCATGCCCAAGATGGCTGACAATCTCCCCGACACGCGAGGTGCGCCGCGCAAAAGGACGCGCAACCGAGACGGTCTGGTCCGAGAAAGTCCGGCGCGGGCAAGCGGGAGCCAAACATCGCCAACGGCAAACCGCGAGATCAACCGTTACCTCGTCTCCCTGCGCGGGATAATCCTGCAGCCGCCGACTACATGGATGGAAAAGTCGTCGGGTCTAGGATTTCCACGCACAAGGCCAAGCCGTCTGGATCGAACTAAGGGTTTGTTGATGCCGATGCTCAATTCGGATTGTAGCCATTCAAGTGCCTCAGACAACCGTATAGCTCTATCGTTCGGGGGGCAAGCATACCGGCAACCCCCGCGCACCGCATCTTTGCGACCATTACGCGCCCCGCCGTACCGTCAGAAGAAAAACCGGTGTTAGCACAAGCAGGAAGAGGACCGTATAGGCTGCCGCTACCCTGATTTCGAGATTGAGAAAACTTTCGAGCAGTCCCACTCCGACCGGATGACTGCCCGCTGAGGCGAGGAAAAGCGACCCGTTGATCTCAGCAAATGACATGATGAAGGTCATCGACCAGGCCAGCAGGATCGCATTGCGCAGATTGGGCAGGATCACGCGGGTAAAGATCGCCCAATCAGACGCGCCGAGCGTACGCGCCGCTGCGGCAAGTGTCGGCGCATCAAGTGCCATCATGGCTGTCATCACCGGCCAGACCACAAACGGAAAGGTCCACACAAGGTGAGCCAGCATAAGGATTTCCCAGCTTCCGATCAAGCGCGGCCAGGCAAGGACCAGACCCATCGCCACGATCATCGGCGGCAGCACTATCGGCATGCTCACGATGGCCTTGACCAGAACCTGCCCGCGCCGCCCGCCCTGCGCGAGGCGCACACCAAGCGGCACCCCGAGCAAAAGATTGATCGTGCTCACACCGATGGCGAGAAACAGGCTGAAGCCGATCTCACCCTGCGCCGTTGACCAGATCGTAGCATAGGCGTCGAGCGAGAGACCCGAAAGGCCCCGACTGTCCCAACGGGCTGTGAACGACCCAATCGCGAGAAAGAGGAGCGGTATCAGTAGCAGCCCCGCCGGAGACCAGACGAGAACCGGCTCGACCCAGGCCCAAAAGCGTTCGGCTCGCGCTCCGGCGCGCTGCCGTCGCCGGGTCGGGATCGCGTACATGCCGGCCGAGGCGGTCATGACCGTCCCGGAAGGCTGAGCAGAGGCGCGGCCGCACGGTCGCGGTGGCCCGGCGGCAGGTTGAGATGCAGAACATCGCCATCCCGCAAGCCGGTGGCCTTGGGCAGATCGACGGTCACGCTTGTTCCGTCCGCCGTCAGCCCCATCACCCGTAACCGATCGCCAAGATAGAGCTGCCGCCCAACAGTGATCGTCAGATCGGCGCGCGCGGCGTTCTCGGCAAGGCGCAGATCCTCGGGCCGCAGGATAGGCCCGGTTCCACCTTCGCTCGCTGCATCGAACAGCGTGTTGACCGCGCCGAAAAACGCCGCCACCTCGATATGGGTTGGTCGGTCATAGAGATCGCGCGGCGTGCCCTCCTGCAGGATACGTCCACCCGAGAGCATGACGATCCGGTCGGCGAGAACGAAGGCATCGGCCTTGTCATGGGTGACGATGAGCGTGGTGATGTCGAGAGGCTCGAGCAGCGCGCGCAATTCGGAGCGGATATCGTCGCGCAGGACCGGATCGAGCGCAGAAAGCGGCTCGTCAAGCAAGAGGATATCAGGCTCCGTCGCCAGGGCCCGCGCCAGAGCAACGCGTTGCCGCTGTCCGCCGGATAGGGCATCGACACCGCGATCGGCAAAGCTGTCCATCCGCACGCGGGCAAGCGCCGTCATGGCCCGCTCATGACGCTCGGCACGTTTCATGCCGCGCATACGCGGCCCGAAGGCCACATTGTCGCGCACGTTCAGATGCGGGAATAACGCAAAGCTCTGGAACACATAGCCGATATTGCGCTCGGCCGCGTCAAGCGGCGTGACATCGCGCCCGTCAAAGAGGATGCGCCCGGCACTCGGTTCAAGCAAGCCTGCAATGATGTTGAGCAAGGTCGTCTTACCCGAGCCCGACGCGCCAATGAGCGCCGTCGCACGCCCTGGCGCGAGAACCAGGTCGATCCCCTCGAGCACCGGTTTGTCGCCGAACCGTTTTTCAATCCCGTTCATCGTGATGGTCATGTCTGTCTTCCTCTCTCAAGGGTCAGGTGGCGTCGGTCTGCGTGTGAAAGGGCGTCGCGCGTCCAACAAGAAGCCGCAGTACGCCCGCCAACGCCAAAGCGACAATCAACAGCAGGATCGCCATGGCCGCGGCATTTCCAAAGTTGAGAAAGCCGGTGAATTCCCGGTAGATGACCGCGGGAAAGATCGTGACCGAGCGCGCGATCAGCAAGGCCGGCCCGAAGGAGGCCATCGCCAGAAGGAAGGAAAAGACCGCCGCCTCGATCAGCGCCGGGCGCAGGATCGGCACCACGACCAGAAACGTCACCGCAGGACCGCGCCCCCCCAGCGTGCGTGCCGCTGCCGGCAGGCCCGGATCCATCTTGGCGATCGCCTCGGCCAGAATGAGGGCCGAGCGCGGGATCTGAAAGCTCAGGTAAGCGACGCCGAGACCGAACGCCGTGAAGGCCAGGCCGCGCGTGGCCTCGGTGCCCAGAAGCCATGCTTCAAGCAGGGCAAGCACGCCGGCATTGCCCATCAGCACGATCATCAACATGCCGTAGATGATACCGGCGAAGGCGAAGTTGATCTGGCT
>NZ_JAGPVV010000142.1 GCF_018066915.1 Roseovarius sp.
ATGGGTCATCGGGAAACTCCGGAATGAGGGACAGGATCAGCCCCGGACACCCTCTTTCGGGCACCCTCAGGCCTGACCTCCCCCGGCCCTCCTCTTCCTCTCAAACCCCATGGTTTCCGCAGACGGCTTGATTTTGTTCCCGTTATGTTCTACTTTGAGAGCGACGCTAAGAAGGGAGATCCCCGATGGAAAGCACCACTTACGCCCTGCCCGCGACGCCAAAGCAGATCGCCTATGCGCGCGCGCTGGCCCTGCGCAACCAGACGCTTCTGCCGTGGGAGGTTCAGCAAGATCGGCGCTCCTTGAGCGCCTGGATCGACGCACAAGCCAAGATGAACCCGGGCACGCAGGACAGCCGCCCGACATCAAAGCAGGTCGCCTTTGCCGAACGCCTCGCCCGGATCAAGCGCCGCGCCGTGCCGGATGAGTGTTTCCGCGACAAGGAGCTGATGTCGAAGTGGATCGACGGGAACAAGTGAGCACGGCACCGGCTAGCTCCGGCCTTCCGGAGCTTCTGCCATACCGTGGCTTGGCAAACCGAGCGTAGTTGCCAACCTATAGGTTGGCAGATTAGCCCTTCGGGACATCAGCCTCGGTCAAACTCCTGTCCGAAGGACCAAGACCTGGGCCCGGCGGCACGCCGGGAGGTACACCGCTGCGACCTTCGGCAACCACCGCAAGTCGTGGTCGTCTCTCGACCCAGAGTCTTCAGATCTTCCTCCACTTGGGGCTAGCCCCTCAGTTCTTTGGAAATGGTGATGTTGGAGCGTCCATAACGCCAGAAAAGCATCCTCATCAAAGAAATCTGTAGATGTCTCTTTGAAAATATGTCACTTTAGGCATCATGGACGCCGCAAGGTCACAGAATCTGAAGAAACTGCTTGATGCCGTGCCCGCCGGGTATCTGGTCGATGCCGCTTGGCTCGTCTCCCAAGGCATCGCCTATGAGAGTTTCCGTGACTATGTGAAGCGCGGCTGGCTGGAGCGCATCACCCGAGGCGTCTTCCGCCGCCCCCTCCCCAGCACCGCAGCCCACCCGACGTCGAACAGCATCGACTGGAAGACCTGCATCCTGTCCACGCAGCACATCATGGGTCATGACCTGCATGTGGGCAGCACCACGGCGCTCGGCGAACAGGGACATGCCCATTACCTGCGCCTCGGCGAAAGCTCCCCTGTCTGGGTCTACGGAGACAGTATCCCGAACTGGCTGGCGAAACTGCCGATGGATGCCCAGATCAGAACCCGCCCCCGATCCTTGTTTACCGATCCAAAACTGGGCTTGATCGAGGGCAAAACGACCGGCCAGCCATGGGACTGGGGTCTCACGATGTCGACGCCGGAGCGCGCTATTCTGGAGGCCATGGACGAACTGCCTGACCATGAAAGCTTCCACACGCTCGACATGGTCTTCGAGAGCCTGACGGCCCTTCGCCCAAGACTGCTGTCAGACCTCCTGCAGTCCTGCCGAAAGATCAAGGTCAAGCGCCTGTTCTTCGTTTTCGCTGACCGCCACGACCATCCTTGGCGTAAGCGGATCGACCTGCAGACATTTGATCTCGGCAGCGGCGACCGAGCCTTGGTCCGAGGTGGCAAGATCCACCCGCGCTATCGGATCATGGTGCCGGATGATTTCGTGAAGCCGGAGGCTGACAGTGGCGCGTGAGACCTATGAAGCCCAAGTCGCGCTCCTGGTGCGCGTCCTGCCTCATGTCGCGGGCGAAAGCGTCTTCGCGCTCAAAGGTGGGACGGCGATCAACCTCTTTTACCGGGACCTGCCGCGGTTGTCGGTCGACATCGACCTGACTTACCTGCCAATCAAGGAACGCGCCGAGAGCCTGGACGAGATCAATGCCGCGATGGATCGCATCGCGGCTGCCATCGAAACCGGTATCCGCGGCGCGAAATCTCAGCGCATCCAAGGCGGTGGCGGCGGAGCCACACGGTTGCTGGCGCGCCTCGGCAATGCCGAGATCAAGATCGAAACCTCGCCTGTGACCCGAGGCGTGGTTCACGACCCGGAAATCCGGACCGTCTCGGCCGCTGTCGAGGATGTCTATGGCTATGCCGAAATGCAGATCGTCTCGTTCGAGGATCTGTTCGCTGGCAAGCTGCACGCTGCCTTGGACAGGCAGCATCCCCGGGATCTCTACGACGTCACGCTCCTTTACGAAAACGAGGGCCTGACGCAGGACCTCTTCCAGACCTTCCTGATCTACGTCGCCAGTTCGCCGCGCCCGGCGCATGAGCTTCTCGATCCGAACCTGATCGATCTCGGGCAACCGTTTGCGCGGGAATTCGAGGGCATGACCAGAACACCGGTCCCCCTCGACACGCTTCTGGCAACGCGCCTGAAATTGATCGCCGATGTGCAATCGCGACTCGATACCAATGCGAGGCAGTTCCTTCTGACACTTCAAGTCGGGGAGCCTGACTTTGCGGCCATTGACCGGGCGCAGGCGGCTCACCTGCCAGCCGTGCAGTGGAAAGTCCTCAACCTGAGCAAGCTGAAGCGCGACAACCCCATAAAGCACGCCGCGCAGCGCGACGCCCTGCTGAAGCTTCTGGGCTGAACCGTGCACCGCACCGTCGCGAGGCGGGTGAGCATTGACCCCCTGGGTCGACTGTCTTGAATTTGCATCCCGCCTCGGGATGGGCACCAGGCAAAGCAATCAGGTGCACTGACGCCTCAGCCATGGACTATCTCTCCAACCAAGCGAGCCAGCCAAGTCGGGAACTGCGGCGCAGCAGACACCAGTTCGGTCTTTGCCGTGTCCGCGAGCTTGGATCGCAGGATTTGCAAGGCCTTGGGAGCCTCATCCGGCCCGAGCCAGGCAAGAGCCCTAACAACCTGGCCGGAGGTCTTGTTGCCAAGGGCCAACTGCCAGCGCGGCGCATGTCGCAGTTCGACCGCTTGCTGGCCAAGGTTCAGCACACGGCTTCGCCCCGAGGTGAGGTAAACCGACTTGACCGGCACCTGTGTCGTGAGGCCCAGAGCGTTTGCCGCAGCAGCACCGCTCGGCACGATCGTCTCGCCCCGCAGCACAGCCAGAGCTTCGATCGCTTGTTCGGTCGAGGGACTACGCGGCCCAAAGCGTGTCTGGACCGGGCGCATGTAGATGCCGCGTCCCGCCCGGATCAACTCGCCGCGCGTGGCCAGACGCGACAGCGTCTGATCGACCGCCGCGCGCGAGCCGAGGTGCAGGAGCCCCTTCGCTGCCAAGGGCACCCCCTCCGGCAACGTCGTCGCGACATTCATGATGCTCTCGGCCATGCGCTCCATGATCGCTCCTTTGTCAGAAACATGTGCAGGTTTCTAACAGTTTTCAACCGTGCGGTCTCACCCGAAGCGGCGCCCTCCTTCGGTGAAGGTGTACTCGTTGACGATGATCACCTCCTCTATGGCCTCGTCCGAGGTGAGGTGGTCGTATTCAGCCTGAAGCTGGCGGTAGAGCCAGCGCGCCAGATCACGCAGCGCCTCGGTCACGATCTCCTCGGCGTCTTCGGTCGGCGGCTGCCAGGTCGGGCTGTCCCGCGTAACGTCAACGGACATCGTGTATTCATGGTAGTAGCGCCCGCGATGGCTGACTTCGGCCGCGAGCTGGTAGAAGTTCCGCCGCTGGATGGTCTGCAGCCGGTCGACGATGCCATGGAGCGTCGCGTCTTGGGGCGCGTAGTCGCGGATGCGCGCGGCCGCACCCTTGGCATGGCTAAGGTAGCCCTCGAAGCAGGCCCCGTCGCCCTGACTCCAGAACCCGGAGAACCAAATGCAGGGCTTGGCCCGCGTGCCGCCGCCCATCAGGCGGGCAGGCGTGGTCTTCAGGCGGATGCCGAGGATTTCGCAGACCCGCTCGAAATCCTCGTAGACCGCGTCCCACCAATCGTCGTGGGGGCCAAGCTCGCGATACCAGCTACGCGCTTTTTCCTTGGCCGCATCCGAGAGTTCGGGGAACTGGTAGACAGTGGTGCAGACGATCTCAGGCATCGACCTCCTCCCCGTTCAGCGCGGCGGCGAGCCACTCCTGGCTGCTCGTCCAGCCGATGGATTTGCGGGCACCGAGATCGATGACATGCGCGCCACCGCCAAAGGCGTCGAGGCGCGGCCGGGAGCAGGTCAGGGCATACTGGAAGCCCCAGAGGCCGGTGAGATCGAATTCTTCCGCGAGGCGCAGGACGAAGCGGATGACGGCTTCGACATCGCCGTGGTCGTCATCATGGATCCAGAGGGTGCTGCCCTCGGGCGCATCCTGGCGCACGAGGTCGAAGCCTGCAACCTCCGGGTCCTCGGCATCCTGATCGGCTTCGCGCAAGCTCTGGAACAGGGCGAGCGCGCGGGCGGCCTTGTCGGGGGTACCGACGTCGAGCAAGCATGAGAAATGGGTGAAGTAATCTGCCATTGGGACCTCCTGAATGGGGAAAACCCGGCCGGGCGGCCGGGCGTTGTGTTGGAATGAAGGGGTGGTTGGGGGTAATCAGCCGTTTGGCTGGTCGCCCGCCGCCTGTCGCGCGGCATGGGCGCAGAGCATCTGCTGGTAGAAGCGCTTGCGCGACGTCCGGAAGCCGCGCACGGCGCGCGTGTCGGGATGAAGCGCCCGGACCGCTGCGCGCAGGACGGCGTAAGGCGAAGCGGTCACCGGCAGGCCGAGGCGATGATAGGCCGGGTCGGTCATGTCAGGCGACCTCGACCACGGGCGCGGCGAGATGCGGATCGACCAATGCCTCGATCCGCTCGGACCGGCCCATCCACGGCTCGGGCCGGATGGCCTTCACCCAGTCGGCGAAGCTCGGGATGAAGCCGAGGTCCTCCTTGACATGCTGCTCGCCCACCCAGCGGGTCGGAATGATGCGCCCGGTCGAGAGTGTGAGGGTGGGACCGAAAATCGTCTCGGCCATGAAGATGCCCTCGGCATGGTGGCGCAGCGCCCGGTGCCGAAAGTCCGCAGTAATCTCCTTGCTCTGGTCGAACCAAGTATGCACG
Source organism: Roseovarius sp. (assembly GCF_018066915.1). Taxonomy (GTDB): domain Bacteria; phylum Pseudomonadota; class Alphaproteobacteria; order Rhodobacterales; family Rhodobacteraceae; genus Roseovarius. The sequence goes on from NZ_JAGPVV010000142.1 coordinate 4,979, forward strand.
GCCATGTAGCAGTCGACCGTACCGCCCCATTTCTTCACCGAGGACAGGGCGTGGTGATAGGGATGTGCCATCGCCGCCCCCTCAGAAATCATGGGTGAAGAGTTCAGACGAGGTGAAGCGCTCGTTGAACTCAAGATGGATGCAGCGGGCCGCGGCGTCGAAGCAGAACTCGCCGTAGGCGCCGTCGTTGTTTTCCCAACCGCCATGGGTGTCGGAGAGGAAGTCGAAGGCGAGTTGTTCGGCGACATCCTCCAGCGACAGGCTGCGCATCTCGACCTCAGGATCGTCCCAGGTCAGCGCGGCGTATTCGATCTCGGTGGCGGGGAAATCGACAGTGGTCTCGCCGGACCATGCCCCGATGCTTTCGATTTGGCCGCTGTCACCGGCCCCGTCGAAGGTCACAGTGACATGGGTGATGCCGGCGGCCATGAGGCCATCGAACAGGCGGTCCTTGTTGCCGGGGCGCAGGGCGAGGGTCCGGGCGGTGCGGGCGGCATGCGCCGCGAAGATCTGCGCCATGTCGACGGTTGAGGGCGCCATCGGGGGCGTGAGGGTGGGTTCTGTCAGGGTCATCGGGTGTCTCCGGTAAGGGGAAGGGATCGGAGCCGAGCCGGGCGATCTCTCTCCCCCGGACAAACTCCACATCCCCCCTGCTCCTCTCTACCTCTGGCGCCTCACGCAGCGACCTGCAGCGCCCAGGCGGCGAAGGCGCGCCAGAGCGGGTCAACAAGTCGGGCATCCAGAAGATCAGCGCGGTGGCGCAGCTGAGCCGCCAGATCGGGCTCACCCCAGGTGGCCGCACGGCCCGCCTGAGCGCGCAGCTGGCTTGCCTCGGTCACGACGCCCCGCGCCTCGGCCGCGCTCGTCACCGGGTGGCACCAGGCGACGGCGCAGTCACTGGCGGCCCCGGCAAGAACCAGGCGCTGGTCGTAATCAAGGATGGCCAGAAGCTGCGGCGCTGCATCGGAGCCGTTGTGCTCGGCAAGCTCAAACGCCCCCTGCATGGCATCGGCCAGCGTCGCAAAACGCTCAACGACCACGGGGGCAGCGGCGCCCGACATCAGGGCTGCAGGCGTCCGGTGCATCCGCGTCAGCTCGAAAGGCAGGCTGGGATCAGGAGCGACAGTTGGGCCATTTGCGCCAGGACCCATCGGGCGCGGGCTCGGTTGGATCGGCAGGGGAAGGTCAAACATGGCAATATCTCCAACGGCGCGGGAAGCCTCTCTCCCCGCCTCATCCGTCAAAGACCAAACCGCCGCCCTCTTCCTCGAAGGGGCGACGGCAGCAGGTCTGGTGCCACGATCAGAGCTTGCCGAGGGCCCGCAGGCTCAGCTCCGTCCCGGCGCCGACGATGATGTGGTCATGCAGCGTCAGGCCGAGATACTTGCAGCCCTTCTGGATCTCCTTGGTCATGCTGAGATCGGCCTCGGACGGCGTGGGATCACCCGAAGGATGATTGTGGATCAGGATCAGGGCGCTGGCGTTCAGCATCAGGGCGCGCTTGATCACCTCGCGCGGATAGACAGGGACATGATCGACTGTGCCGGTCGACAAAAGCTCATCGGCGATGATGCGGTTCTTGCGGTCGAGATAGAGGACATGGAACCGCTCGATCGGGCCACGCACGGTCAGAGCGCAATAGTCCATCAGCGCCTGCCAGCTGCCGATGACCGGGTTCTGGCTAAGATAGCGGCCGAGGATGTCGCGTGCCTCGAGAATGACGGTTTCTTCCTGGGAAGTCATAGGTGTCTCGCTGAAATGCGCACACCGACGCCCCCTGCCCTTTCGGGGCAAAGCCAACGGCGTGCATGTTGAGAAATAGCTGCAGCGACCGCCCCGGTGTCGGGCGATCGCTGCATGGGTGCTTGGTCAGCCGACCCGGTCGAGGAGCTTCTTGGCGCGCCCCTCCATGTCGAGCCGCGCATCCTGCTGGGTCTTGTCGCGCGCCAGCCGCGTGATGCCTTGCACGAAGTCGAAGATGCTCTCGGGCGGGCGGCCCTCTTCCATCAGTACCTTCTCGATGATCTTGCCAGACTCGGCTTTTGAGAAGCCGCGCTTGCGGAGAAAATCCGCGCGATCCTCGTCGGTCCGTGCCACGATCTGCCGCCGCGCGGCCTTGATGCCGTTCAGGAAGCCCTGCGGCGAGGAATTGGCAAACCGCGTGAGCGCCGGGGCCGCCTCATGGGCAAAGCGCGAGGCCGCGTATTTCGAGTGGCGGATCTTGATCTCCTGAAAATCCTCGACGCCCCAGAGGTTGCGGTTCTGGCA
>NZ_JAGPVV010000149.1 GCF_018066915.1 Roseovarius sp.
CTTCGGGAATACGGGCAATGCCATGCTCGACCGCGGCGCGGGGGCTCCATTGCGGCAAGTCCGCGTCGCCCAGATCAAGCCGCCCCGAAGCGGGCGCGGTAAGACCGGCGATGAGATCGGCCAGTGCCGCCTGACCGTTTCCAGAGACCCCGGCGAGGCCGGTAATTTGGCCCGAGCGCAAGCCGAGCGTCACCGATTTGAGCCCCGGCGCGCTGCCTCGGTCTGGGGTGGTGACGGCGTGCAACTGCAAGAGCGGCGCGCTGGGTGTGCCGGGGGCCACCCGCGGCGCGCTGACTTCACTTCCGACCATCGCCGCGGCAAGCGCGTGACGGTCCGTGTCGGCGGTGGCCATCTCGGCCACAACCTTGCCGTGGCGCAGGATCACCACACGGTGGGCGATATCCATCACCTCATGCAGTTTGTGGCTGATGAACACGATCGACAGGCCCTTGGCCACCGCCTCGCGCAGGGTGGCAAAGAGATCATCGGTTTCCTTTGGGGTCAGGACGGCGGTCGGTTCATCGAGAATGAGAATGCGCGCCTCGCGGTAGAGCGCCTTGAGGATTTCCACCCGCTGACGTTCTCCCACCGTCAAGCTGCCGACACGAGCATCAGGATCGACCGAGAGGTGAAAATCCGCCGCCAGCCGCGCAATCTTGGCCCGCGCTGCCGTGCGATCAGAGCGCCAGCGCCAGAGCGGTTCGGTGCCGAGCGTGACGTTGTCGAGCACAGTGAGGTTATCGGCCAGCGTGAAGTGCTGATGCACCATGCCCACGCCCGCCTCGAGTGCCGCGCGCGGATTGCCGGGGGGCAATTCGCGGCCCATGACCATCACCCGGCCTTCGTCGGCGGTGTATTGGCCGAAGAGGATGTTCATCAGTGTGGTCTTGCCTGCGCCGTTCTCGCCCAAGAGGGCAACAACCTCGCCTCGGTGCAGGTCGAGGCTCACCGCGTCATTCGCGGTGAGCGTGCCGAAACGCTTGGTAATACTGTCCAGACGCAGAACGACCTGCGCCGCATCTGCGCCTGTCATTTAAGAGGACTTGGGCTCTTCGTCGTTGATCTCGACGGTAAAGGTGCCCGCCTTGATCGCCGCCTCGCGTTCCGCCACCAGCGCCAATGCCGCCTCAGGCACTTTGCCCTCGAAGGTGCCAAGCGGCGCCAAAGAGCATCCGCCTGCCTTCATGAAGGAATAGACGCCGTAATCGGCGGCGGTGAAATTGCCCGCGTTCACAGCGGCAATCGCGGCATCAAGCGTCGGTTCGAAATGCCAGAGCGCCGAGGCGACGACCGTTTCGGGATAATCAGCTTGGGTGTCGATCACGTTGCCGATGGCCAGCACACCCTTTTCCTGCGCTGCATCCGACACGCCAAAGCGTTCGGCATAGAGCATGTCCGCGCCGCCCTCGATCATCGCAAAGGCGGTTTCCTTGGCCTTGGGCGGATCGAACCAAGAGCCGATAAAGCTCACCTGAAACTTGATGTCCGGATTCATCTCCTGCGCACCGGCCATGAAGGCGTGCATCAGGCGGTTGACCTCGGGGATCGGGAAACCGCCGACCATGCCGATATTGGCGGTCTTGGTCATCGCGCCCGCGATGATCCCCGAGAGGTAAGAGGCGTCCTGAATATAGTTGTCGAACACCGCGAAATTCGCCAGCGCCGGGTCCTCCTTGAAGCTCGACCCCATCAGGAAGGCGATGTCGGGATAATCGGCGGCCACTTCGCGCGCCTCTTGCTCGACCGCGAACACCTCACCGATGATGAGCTTGTAGCCTTGTTCGGCATATTCGCGCATGACACGGGCATAGTCGGTGTTCGAGACATTCTCGGAATAGACATACTCGACATCGCCGCGCTCTTGCGCGGTTATGGCGGCCTTGTGAATGCGGCTGACCCATTGTTGTTCGACGGGCACCGTATAGATACCGGCGGTCTTGATCGGTTCGGCGGCGCGCAGCGGCGAGCGCAAACCCGAGGCCCCGGCGATGAGCGCCGCGCCGGCCGAAGTGGCCATAAAGCGACGGCGGGAAAGTGGCAGGCGTGTCATGTTGATCTCCATGTTGGCAGGTGGGCAGTCTTTTTGGTTTTACCAATTGGTAAAATTTATCCGGTCGATTTTCTACAGAAATTTACCATTGAGCAAAACTAAACCGCTAAGAGGCCGACTCCCAGCGGTTTATGCTCAAAATGCGGGCAGCTCTGCAAGGGTCAGGCTGCGGGCAGGCGCGCGATGATGGGCAGTTTCTGCCATGTGCCGCCCGGCCCCCTTTGCATCGGTTCGGCCAGAAGCTTGAGTTGGGCCAGTGTCTCACCCATACTATAGGTATGCCCCATCGAATGCCCGAGCGCGACACGCCAACCGGGACGCGGATTGAGACCGGGTTTTGTGGGGCCAAGCCCTGCCTTCATGTGATGCGCGATGTCCCAGTCGAGCACTTCGCTTGCGTGGCGGGTGACGACCCAGCAGTGCATGTCATGGGTGACGCCCCCTTTTTCCGCCGGAAAGAAGTAGCCATAGACATAGCCCGCCTCATAGCCCGCTGCGCGCAGGCTCGCGACGAGATAGGTGTTGATGTCCACGCAAGAGCCGGGCGTCGTGCCGCAAGAGAGGTAGGGCACCCGGTCGGTGCCGTCGTTGAACCGCACCTCGGGGTGATCGTAGGTAAAGCGCGCCTCGGCTTCGGCCACCAACGCGTCGATGCCCTCGCGCCCGCCGCCCGCCTTGGTCGCGATGGCGCGGCTGGCCTCTGCCAATGAGTCAGCGGCGACGGTATAGCGGTTGGTGCGCGGGGTATAGATCGCCTCGGGATAGCCTTGGTCGATGGGGGCTGGTGCGATGGCATGGTTGAGTGTCACGCTTGTTCCCGCCGCCTCGATCCAGAGCGCGGCAAGACCCAATTCCGGCTCAAGTGCTACGGTAACGATTTTCCCGCCAGTCACGGTTGTGGCCAAAGCGGCGTCCTCGGGGCTGCACATGCCCGCCGGGGCCAACAGCCGCGCGCCGGGTTTCAACCCCGTAACCTCGATCTCAAGCTGTCTCATGCGAATTGCCAGAGTTGAAAGAGCAGGCCCGCAGCAAAGGCACCAGTGAGCGAGAGCGCGATGTAGAGCGCAAAGACACGCGGTTTGACCAAGGCCCAGACAGCGATGGCGGCGGGCAAAGAGGTGACGCCGCCGGCCACGAGAAAGGCCAGACCGGCACCGGGCGCCATGCCCTGTCCGATCAACCCGCCAACCAGAGGCAGGGCGGCGTAACCATTGAGATAGGCAGGCACACCAATGAGCGTGCCCAAGAGGATCGGGCCGATGCCGGTGCCGCCAAGCGCCTGCGTAATGGTCTCTGCCGGGACAAAGGCCAGCATGAGGCTCTCGAGGATAAAGGCCAGAGTGAGCCATTTCAGCAGAAACAGGGTCACATTCAGCGCCTCACGGCCAAACTTGGCCCGGCGCGCCGGATCGGTCCAGAATCGCCAGACTACCGCCTTGGGCGCGCGCATCTTGGCGCCACCGCAACCGCCATTGCCGATGCCGTCGCGCAGCGGATCGTTCAGCCCCCCGGCGCGGCCCAGGAAATGCACAGCCCAGCCGCCCATCAGGCCAAGGCCAATCGCCGCCAAGGTTTTGGCGATGGCAAACTCCAGCCCCAGAACGCCGGTTGTCAGCACAAACATCGACGGGTCCATCACCGGCGAGGCAAGCCAGAAGGCCATGACCGCCGAGAGCGGCACGCCCATCGCCAAAAGGGCGGCGATCAGCGGAATCACCCCACAAGAGCAAAAGGGCGAGAGCCCACCCGCGAGGGCCGCAAGCAGGATCATCACGGCCGGCGCACCGGTAAAGGCGCGCGCGATGAGATTATCCGCGCCCGTCGCCGTGGCCCAGGCGGCAATCCCGATGGAGAGCAAGAGAAAGGGCGCGGTGCTGAGCAGGGCGTCTGTGGTAAAGGCGAGCGTAGCGCGCGCCTGTGTTGCGTCGAAGACCGCGAGCACGATCAGGATCAGCGCCGAGATCATCCAGATGCGATGGTCTTTCCAGATGCGCCGCAGAAGTAGGGCGGCGCGGGGGCGAGGAAGGCTCGAGTCTGTCATGGCTATATCCCTAGAATTATCGTTATTTTAGCCCAAAAGAGGCTCGGTTCAGGCTGCGGTCTCTGTCTTGGCCAGTTTTACCCCGGTGCAGCATTCCGAGGTCAGGAAATCCAGTGTTCGCCGCATTGCAACGTAATCCACACGGTTGATCACCGCGCGCCCCTGTCGTTCCTGCACCACCAACCCCGCCTCGACCAGCGCCGAGAGATGATGCGCGAGGGTCGAGGGTGCCTGATCCAGATGCTGACCAATCTCGCCCACGTTCAGCCCTTCTTCGCCCGCGCGCACCAGCAGGCGAAAGATCGAAAGGCGCGTGTCATGGCCAAGGGCAGCTAGGGCGCGGGCGGTGGGGCTTGTGATGCTCATGAGGCTAACATAACGATATTTCTAGTTATGTCAATCTATCTCATTCCGCACGCGCCGCCATGGTTGCAACACCATCTCCCTCGCGTCGAACCCGCAGATCCAGACTTCCGTCCCGTTCTCGGGCCTCGATTACCACGGAGAGGTTGCAAATCAGGGGTGTCAGCCCACGATAGGAAAACCGTGCCGGCAGATGACCCAGGATGTGCGTCGCAAGGTTCATCATCCAGACCGCTTGCATCGGCCCATGTACGACGAGCCCCTCGTAGCCCTCGACACTTGTGGCATAGGGATGATCGTAATGGATGCGATGACCATTGAAGGTAAGCGCGGAAAAGCGAAAAAGCAGGGTCGAATCCGGCGTGATCCGCCATGTTGTCGCCTCTGGCCAATCCTCGGCCTCCGTGGGGAATATGGATTGCCCGGGCTTGGGATCTTCGCGATACACGATATCCTGTCGTTCGGTCAGGCGGGCCGCACCCTCCACGTTATAGACATGCCGTTGCGTGACAAACCCCAGCTTGCCGCTGCGCCCCTCTTTGAAAGTCACATCGTCAATTGTTGTCTCTCGCGTGACCAGATCACCGGCTGCAAAGGGCGCGTGAAACTCGATCTCGCCCCCGGCCCACATCCGACGGGGCAGAGGCAGGGCAGGCAGGAATATTCCGGTCTTGGGGTGGCAATCCCGGCCCAGCCTATCCGGGGTCACCATATCAGGCGAAAGGCACCAATGCAGCCCGACAGGCACCTCAGCTTCTGCCAGCGTTCCTGCCAAAGTCGCGCGGTATTCCTCGATCAGCCGCTCGGATATCGGTTCTGACCGGCGATAGCTGCGCCCGATCCAATCTGCGTAATCGTTCATTCCGCTCCCCTATTGCCCACGTCCCGGCCCGTAGGATTTTGGCAGGCCAAGCACCTGTTCGGCAATATGGCACAGGATCAGATTGGTTGAAATCGGCGCAATCTGATAGAGCCGCGCCTCGCGCCACTTGCGCTCGACATCGTATTCCTCGGCAAAGGCAAAGCCGCCATGGGTCTGCATGCAGGCCTCTGCTGCCTCCCAACTCGCCTCAGAGGCCAAGAGTTTGGCGGTATTCGCCTCGACGCCGGGGTTGTGGCCTGCGTCATACATCGCCGCTGCGCGGTAAACGATGGCCTCGGCGGCCATCAAATGCGCCTGCGCGCGCGCCAGTGGAAATTGCACCCCTTGGTTCACCCCGATAGGTGCGCCAAACACCACCCGCTCTCGGGCATAGTCCGACCCGGTCTTGAGGAACCATTTGGCATCGCCGATACATTCGGCGGCGATCAGGATACGCTCGGAATTCATGCCTGAGAGGATATAGCGGAATCCCTTGCCTTCTTCGCCAATCAGGCTGTCCGCCGGGATGCGCAGGTTGTCAAAAAAGACTTCGGTCGTGGCGTGGTTGATCATGGTGCGGATGGGCCGGATGTCGATGCCGTTCCCGACCTTGCCACGCAGGTCGATCAGAAACACCGACAGACCGTCGGTTTTCGATGTCGCCTCTTCGCGCGGGGTCGTTCGGGCCAAGAGGACCATCAGGTCGGAATGTTCCACCCTCGAAGTCCAGATTTTCTGACCGTTGATCACATACTCATCGCCATCCCGCCGCGCCGTTGTTTTCAGCGCCAGCGTATCGGTGCCGCTGGTGGGTTCGGTCACGCCAAAGGCCTGAAGGCGCAAGGAGCCATCGGCGATGCCGGGCAG
>NZ_JAGPVV010000155.1 GCF_018066915.1 Roseovarius sp.
CTGCCCGCGCCGTCGAGGTTCAGCCTTTCGATCGACAGTGTGGGAGCGACTGATGCGCCCGCGCTTGTCCAGACGGTGCCCGCGGCGCCTTCGGGTCTGATATCGATCGTGATGCCGACAGGAGCCACATCTATCGACGGCTCATCCTGAAAGATCAGACCAATATATGCATCGCCATCGCCCATCGCGTGCGTGTCCACCATGGTCAGCGGGCCGATATTGTTCACCTGCACCATCGCCGCGCCATCATCCGTAGTTAGAACCTGCCATGACAGGTCCGCCCCTTCAAGCCGTGCGGTGACTGTGCCGATAGAGTCGAGGGCGAGCGTCGGCACTGCCATCAAGGAAAGAACAAGGGCGAGTATCGGTTTCATGCAGCTCATTTTTTGGTCAGGCTCACTTCGCGGGCGCCTCCTGCCGAGTTCCATTTTGTTCCTATCGCCTCCGTTTCGGAAAAGAAGCTGATGATGCCCTCTGCGCGTCGCGTGCCGCTGCCGATCTGCCATGAAAACTGCGGTGCAAGTCCCATGTCGCAGCCCAGCACATAGGCCCATTCGGCCAGATCCGATTTGGTTGCGAACAGTTCTGGAGCCATGGGTCGCTCTGATACGAAATCGTGGCGCAGTTCTTTGTTGCCGCCCTGTACCGGGACAAGTTCGGTCTGCATCCCGTCACCGCCGAGGTAAAGCCGGTTGCGCGAAGGGTCGTAGAAAATCTCGACCTCGTTCCTTTGAACGCCCATCGTCGCCCCGATGCCTCCTGCGGTCTCGGACCAACTGCCTTCCAGTATCGGACCGATCCGCCGCAAGTCGAACCCCTGCGAACCGCGCGGCGTCTCAGAACAGATTTCGTTGGTAATGGTGGTGTTTTGCTGGGCCAGCACTGGTCCGGTGAGTGCGATCAGCAGGGCGGACAGTGCGATACGGGTCATTATTGCACCCTCCCTTCAAGTCCTGAAGATGCCAAGGACGCATCCGGCACGAAACGCGCAGGTGCGCATTGGCCATCGGTACATGCGCCAACGGACAGGGTACGCCGGGTCAACTCAGAATCACAGTCGATTACGGTGGCATTGCCCAACCCGGCAAAGGTGACCATCCCAGCTTGCCGCGTGAATGCGTCCGAGGGTCCAAGCGGGGGGATCGGCAGATCATAGCTTGTCGACGTGCCGAGGGCTGCTTCCTCAATGGTGATTCGACGTTTGTGAGGCGACGTGTCTTCCGGATAGGTCACGGTGAACCCGACGATGCAAGACCCGTCGCGGTCCTGCTTGACAGGGGCGAAGCTGACGAACCCTGAAGGTGTTGCATCCAAGCTGGCTTGATCAGTCGGCACGCAGGCTCCAAGCAGGCCGGCGACGGCAAGGAGCGGGACGATACGGGTCACTCGATACCTCCTACGGTGAATTGGGTGCGCGCGAGAATGCGGCCCGATGCACCAACGCGGTAACGTAGCTCGTAAGTGCCCGCTACATCGGGTGCCTTCAGTTTCGCAGGTGAACCCCACCGAGTCTGCGTCGCCGTAAGGCGGGCATCGTCGGGCGATCCGATCTCGGCCAGAACGATCTCGTCCCTTGGTCCGGCGGGACCGGTCCAGTCAACTTCAAACCTCTCGTCAAGCGGGACAGCGACGGGCGGTGTGATGCTGGCTTCGGTTGCGGTCAGTGAAACAGGACGGGTTGCGAGGATACGCTGCGGATTATATTGCTCATAGCGCAGTTCGAACATGCCGGTTTCGTCTGGAAGACGCAGAGATGCAGGAGAACCGTTGCGGGTCAATGTAACCACCAGGATTTCCCCCGCCGCCGCCCCTGTCCGAGAGAGGGTGATACGATCGCCATCGGCATCCGGTCCTGTCCAGTCCACATCCAGCGTGCCGCCTGCCGGTGCGGTCCCGGGTGCATCAAGCGACGCCTCGGGACGATCCTCGATCAGCGGCACAGCGACGCGCTGGACAATGTCGGCACGCACAGTCAACGGCACTTCGCCAGTATAGCCCGGTGCGGTGGCGGCAATGCTATATTCCCCTGGCGGCAGGGCAATGTCGAAAGGATCGCGTCCTTCACCTTCCGCGACAAGCTGGCCATTGGCATCGGTGATCCGCCAGTCGGCGGCACCCAGAGGCGCGGACGTCTCGGCGGAGACGGCGAAAAGTGACATAGCCACCGTGATGGCAACAGGTTCAGCGGGTGTCACCTGCGCAAGGGCAGCCGTCAGCTCCGCCCCGGTTGTAGCTTCCAGAAGAAGCCCGCCCGTCTGGTCAGGCAGACAGGCCAGCGCCCCCACCTCGCCCGGTGCCATTCCAAAACCTACGACATGCGCGCGCAAGTCGACCCCCTCGGCAGCAAACTGCGCTGCCAATGCACAAGGATCGCCGCCGCAATTCTCCAGCCCGTCGGTGATGAGCACGATGTCCGCGGACTCGGCGGTTGGCGGGATCTGGTCGCGGGCGACCCGCAGCGCGTCGGTGAGAGGAGTCATCCCCTGTGGGATAAGCCCCACGATCCGGTTGGCCTGTCCGGCACCGATATGCTGGCCCATTGGTGTGACCACCTCGATATCGCTGCAATCACCGCGGCGATTATGACCGTAAGCCACGATCGCGTAAGGTGCATCAGGGTTACGATCGACGAAATAGTTGCCCATGACATCGCGCGCCACTTCTATGCGGCTGAGATCGCCTTCGAGACGGTTCCACATCGAGCCGGAGGCGTCGAAGACAACCACTGTTGCAGTATCCGACATAAGCGGTGTTGCGCCGCACAGAAGTGTTGCAAAAATCATGGTGCGCATCAATCGGCCCCCTGTTGTTGGTTGAGGCAGGGCGCATAGCGCTCGGCCCACCCGTCGCCGATAACGATGAGATCGCCGCCCATTCGAGTCATCAACAGAGTCCGTTCGCGCCAATCCTGTCCTTCGCCACGGCAGTTGGCCCAATAAAGCGTCGCGCCTTCCCAACCTTCGACAGTCTGTGGATCGGTCAGGCGACAGCTTGACTCATAGTAAATCAGTTGATCACCTTGGATCATTACGCGCTGGTCGCTGACGGGCGCGGTGCAGTCGAACCCGTCATAGACACCATCAACCGGGGTCGCTCCAAGTGGGGTGGTCAAAAATATAAGGGTGAGGATGAGGCGGCACATATCAGTCCATCTCCTTCATTCGGGCGTTGAAGCTGAACGTTACCGGCAGAGTTTCCTGATCTGGGCCGCCGGTGACCTCGCCGGTAACGGTGCCCGCGACGGCGATCACACCATCGGC
>NZ_JAGPVV010000171.1 GCF_018066915.1 Roseovarius sp.
CTTCTGTTGATGGGCACGCTCGACGCGCTGGCCATTGGCTGCGTGATCGGCGCAGGCCAGACCGCGCGGCCCGAATTCGCGGCCATCGGGGCCTCGACCTTTGGCGTGATCACCGTGCTCTTTGCTGCCATCTTCCTGCGCGAACGCCTGCGCAGCTCGCAATGGCTGGCGGTGCTGGGCGTCTTTGCCGCCATCGGCATCTTGGGCGGTGGGCATTAACCCCCGCCGTTCATCGTTCTTCAAATACTCAAAAAATCTCAGCCCTCGGCAATCAAGAGTGCCGCCGCCAGAAACTTGCGCCCGTCATCGAACACGGGCGGCTTTTCCCCTCGCCAGCGCGCGCAGATCGGCCGCTCAGGCCGCGCGCCTGCCAGCAATCGCCTGAGCGCCTGATCGCTCTCGGCCGCAATGGCGCGATAGCGCTTGCGCATGTTGTCGTGAAACGTCTCGCGGTGCAGCGCCTCCATCCGCAGATGAAAGAGCGACGAGCGGCTGCGCGGCTTGAACACGATCCCACCTACCGCCTCAGGTGCGCGCCGCCAGAGGTTCAGCGCCTGCTTTTGCAAGGCTTCCGCCCGCGCGCCCTGCCCGGCATCGCGCGCCAGAACCGCCAGATTGGCAAGGCTCGTGGCCCGCCGCATATCCTGCGCGCTGAAAAACAGCCGCGCCACCCATCCCGCGCGCCGCAGCAGTCGCGCAGCCCCCGCCCGGTCGCCCGCCATATAGGCCGCACAGCCCGCCTCGGTCAGCCGCTCCCAGACCAGATCAGCCCGCGACCACCCGGCCTCGCGCGCCACCCGCATTTCGGTGTCGCCGCGCTCAAAGCCCCAGATACGCGGCGCGAACATGTTCATTTCCACGTAGCTCATGGGCAGGGCCCTCCATTGCGGTGTTTCCGGTTTCCAAGACATAGGCATGATGCGCCAGTTCCAGCGCCAATTCGGCATTCTGCTCCACCAAGACCACCGACAGCCCCTGCGCGTTGATCTCCTCGATGATCCGCGCGATTTCCTCGACGATCACCGGGGCCAACCCCATCGACGGCTCGTCCATCAGCAAGAGGCGCGGCTTTGACATCAGCGCCCGACCAATCGCCAACATCTGCTGCTCGCCCCCCGACATGGTCTGCGCCCGTTGCCCCCGACGCTCGCGCAGGCGCGGAAAGCGGTCATAGACCTGATCCAGATCGCGCTCGATCTCGGGCTTGTCGCGCCGCAGAAATGCGCCGGTGCGCAGATTTTCCTCGACCGTCATTTCCTTGAAAATCCGCCGCCCCTCGGGCACATGCGCAATACCATGCGCCACCACCTTATGTGCCGGCAGATGGTCAATCCGCGTGCCCTCGAACAGGATTTCGCCCGCCACAATCGGCACCATCCCCGACATCGCGCGCAGCGTCGTGGTCTTGCCCGCACCATTGCCGCCGATGATCGTCACGATCTTGCCCTCGGGCACGGCAATGGAAATGTCGCGTATCGCGTTGATCTTGCCATAGTTGACGGCGATCTTGCGCATCTCAAGCAACATGGCGCGCGCCTCCCAGATAGGCCTCGATCACCGCCGGATGATGTCGGATCTCCGCAGGTCCCCCTTCGGCCAAAAACTTGCCAAAACTCATGCAGGTGATGGTATCGCACAGCCCCATGATCGCCTGCATGTCATGCTCGACCAAGAGGATCGTGATCCCATCCGCCTTGAGACGGCGCATCAGTTCCATCATCTGCCGGGTTTCCTCGGGGTTCATGCCGGTAAAGGGCTCATCGAGCAGCATCACATCGGGATGGCTCGCATAGGCCACCGCCAGCCCGAGCGCGCGTTGATGGCCGTGCGACAGGTCCCCGGCACGCTCGTCGACCATGGCCTCCAGCCCAAAGAACGCCAGCGCCTCACGCGCCCGCGCCTCGGCCCCGCGACGATCTTCGCGATCCCAACCGATGATCGCGGCAAAGATATTGGGCCGGAACGGCATATGCGTGCCCACCAGCGCGTTCTCCAACACCGTCAATTCGGCAAAGAGCGTCGAGTGCTGGAAGGTCCGCACCACACCGCGCCGCGCCACCTCATGCATGGCAAGGCCCGATATATCCTCGCCCCGGAGCAGGATTTGACCAGACGTCGGCGTATAGAACCCCGAGATCATGTTGAACGTGGTGGTCTTGCCCGCGCCATTCGGCCCGATCAGCCCATGAATGCTGCCATGTTCCACCTTGAAGGACAGACCATCCACCGCCATCAACCCACCAAACCGCATGGTCAGGTTCCGCATTTCGAGAAAATCGGTCATGCTTCGGCCTTTCTATCGGATTTCGCCGTGGATTTGCGCGGCAGAAGTTTTTGAACAATGCTCTCCAACCCATTGGGAAGAAAGAGAATCGACAGGATCATAATGGCCCCGTAAAAGAGGGGGCGCGCCTGCTCGAACCCCATCCCGCGCAACACGATCTCATTGATTACGGTCAAGAGAACACAGCCCAGAATGGGGCCATAAAACGTCGTCGTGCCGCCCACGATGGCCCAGGTCAGCACAAAGACCATCACCTCGATGTCGAACGAATTGGGGTTCACCGTGCCGACATAATGCGCCTGCAACGCCCCCGCGATGCCGGCAAAGCCCGAGGCGATGGCAAAGGCCAGCGTGCGATAGGCCCGCAGATTGACCCCCGACGCCTGCGCCAGCTTGTCTTGCCAATGCACCGCGTGAAAGGTCAGACCCACCGGCGATTTCTCGATCCGCCACAGCACCCAGAGACAAAAGGCGACGATGGCCCCGGCGAAATAATAATAGGACACCGGCTCGAAGAAATCGAAACTGTAAAAGCCGAGCGAGAAATCCGGCATCGGATCAATCCCCGAAATCCCCCGTACGCCGCCGAAGGGTTCGCGAAACCGCTTCCAGATCAGGCGGATGATCTCACCCGCCGCAAACGATCCGATCAGGAAATAAAACCCCTTCATCCGAAAGAGCGGAAAGGACAGCAAGACCGCCAAGAGCGCCGCTGTGACCCCGCCTAGGATCATGCCCACCGGCACCGGCACGCCCAGATTCTTGGTCATGAGAGCCGAGGCATAGGCCCCCACCCCCATAATCACCACATGCCCCAGCGACCATTCGCCGGTCAGCGTGAGCAAGCGGTAGGACATGACCAAGAGAATATTGATCACGAGAAAGACGAGTATCTCCTGTTGCGAGAAACTCAGGCCATGCGGCAGCGCGATCAGCGCCGCAGCACCCAGTATGAACATCACCGACTTAAGCACGATCCGCACTCCCGAAGAGGCCGGTGGGCTTGACGATCAGCACCACCAGCATGAGCATCAGACCCACGATATCGGCCAGCACCCCATCCGAGAATGTGGTGACGAAGGTATGGACAAAGGCATAGACCACCGAGGCGATGATTGCCCCCTCCAGCGACCCGACCCCGCCCACGATGATGACGATAAAGGCCGTGACGATCACCGAATGGCCCATATGCGGGTTGACCGACACCAGCGGCGCGGTCAGCGCGCCCGCCACTCCCGCCAGCGCCGCACCGATGAACATGGCGATGCGCGCGGTCTGGGTGATCGAAATCCCCTGCAAGGCCGCCGCCTCCGGGTCTTGCGCCGAGGCGCGCAACGCCCAGCCAAACCGCGTCCGCTTGAGGAAATACCACAGCGCGCTCAAGAGCACGACCGCCGCCACGATCACATAGATGCGCGCCACCGGCAGACCCACCTTGTCAGAGATGCGCAAGACCTCTTGCGTCACAGGCGGGATATGCTCCATCCGCACGCCAAATCCCATCACCGCCAGCGATTGCAGGATCATCAGAAACCCGATCGAGGCCACAAGCCCCCCCAGCGGATTGCCCTTGAGCGGTCGAAAGAGCCCCCGCTCCATCACCAGACCCAGCACACCGACAAACACCATCCCGATGGGCACGGCCACAAAGAACGGCAGATGCAGGTCGGCATAGAGGGCGACCACCGCATAGGCCCCGGCCATGAACAATTCGCCATGGGCGAAATTGATCACACCCATCACGCCAAAGATCAGCACAAGGCCAACCGCCACCAAGGAAATATAGCTCGCTGCATAGACGGCGTTGAGGCCGGTCTGCGCCAGAAGTTCCATCATCGGAATGCTCGAATTTTAGAGAGAAGGGATGACAGCGCCCGTCCTGCGGGCGCTGTCCTCAGACTGGCTCAGCTCCGCTGATCCCACATCTGGCCATAGGCCTGCATGTGCTTGATCAAGAGATCGCCATGCCGGCTGTACCAGTCGGGGATCGAGCGGAATTCCTTGATCACGGCCTTGCCGTTCTCGATGGCCACCACCGGCCAATCGCCGACCAGCGCGTTGTCGATGCCGAAGAGCTCGGTGCCCCACCATTCCGCCTGACCAAAGGCGTGGTTGCCGGGGCCATCCTTCATCGCCGCCAACACCGCTTCGGGATCGGCAGAGCCTGCCTTTTCCGCCGCGACCTTCCACAGGTCCATGATCGAGGCATATTCCCAGCTTACCGCGCCCCACTGACCGGGATGCCGCTTGTTGTATTCGGCATAAAACCCGTTGGGGTCCTGGAAATTGACGCTCTCGGCATTCAGCGCCGGATCGTCGAAATCCGGGAACTGGAATATGAACCCTTCCATGAATTCCTTGGAGGTCTTGGCGATCATCTGGTCATAGAAATCCGCCGTGCAGCTGATGATCTGACCCTTGAAATTCTGCTGGAAAAGCTGCTCCGCGATGGGATGCACATAATCCGAATAGCAGGTGTCGAGACAGATGATATCCGGGTTCTTGGCCATCAACCGCGTCACGACTGGCGCAAAATCCGTGGTGGCCGGGTCAAACAGCAACGGCTCTTCCAGCATCTCGATGCCCGCCGCCTCGAACGCCGCGAGATAGGTCGCAACCGATGGCAGGCCAAGCGCATCATCCTGCGCGCACATCACGGCGGTTTTCAACTC
>NZ_JAGPVV010000175.1 GCF_018066915.1 Roseovarius sp.
GCCTTCGGTCTCTTTGGTGGTGCCTCGGCGCGGCTTGTGACCAAGGCGTCGCGGGTCTGCCGAATCGATGCGGGGTTCGGGGCCGAAGGCGCGCTCTTGGCTCTGGCGGCGACGGCGCGGCACGCGATGGCGGGTCTCGACAAAGCGGTGCCTGATCTTATCGTGGGGCATGGTGTTCTGGGCCGGTTGCTGGCGCGGTTGACGATTGCGGCGGGGGCCCCTGCGCCGACCGTCTGGGAAACCCAGGCTGGGCGCAGCACAGGCGCGCAGGGCTATCCGGTGATCCATCCCGATACCGACACGCGCCGCGATTACCGCGCGATTTACGATGCCTCGGGCGATCCTGCGATCCTCAATACCCTGATTGGCCGTTTGGCCAAGGGGGGCGAGGTGGTGCTGGCGGGGTTCTATCCGCAAGCGCTCAGCTTTGCCTTTCCCATGGCGTTCATGAAGGAAGCGCGGCTGCGCGTGGCGGCGGAATGGGTCCATGACGACCTGACCGCGACCCGGGCGCTGGTGGAATCGGGTGTGCTTAGCCTCGGGGGGCTGATCACGCATCAGGCGTCGGCCAATGCCGCGCCGCAGGCCTATCGGACCGCGTTCAGCGATCCCGATTGCCTGAAAATGATACTCAACTGGAAGGACGCGGCATGAAGGACGAAGTACCGAATCTGAAGGATTTCGACCAGCGGCTGCGCGACGAAGCGCATGAAGAGCCGACGCTCGAAATTCCGCAGGGCGAACCCAAGTCCAAGACCCAGATCATTGCGATCTATGGCAAGGGTGGGATCGGTAAATCGTTCACGCTCGCCAATCTGAGCCACATGATGGCCGAGATGGGCAAGCGCGTGCTGCTGATCGGCTGCGACCCGAAATCCGACACCACCAGCCTGCTCTTTGGCGGCAAGGCGTGCCCGACAATCATCGAGACCTCGACCCGCAAGAACCTGGCCGGTGAGCCGGTCAAGATCGGGGATGTCTGCTTCAAGCGCGGCGGCGTGTTCGCGATGGAGCTGGGCGGGCCGGAAGTGGGCCGGGGCTGTGGCGGGCGCGGGATCATCCACGGGTTTGAGTTGCTGGAAAAGCTCGGGTTCCACGATTGGGATTTCGACTATGTCCTCTTGGATTTCCTGGGTGATGTGGTGTGTGGCGGCTTTGGCCTACCCATCGCGCGGGACATGGCGCAAAAGGTCATTCTGGTGGCCTCGAACGATCTGCAATCGCTCTATGTCGCGAACAACGTCTGCTCTGCGGTCGAGTATTTCCGCAAGCTGGGCGGCAACGTGGGTGTCGCGGGCCTTGTGATCAACAAGGATGACCATTCCGGCGAGGCGCAGGCCTTTGCCAAGGCGGTCAATATCCCGGTGCTGGCCGCGATCCCACAGGATGACGACCTGCGCAAGAAATCTGCGAATTACCAGATCGTCGGCACAGCGGCGAGCCAATGGGGCGATCTATTCGCCGAACTGGCCAACGCGGTCTCTGTCGCGCCGCCGGTACGCCCCAATCCGCTCGATCAGGATGGGTTGCTTGCGCTCTTCGACAGCAAGGACACGGGCGGCGACTATGTGCTGGTTCCGGCCACGGACGCGGACATGCGCGGCAAATATGCCGCCCCCAAAGCCTCGCTGGAGGTGGTTTATGACGATGTCTAACGACCCCCGCCGCGAAACATTGGCCGAGGTGCAGCGCCTGCTGGCGCGCGCGCGTCCAGAGCAATTGCGCCGCCTTCTGGCCGATATTCAGGCCACAGATTGGGCCGCAGATCAGATCATCAACCGGGATGAGCGAGCATCCCCCCAAAGGCGGGTGTCATGAGCGATGAAGTCACATATGACGGGGCCGCAGAGGCCCGCGTGATCACCGGCACCGCCGTTGAGACCGCGCCCGATCTGGCGGGTGGCTGCCATTCCGGCGGCGAGATGGAAAAGGCCGCGCGCATGGCGGGGCAATCCGAATTGCTCGATCAATATGCCCGCGACTATCCCAAGGGGCCGCATGACCAGCCGCAGAGCATGTGCCCGGCGTTCGGCTCGCTTCGTGTCGGATTGCGGATGAAGCGGGTGGCAACGGTGCTGTCTGGTTCTGCCTGCTGTGTCTATGGTCTGACCTTTGTGAGCCATTTCTACGGGGCGCGCCGCTCGGTGGGGTATGTGCCGTTCAATTCCGAGACACTTGTCACCGGCAAGCTCTTTGAGGATATCCGCGAGAGCGTGCATGAAATGGCCGACCCGGATCGGTTCGACGCGATTGTCGTGACCAATCTCTGCGTGCCGACCGCGAGCGGCGTGCCGCTGCGCCTCTTGCCCAGTGAAATCAACGGGGTGCGGATCGTTGGCATCGACGTGCCGGGGTTTGGTATTCCCACCCATGCAGAAGCCAAGGATGTGCTGGCCGGGGCGATGCTCAATTACGCCCGCAAGGAAGTGATGGCGGGGCCGGTGGCGGCCCCTGCGGGCGGCAAGTCTGACCGTCCGACCGTGACATTGCTGGGCGAGATGTTCCCGGCGGACCCGATGATGATCGGCGCGATGTTGGCCCCCATGGGTCTTGCTGCCGGACCGGTCGTGCCCTGCCGCGAGTGGCGCGAGCTATATGCCGCGCTCGATTGTGGGGCGGTGGCGGCGATCCATCCCTTCTATACCGCTGCAATCCGCGAATTCGAGGCCGCAGGCCGCCCCATCGTGGGCTCGGCCCCGGTGGGCCATGATGGCACCGCCGCCTGGCTTGCCGGGATCGGTGATGCCTTTGGCCTGTCCGCAGACCGGGTGGCCGCTGCGCAGAACGCATTTCTGCCCGCCATCAAGGGCGCGCTGGCCAATGCGCCCATCAAGGGCACGATCACGCTCTCGGGCTATGAGGGCAGCGAGCTTTTGGTGGCGCGTCTCTTGATCGAGAGTGGGGCCAATGTGCCTTATGTCGGCACCGCCTGCCCGAAAACCCCGTGGTCGGCGGCAGATGCCGACTGGCTGGCGGCCAAGGGCGTCAAGGTCAAGTTCCGCGCCTCGCTGGAAGACGATTGTGCCGCGATGGAAGCGGTGCAGCCGGATCTTGCGATTGGCACCACGCCGGTTGTGCAAAAGGCCAAGGCCAAGGGCATCCCGTCGCTCTATTTTACCAACCTCATCTCTGCGCGGCCCTTGATGGGTCCGGCGGGGGCGGGCAGCCTGGCCGAGGTGGTCAATGCCGCCATGGGCAACAAGGCCCGGATGGACAGCATGCGCGAGTTCTTTGCCGGAGTGGGCGAAGGCGACACCGCCGGTATCTGGGAAGGCAGCCCGAATCTGCGCCCCGATTTCCGCGCGCAGCATCAGAAGAAGCTCGACAAGCAGGCGCGTGCCGCCAAAGCGCAGGAGATGATCTGATGCTTATTCAGGATCATGATCGCGCGGGCGGATATTGGGGGGCGGTCTATGCCTTCTGCGCCGCCAAGGGATTGCAGGTGGTGATCGACGGCCCGGTAGGCTGCGAGAATCTGCCGGTGACATCGGTGCTGCATTACACCGACGCGCTGCCGCCGCATGAGTTGCCCATCGTGGTGACGGGTCTGGGCGAGAGCGAAATGGGATCGGGCACCGAAGAGGCGATGAAGCGGGCCTGGGGCACGCTTGATCCCGCCCTGCCGGCGGTGGTTGTGACCGGCTCTATCGCCGAGATGATCGGCGGCGGTGTGACACCGCAAGGCACGAATATTCAACGCTTTCTGCCGCGCACCATTGACGAGGATCAATGGCAGTCAGCCGACCGGGCGATGACCTGGATCTTTACCGAGTTTGGCATGACCAAGGGGCGGATGCCGCCCGAGAAACCGCGCGAAGAGGGCAGCGCGCCCCGCGTCAATATCCTCGGGCCGATGTATGGCACGTTCAACATGCCCTCGGACCTGCATGAAATCCGGCGTCTGGTCGAAGGGATCGGGGCCGAGGTCAATATGGTGATGCCGCTCGGTGCCCATCTGGCCGAGATGCGCAATCTGGTCAACGCCGACGCCAATATCGTGATGTATCGCGAATTCGGTCGCGGTTTGGCCGAGGTTCTGGGCAAGCCCTATCTGCAGGCGCCCATTGGGGTCGAGAGCACGACGTTGTTCCTGCGCAAGCTGGGCGAGATGCTGGGGCTTGATCCTGAGCCGTTCATCGCGCGTGAGAAACATTCGACGCTCAAGCCCGTGTGGGATCTGTGGCGGTCGGTGACGCAAGATTTCTTTGCCACGGCGAATTTCGGGATCGTCGCGAACGAGACCTATGCGCGCGGTATCCGGCATTACCTCGAGGGTGATCTGGGTCTGCCCTGCGCCTTTGCGGTGGCGCGCTGTGCGGGCAAGAAGACCAACAACGAAGAAGTGCGCAGCCTTGTGCATACCAAACGCCCGCTCATCCTGATGGGGTCGATCAACGAGAAGATCTATCTCGCCGAGACGCGCGCGGGATTTGGTCCGCAGCCGGTGTTTCTGCCCATGAGTTTTCCGGGGGCGGCCATCCGGCGCGCTACCGGGACGCCGGTGATGGGCTATGCGGGGGCGACATGGCTCTTGCAGGAGGTGTGCAACGGGCTCTTTGACGCGCTCTTTCACATCCTGCCTTTGGGCACGGAAATGGACGCGGTTCAGGCCACGCCCACACCGCTGCGCCGGGATTTCCCCTGGGATGCCGATGCCGCCCGCGAGTTGGAGCGTATCGTCGCCACCCATCCGGTGCTGACGCGGATTTCCGCAGCCAAGACATTGCGCGACGCCGCCGAAGATGCGGCGCTGCGGCAGGGCGACGAACGGGTCGTGCTGCAAACCGTTCAAGCGATTTCCCCCCGTATGGCCGGGGTTCCAGTTCGAGAGGAGGACTGAGACGATGACTGACATGACATCAAACCCGCCCCGTGTGCGCAGCCGTCAGGCGCGGCGCCGTGGTCTCGAGTTTCAGCTCTATTTTGCTCTGATTTTTGCGTTGGCTCTGCCCTTCGCAACCGTGCGTTGGATGCGCGAGGCGGTTCAGTACCGCACCCTCGACCTGCGGGGGCCGCTGGCCCGCGCCTGGGCCGAGGCGGATCGCACCACACCATTGATTTTCTCGGCCTGACAAGGCCGGGATCACGGACTGCCTGTCCCATGATGGGGCGGACAGAAACCTGCGGGGCCATGCAGGCCTCGAAGGACCCGGTCGCGGGGCACGCGACGTCAGCATAACGTTCCGGAGGAAAGTTCATGGCTGATAAATCTGACCTGTCGTTCACAGGTCTCACCGACGAGCAGGCCCAGGAGCTGCATTCTGTGTACATGAGTGGCCTTTGGCTGTTCACGGCACTTGCAGTGGTTGCACACATTGCAACCTTCATCTGGTTCCCGTGGTTTTAAGGATAGGGGATAGACATGGCAAAGTTCTACAAGATCTGGCTCATTTTCGACCCCCGCCGCGTTTTCGTGGCGCAGGGTGCGTTCCTGTTCCTTCTGGCCGCGATGATCCATCTCGTGCTGCTCAGCACCGACGGTTTCAACTGGTTTGAAATCGCCGCTGCCAAGTATGGTCAGTGATTTCACTGTCCCAATGATCGCTGCGGGCGGGGACAACGTCGCCCGCGGCTACCTAACGAAACGAAACGGCTGAGCGGGCACCCGCGATGGCCGGACAACGCGGGGACCACGAGATGGCTTTGCTCAGTTTTGAAAGAAAGTACCGTGTCCGCGGAGGAACGCTGATTGGCGGCGATCTGTTCGATTTTTGGGTCGGGCCCTTCTATGTCGGCTTCTTCGGGGTCACGACCGCATTTTTCGCAGCCCTTGGCACGATCCTGATCTTTTGGGGAGCGTCGCAACAGGGGACGTTCAACCCATGGCTCATCAACATCGCGCCGCCTGACCTGAGTTACGGTCTGGGTCTGGCACCGCTGATGGAAGGGGGGTTGTGGCAAATCATCACCTTCTGCGCCACCGGGGCCTTTATCAGCTGGGCGCTGCGCGAGGTGGAAATCTGTCGCAAGCTGGGGATGGGCTATCATGTGCCCTTTGCCTTCAGTTTCGCGATCCTGGCCTACATGACGCTGGTGATCTTTCGCCCGCTTCTGATGGGGGCCTGGGGGCACGGGTTTCCCTACGGGATCTTCAGTCACCTCGATTGGGTCTCGAACACCGGATATGCCTATCTGCACTTCCATTACAATCCGGCGCATATGCTGGCGGTGACGCTGTTCTTTACCACCACCTTCGCGCTGGCGCTGCATGGCGGCCTGATCCTTTCGGCGGCCAATCCCGAGAAGGGCGAAGAAATGAAGACGCCCGATCACGAGGATACCTTCTTTC
Source organism: Roseovarius sp. (assembly GCF_018066915.1). Lineage (GTDB taxonomy): Bacteria > Pseudomonadota > Alphaproteobacteria > Rhodobacterales > Rhodobacteraceae > Roseovarius. The sequence continues at coordinate 6,290 of NZ_JAGPVV010000175.1, forward strand.
GCGACTTCATTGGCTATTCAGTCGGCACGCTGGGCATCCACCGCGTCGGATTTCTTCTGGCGATCAATGCGGTCTTCTTTTCGGCAGTCTGTATCATCATTTCCGGCCCGGTCTGGACCAAGGGCTGGCCCGAGTGGTGGAACTGGTGGCTCGACCTGCCGATCTGGCCCTCTCAGGTAGGGATGTGAACCATGATTGAATATCAGAACATTTTCACCCAGGTGCAGGTGCAGGGCACGCCCGAGATGGGCATGGACGACACCGGCGGGCGGCTGATGGCCGAACGCGCCGGCAAGCCCTTCTTCTCCACCCTCGTCGGCTGGCTTGGCAACGCGCAGATCGGACCGATCAACCTCGGCATGCTGGGTGTGGTCAGCATGATCAGCGGCTTCATGTGGTTCTTTATCGTCGGTCTCAACATGCTGGCGCAGGTGGGCTGGTCTCTGCCAGAGTTCCTGCGGCAACTCTTCTGGCTGTCGCTGGAGCCGCCGGGACCGGAGCACGGGCTGTCGATGCCGCCGCTCAATGATGGCGGTTGGTATATCATCAGCTCGTTCTTCTTGCTGGTTGCCGTCTGTGCCTGGTGGTTGCGCACCTATCAACTGGCCGCAAGCCACAAGATGGGCAAGCATGTCGCTTGGGCCTTTGCCTCTGCCATCTGGCTCTTTCTGGTGCTGGGCCTCTTCCGGCCGATCCTGATGGGATCGTGGTCCGAGGCGGTGCCCTACGGTATCTTCCCGCACCTCGACTGGACCACGGCCTTCTCGATCCGCTACGGCAACCTCTATTACAACCCGTTCCACTGTCTCTCGATCGTGTTCCTCTATGGCTCGGTGCTGCTCTTTGCGATGCACGGTGCCACCATCCTTGCTGTCACCCGCTTTGGTGGCGACCGCGAGTTGGAGCAGATCGTCGACCGCGGCACGGCGTCCGAGCGCGCCGCTCTCTTCTGGCGCTGGACCATGGGGTTCAACGCGACGATGGAGGGGATTCACCGCTGGGCCTGGTGGTTTGCAGTTCTCACCCCGATCACGGGTGGTATCGGCATCCTGCTCACCGGCACGGTCGTGGACAACTGGTTCATCTGGGCGCAAGAGCACAACTTTGCGCCGATGTATGACGGGTCTTACGGCTACGAGGCTTATGGCTCTTACGAGGCCTTCATCGGAAAAGGAGAGTGAGCCATGTTTCCCAAATGGTTTGATAAATGGAACCGTGACAATCCGACCAACATCTTTGGTCCGGCGGTTGCAATCGGCACAGTGGGCGGCGCGGTCTTTGTGGCAGCACTTCTGGTGACATGGGGCCAGCCCTATGCCACCGAGAGCCTCCAGACCGGCCCGCGTGGCACGGGCATGTCGGTGCCCGAGTTCAAGGTCGATCTGGCCAAGCCCGACCCCTCGATCGAGAGCTTCCTTGCCTCGACGTCGGCACCGGTGGTGCCGCAGGGGGGCGAGCAGACCGCCGGTCAGGCACGCCAGAACGTGCCGCCGGGGTTGGAGGGGCTGACGGTCGAGAACTATGACCGTCTGCTGGCTGCGATGCGCGTCTGGACCGGGATTCCCGATCTCTTCGAGAGCCCGGACAATTACCAGACCGCGGTTGGCCATGTGATGATCGGCATGACCCAGAACCTCAACGAGGAATGGTCCGGCCACGTCAACGCCAACAAGGAGGTGGGTGTGACCTGTTACACCTGCCACCGTGGTCAGCCGGTGCCGTCGGATGTCTGGTTCAAGATCAGCCCGGTCAATGAGACCGTCGAGGGCTGGTCGGCCAATCAGAACCGGGTGACGGTGCAGTCTCAATACACCTCGTTGCCCTCGGACGCGCTCGAGAAATACCTTCTCGATGGCGAGAGCATCAAGGTGCATGACCTCGAGTCCCGTGTGGCCGGTGTGCCGGGCACGGACGGGTATCCGGGCATCCAGCAGGCCGAGCGGACCTATTCGCTGATGAACTATGTCAGCAACTCGCTTGGGGTGAACTGTGTGTTCTGCCACAATTCCCGCGCCTTCTATGACGGGTCGCAGGTCACGCCGCAGTGGGGCACGGAAATCCTCGGGATCGAGATGGTGCTGGAGTTGAACAACACCTATCTCGTGCCGCTCGAAGGTCTCTTGCCCGAAGAGCGTCTTGGCCCGGTCTATGCCGACGCGCCCAAGGCCGCCTGCAAGACCTGCCACAAGGGCTATCAGCAGCCCCTGCAAGGCACCAATGTGATCGGCGACTGGCCAGAGTTGGCCACCACCAGCGGTGAGCCGGATTACAGCAACTGACGATGCACGGGGGCGCTATGATGCGCCCCCGTTGCCCCCTTGCCGCCCCTCGCGCGGGTGGCATCAGCGCCACCGGGGAGGAGGCCGCCATGACCCACACCAGACCCAACACACCGCTTCTGGACCGCATTGCCGGGCCTTCGGACCTGCGCCAGATGCCGGACCGGCAATTGGCCGCCTTGGCCGATGAACTGCGCGCCGAGGTGATTTCCGCCGTGTCGGAAACCGGCGGGCATCTGGGCTCATCCCTGGGCGTGGTCGAATTGACGGTGGCCATTCACGCGGTATTCAGCACGCCGATGGACAAGCTGATCTGGGACGTGGGCCACCAATGCTATCCCCACAAGATTTTGACCGGCCGACGCGACCGTATCCGCACCCTGCGGCAAAAGGATGGGCTGTCAGGCTTTACCAAGCGCAGCGAGTCGATCTACGACCCCTTTGGCGCGGCCCATTCCTCGACCTCGATCAGTGCCGCGCTTGGCTTTGCCGTCGGGCGGGACATGGGGCAGGCGACGGGCGATGCGATTGCCGTGATCGGTGACGGCTCGATCAGTGCGGGCATGGCCTATGAGGCGCTGAACAATGCCGGGGCCGAGGGCCGCCGCCTCTTCGTCATTCTCAACGACAATGAAATGAGCATCGCGCCGCCGGTGGGGGCGATGTCCTCTTATCTCAGCCGGATGTACGCGAGCGAGCCTCTGGCGCGCATGGCGTCCCTTGCCGAAGGGTTTGAGGCCGCCTTGCCCACGCCGCTGCGCGAGAGCGCCAAGCGCGCGCGGCAATTGGTGACGGGGCTGACAGGCTCTGGCACGCTCTTTGAAGAGCTTGGGTTTCAATATGTCGGCCCCATCGACGGGCACGACATGGGGCAGCTTTTGTCGGTGCTGCGCGCCGCGCGCACGCGGGCCACGGGGCCGGTTCTGATCCATGTCTGTACTGTCAAGGGCAAGGGTTATGCCCCGGCCGAGGGGGCTGCGGACAAGGGCCATGGTGTGTCAAAGTTCGATCCCGCCACCGGCGCACAGGCCAAATCCAAGCCGGGCGCGCCGTCCTATACGGGCGTTTTCGGTCAGGCCCTTGTCGCCGAGGCCGCGCGCGATGATCGCATCGTCGCTGTGACCGCCGCGATGCCCGATGGCACCGGCCTGACCAAGATGGCCGAGCGGTTTCCGGCGCGGGTGTTCGATGTGGGCATTGCCGAACAGCATGCCGTGACCTTTGCCGCCGGCATGGCGGCAAGCGGGTTGAAGCCGTTTTGTGCGATTTACTCGACCTTTCTGCAACGCGCCTATGATCAGGTCGTGCATGACGTGGCGCTGCAAGGCCTTCCGGTGCGTTTCGCGATTGATCGTGCGGGGCTGGTGGGGGCCGATGGCGCAACCCATGCGGGGGCGTTTGATATTGGTTATCTGGGCAATCTGCCCGGCATGACCGTGATGGCTGCCGCCGACGAGGCGGAACTGGTCCATATGGTCGCCACCGCCGCCGCCCATGACGCGGGCCCCATCGCGTTCCGCTATCCGCGCGGGTCCGGCACCGGCGTGGCCCTTCCGGAACGGGGCAAGCCGCTCGCCATTGGCAAAGGGCGCGTGATCGAGGAAGGCTCGGACGTGGCGATCCTCAGCTTTGGCGCGCATCTTTTTGAATGTCAGGTGGCCGCCGATATGGTTGCGGATGACGGGATCACCGTGACCGTGGCCGATGCCCGCTTTGCCAAGCCGCTCGATACCGATCTCTTGATGCAGCTTGTCAGCCATCACCGCGCGCTCATCACCGTGGAACAGGGGGCGATGGGGGGCTTTGGCAGTATCGTCATGCACGAGCTGGCCCGGCGTGGCGCCTTTGACAAGGGGTTGATCCTGCGCACGCTGTGTCTGCCGGACCGGTTTATTGATCAGGCAGAGCCTGCGGATATGTATGCCGATGCCGGTCTCTCGGCCACGGATATTGCGCGCACGATCCGCGCCGCTCTTGCCGGGCGGGCCGAGGTTGTGCCGCTGCGCCAGATCCGCTGAAGCTACTGCGCAGGAGGCCGCGTCACGGTCTGGAGATAGGCCCAGACATCGCGCGCCTTTTGCAAGTCGCGCAGTTGATAGGCCATCTTGCCGCGCGCAGTCGGATCATCGAGATAATTGCGCAGATAGCTCGTGGCATCGCGCACATAGACCACGAAATCTTCTTCGTTCCAGCGCAGGCCGGATTTTCCGGCCGCGACCATTGAGGTGGAATAGTTGAAGCCCGGCACGCTGCCCGCGTGCCGCCCGATCACGCCATAGAGATTGGGGCCGGTGCGCCCGCCCCGGACCACCGGCGTTTCAGTCTCGTCGATGACGGAATGACAGGCGCGGCAATCCTTGAAGATCGCCTTGCCCCGGTCCACATCCGCGGCGAGCGCAGATGTGCCAAGGCTTGCCAGCCACAGGATCAGGATCGCGCAACGGTTGATCATGCTGAGACCTCCTCGCCTCCGCTCTCCTTCTATTAGGTGGGCGGTCTTGAGGTTGGGTCAATCAGGGTGACGGGCGGATCACGTGGTTGTCACCGCCCGTGTGCCGGTAGGATTACGCGACCGCATGCGCGAGGGCGCATTGCTTCCACAGCACGGTCAGCGCGCGCACCAGATGGTCGATGTCGGCGTCCGAATGCAGCGGGCCGGGGGTAAAGCGCAGCCGCTCGGTACCTTTGGGCACTGTGGGATAGTTGATGGGCTGCACATAGATGCCATAGTCGCGCATCAGGATATCCGCCAGCATCCGGCATTTGACCGGGTCCTTGATCATCACCGGGATGATGTGGCTGTCGTTCTCCATATGCGGGATGCCTGCACGGTCGAGGAGCGACCGCAGCCGCGCCACCTGCGCGCGCTGTGCCTGCCGCTCGTCCTGCGATGCCTTGAGGTGCTGGATGCTGGCTGTTGCCGCTGCGGCCACGGCCGGGGGCAGGGCGGTGGTAAAGATGAAGCCGCTGGCAAACGAGCGAATAAAGTCGCACATCGCCGCAGAGCCGGTGACATAGCCGCCCATGCAGCCATAGGCCTTGCCCAGAGTGCCCTCGATCAGGGTGATGCGATGCGCAAGGCCGCGTTCCTCAGACACACCGCCGCCGCGCGGGCCGTAGAGGCCCACGGCATGCACCTCGTCGAGATAGGTCATGGCGCCGTGCTTTTCGGCCACTTCGACGATTTCCGCCATCGGGCTGATGTCGCCATCCATGGAATAGACGGATTCAAAGGCCACGATCTTGGGGGAATTGGCGGGCAGGGCGGCCAGCTTGCGATCCAGATCCTCGGGGTCGTTATGCCGCCAGATCACCTTTTTCGCGCGGCTGTGGCGAATGCCTTCGATCATGCTGGCGTGGTTCAACTCGTCCGAGAGGATCACCGCATCGGGAAGGCGTGCGCCAAGGGTCGAGAGCGCGGCCCAGTTCGAGACATAGCCCGAGGTAAAAAGCAGCGCCGCCTCCTTGCCATGCAGATCGGCCAGTTCCCGCTCCAGCACCAGATGGTGATGCGCTGTGCCGGAAATGTTGCGCGTCCCGCCGGCCCCTGTGCCGCAGGCGTCGATCGCGTCTTTCATCGCTTGGCGGACCACAGGATGCTGTCCCATGCCGAGATAGTCGTTGGAACACCAGACCGTGACCTCTTCGGGGGTCTGGGCATCATGGCTCTTGGCCTTGGGAAAGGCCCCGCATTGCCGCTCCAGTTCCGCGAAAATGCGATAGTTGCCTTCCTTTTTCAGCGCATCCAACTGCGCCGTGAACATGGCATCAAAATCCATGATGTCCCTCCGGTCTTAATTTTTCAGGTGTGGGTTTGGGCGCAGGCAGCATCCAGCGCCAGAGTTTTGCATCTGGCAACGGCAGCACCATCAACCAGTGTTCGAGAAGCGCCAGCGCCGTGATCGCCGCCAGCAGGGCAAAGCCAACCGCCGCGCCGGGCGTAGGCGCAGACCAGAGCCGCTCCAGCCAGCAGGCCACGGCAAAGCTGAGCGCCGAGACCGTGAGCGGAAAGAACCAGCCCACCGGGGCCACGCGGAAATGGCTGGCGAGATGCGCCAGTTGCGCGGGCAGGAATTCGGTGTTGATCTTGGGCACTCCGAAATAGAGGTTCAGCTTGGCGCTGATGCGCGCGAAATAGAGCACGCTGAAGGTCCAGAGCCCCACGGTGTTGACGGCATCCGCAGCATAGAGCCAGAGCAGGATCAGCACGCCCGTCAGCAGCATTTCGTGATAGGCAACCGTGCCCCAGGCGCGGATGAACCGCTCCCATCCGACGACATGCGCGGGGCAGGGGCGCTGGTTGGGTCCGGTGATGGCGCCCGTGAGAAAGCTCATCTCGATCCAGCCCCAGATCGCCAGTGCCGCCAGAAACGCGCCGCAGGCGGCGGTGGTATCGGTCCGGGTCAGCGTTGTCTCATAGCCCCAGATGCCAAGCGCCAGCACCGGCAGCGCCATCAACACCGCCCGTTTGCGGGCCACGGCCCCCCGCCGTTCGCAGAGCCGCACGACAACGAGGATCGCCCCGGTGGCGAACCACCAGAGAAAAACCGCCATCAGCGCTGCGATCCAGGGGCTTGTCACGTTGTCACTTTCATCTGGCTAGAAATACCTCTGGGGTGTGGGGGGCTGGCCCCCCACTTGGGTCAATAGGCCGGTTCCATCCGGGTCGAGACAGGCAGCGCGTGCTTTTTCGCCGGAATGGTGTAGAGCCCGACAAAGGCTGCGGCCGCGCGCATCTGTGCGCCCAGCGACCGCAAGCGTCCTCCGAGGCCGCCCTCTGCGCGGGCCTCTGCCAGGTCGGCATTGGCCTTTTGCAGCCGCACCAGCCCGGTTTGCCAGCGCGGATGCTCGATATCGAGGGTGATCGGGAAAATCTGGCGGCTGAGCGCGCTGGTCTTGGTAAAGACCTCATGTGCATACCAATCCGGATCGACGCCCAGCGCGTTATGGAACGCGGGGCGCTGATGGTCGCGCACATACATGGTGGCATAAACGGCGGTCAGGAAGAACTTGATCCAGAGCACGTTTCGGCCAGAGGTCAGCTTGGG
>NZ_JAGPVV010000181.1 GCF_018066915.1 Roseovarius sp.
ATGCCCAGTAGTTTTTCCATCGCCAGCACGTAACCGTGCTCGTTGCACATCATGGACACATAATCGAGCCGGTCCATGTAGCCGATACTCTGGTTGAACGGCTTGCTCTCGGCCAGCTTTTCAGTGCCACGATGCAGCAGGCCGATATGCGGATCACAGCGCTCCACCAATTCCCCGTCCAGCTCCAGCACCAGACGCAAAACGCCATGCGCTGCAGGGTGTTGCGGGCCAAAGTTGATGTTGAAATTGCGGATTTTCTGCTCGCCGGTCAGGGCGTCATCGAAACCTTTGGCGCCGTCCATCACTTCGCCCCCTTCTCATCACCCGGCAGGATGTATTCGGCACCCTCCCAAGGGCTCATGAAATCGAACTGCCGGTATTCCTGCACAAGGCTCACCGGCTCATAGACGACGCGCTTTTGCACCTCGTCATAGCGCACTTCGGTATAGCCCGTGGTCGGGAAATCCTTGCGCAGCGGATGCCCGCGAAAACCGTAATCGGTCAGGATGCGGCGCAAATCGGGATGGCCCGAAAAGAGAATACCAAACATGTCGAACACTTCACGCTCGAACCAGTTGGCCGCCGGATAGGCCTCGGTAATCGAGGGCACCATATCCTCTTCACGCACCGACACGCGCAGACGGATACGGTGGTTCTGATACATGCTGAGGAAATGATAGACCACATCGAACCGCTTGGCCCGGTCCGGGTAATCCACCGCCGTGATATCCACCAAGGTGGAAAAGGCGCAGTTCTGATCGGTTTTCAGAAACTCCGCCAACCCGTCGATATGGTTCAGCGCCACGTCCACCGTCAATTCGCCAAAGGCCACGTCCCAGCCCAGCACGCAATCGCCGCGCTTATGCTCGATATAACCGCCCAGTTCCTTGAGTGTTGCGCTCATCTGACAATCGTCCCCGTGCGGCGAATCTTGCGTTGCAATTGCAGGATGCCATACACCAGCGCCTCGGCGGTCGGCGGGCAGCCCGGCACATAGATGTCAACCGGCACGATCCGGTCACAGCCGCGCACGACGCTGTAGCTATAGTGATAATAGCCCCCGCCATTGGCGCAGGACCCCATCGAGATCACATAGCGCGGCTCGGGCATCTGGTCATAGACCTTGCGCAGCGCCGGGGCCATCTTGTTGGTCAACGTGCCGGCCACGATCATCACATCCGACTGGCGCGGACTGGCGCGCGGGGCAAAGCCGAAACGCTCCACATCATAGCGCGGCATCGCGGTGTGCATCATCTCGACCGCACAGCACGCCAGACCAAAGGTCATCCAGTGCAGCGACCCGGTGCGCGCCCAGTTGACGATATCCTCGGTCGAGGTCAGCAGAAATCCCTTGTCCTGCAACTCGGCGTTCAGCGCCTGCGTTGCCACTTCGCGATCCGGCCCTGCGGTATGGGCACCCGTCATCACTGCCATTCCATCGCTCCCTTGCGCCATTCATAGGCGAAACCGGCGGTCAGCACGGCCAGAAACACCATCATCGACCAGAACGCCGCCATGCTCAGATCCTGGAACGCCACCGCCCAGGGAAAGAGCAGCGCGATTTCAAGGTCAAAGATGATGAAGAGGATCGACACCAGATAGAATCGCACATCGAACTTCATCCGCGCATCGTCAAAGGCGTTGAAGCCACATTCATAGGCGCTGACCTTTTCAGGATCAGGGTTGCGCACGGCCAGCACAACGGCGGCGAGGATCAGAACAAGGCCCAATCCAATGGCAACGGCCAGGAAAACGAGGATGGGAAGGTATTCCCTCAGCATCTCTTCCACGAGGTGGCTCCTTTCATGCGCATGGGTCGGCGCATCAAGATGGCTGCATGACTACGCCGGGTTTAAACCCGCCCCGTGCAGGGGTCAACCGAGCGCGCGCAGGTTTGCCCCCCCCAAACACCGGATTTTCGCGTTTCGCATGCCACGGTATGCCGTATAGGCCGCAATTCGGCCATCCCCCCAGCACCTTGCGCGTCGCGACGCGGCAAATGCGCGCGACTCAGACGGGTCTCAGCCTTGCCACGTCGGCTTGCGCCGCTCGAAAAACGCGCCGATGCCTTCGCGCGCCTCTGCCCCTTCCCAACAGGTCGTGAGAGCCGCGATGGTCATGGCAATCGTGTCCTCGTCAACGCGCGGCCCAAGCGCCCGCACCAGCGCCTTGGCCTGCCCCACCGCCCCCGGCGCACAGTCGAGATAGGGCACAACTTCGGCCTCAACAGCGGCATCCAGATCACCTTCGGGCACCGCGCGGGCCAACAGACCAAGCTGCACCGCCTCGGCGGCATCGAACCTGCGCCCCGACATGAACACGCGCCGCGCCCGCGCCGCGCCCATCCGCGCCACCACATAGGGGCCAATGGTGGCCGGGATCAGCCCCAGCCGCGTCTCGGTCAGCGCCATCAGCGCATGATCCGCCCCGATGGCCACGTCACAGACGCTGAGCAGCCCGACACCGCCGCCAAAGGCATTGCCCTGCACCCGCCCGATCAGTGGCTTGGGCATCGCATCAAGCGCGCGCAGCATCTGCGCCAACTTGGCCGCCTCGCGCCCCCTCGCCTCCGGTTCTGCCTCGAATTGCTCCCGCATCCAACCCAGATCACCGCCCGCGCAGAATGACTTGCCGCGCGCCGCCAACACAACGACACGCACCTGCGCATCCGCGCCCAATTGCTCAGCGGCGTCGTGCAACTCGGCAATCATCTGCGCCGACATGGCATTGTGCTTGTCCGCCCGCTCCAGCGTGAGCGTTGCCACCCCGCGCGCATCCGTCTCGATGCTGATCGTCTCGCTCATCACCATCCCCTTTTCACGAGTCTTGCCCCGCGCCGCGCATCGCCCGCGCCATATTGGCCGCCCGCGCCAGCACGGCTGCGTCCAACCCTGTCTCATATCCGAGCTCTGCAAGCCGCGTGTGGACCGCTTCGGTCGCCACATTTCCAGCCGCCCCCGGCGCATAGGGGCAGCCGCCCAAGCCCCCCACGGCGGCATCGAACACCCGCACGCCCTGCGCCAAGGCCACCTCGATATTCTCGAGCGCGCGACCCGACGTGTCATGAAAATGCCCCGCCAGCCGCTCCACCGGCACCACGTCCCGAACCGCCGCCAGCATCAAGGCGACCGCTTCGGGGCTGCCGCGCCCGATGGTATCGCCAAGGCTGATCTCGTAACAGCCCATGGCCCAGAGCGCCTCGGCCACCCACGCCACCTCGGCCGGGGCCACCGGCCCGTCATAGGGGCATTCGACCACGCAGGACACATAGCCGCGCACGCGCAGCCCTTCGGCCCCTGCCGACTCCATCACCGGCGCAAACCGCGCAAGGCTCTCGTCAATCGTGGCGTTGATATTGGCGCGCGAAAACCCGTCCGAGGCCGAGCCAAAGATCGCCACCTCATCTGCCCCCGCCTCGAGCGCGTCACTCAACCCCCGCATATTTGGCGTGAGGGCGGCATAGCGCACCCCCGGCGCGCGCCGGATACCGCGCAGCACTTCGGCGCTGTCGGCCATCTGCGGCACCCATTTGGGGCTGACAAAACTCGCCACTTCGATGCGCGAGAATCCTGCGCCGCTCAGGCAATCCACCAGCGCGATCTTGTCTCGCGTTGGAATGTGCCGCGCCTCGTTCTGCAACCCGTCGCGCGGTCCCACCTCGAACATCTCGACATGTTCTGCCATCACGCCCCCTCCGGCACCGGATAAAAATCTTGGGTGTAGATATCCTGCACCCCGTCCCGCGCCTTGGCCCGGATATACGCAGGCCGCGCGCGCAACCGCGTCCAATAGGCCATGAGCCGCGGATAGGCGCTCAGGTCCACGTAATAGCGCGCCAGTTCAAACCCATAGGCAAACATCACATCCGCCGCCGAAAATCCCATAGGCAAGAGGTAATCCCCCTCTATCCGCGCCTCCATCGCCGCAAGGCTCGCGCGCAGCCGCGCGTTAAGCAGCTTGACCACCACCGGAGATGGCTGCGCGGGCGGGCGCAGGAACACTTGGTTGAGATTGAGGTTTTCCAAAAGACAGCCCACCGTCTCGGCATAGGCAAACATCTCGAGCGCACGCGCCCGCTCCGCACGGCCCGGCGCGGGCATCAACCCCGCCTCCGGATAGGTCTCGCACAAAAGCTGCACAATCGCACCGCTCTCAAACCAGACTGCGTCCTGATGCTCCAGCACCGGCACGCGCCCCGCAGGCGACAGCGCCATGAACTCCGCGCTGCGCAGTGATCCGTCGCGGATCGAATAATACGCGACCTCATAGTCCAGCCCGAGCTCTTCCAAGAGCCACATGACGCGCAGCGACCGCGCCAGCGGCACATGATGCAGCCGGATCATGCGCTCTCCTCCTCCAACCGCACCAGCGCCGCACCGGCGCTGACCTGATCGCCCGCGGACACCAAGACCTCGGCCACCACCCCGTCGCGCGCCGCCAAGAGACTGTGTTCCATCTTCATCGCCTCCAGCACCGCCAACCGGTCGCCCTTGACCACCGCCTGCCCCGGTGTGGCGTAGACCGCCTTGACCAGCCCCGGCATCGGTGCCTCGATCAAGGTGGCATCGCCCCCGGCGGCACCCTCTCTCGCCAAGGGATCAACCAGATCAAAGCTCAGCCCATAGCGCGCAAAGACCGTGATCAGGTTGCCATCAACGGCGACGCCGGGCGCGGGCTGCCCATCCAGCCGCCAGCGCCCATCCACGCGCCGCGCCACGACCACCGCGTCCCCGACGCGCAAATCATGCGCGTCAGCGCCCAGTGTCACCAGCCGGACAGCAATTTCCTCGTTCCCATGGATCAACCGCACCTCGCGCTCCAGCGGCGACCATAGGACAAAGCCCGCATCAGGCAGCGTGTCCCCAAGGAGGTCCAGACCCGCCAGTGCCGCCAGAGCCACCTCGCGCGGTCCCGCCACAGGGGCCACCACCAACGCCTCGATATCGCGCGCAATCAGCCCGGTATCGACCTCGCCCGCCGCAAACCCCGCATGCCGCGCCAAGGCCCCCAAAAACCCGAGGTTCGTCACCGTCCCGGCGACCTCCGTCCCCTCCAGCGCCGCCGCCAGACGCCTCAGCGCCACGGCACGCGTGGGGCCATGGGTGATCACCTTGGCGATCATCGGATCATACCACGGGCTGATCTCATCGCCGGCCCGCACGCCACTATCGGCGCGGGCCATACCGGGAAAGGCCAGATGCGAGAGCCGCCCCGTGGCGGGCAGAAACCCTTTGGGCACATCCTCGGCATAAAGCCGCGCCTCAAAGGCATGACCGTTGATCGTCAGATCCTCCTGGCGCGCGGGCAGCCCCTCACCGGCCGCCACGCGCAATTGCCATTCCACCAGATCGACGCCGGTGATCGCCTCCGTCACCGGATGCTCGACCTGAAGGCGCGTGTTCATCTCCATGAACCAGAACCGATCGGTGCGCAGCCCGTCCGAGCCATCGACGATGAACTCGACCGTGCCCGCCCCTGCATAGCCAATCGCCTCCGCCGCGCGCACCGCCGCCTGCCCCATGGCGGCGCGCACCTCTGGTGTCATGCCGGGGGCCGGGGCCTCTTCGATCACCTTCTGGTGCCGCCGCTGGAGCGAGCAATCGCGTTCAAACAGATGCACGGCCTTGCGACCATCGCCAAACACCTGCACCTCGATATGCCGGGGCTTCTGAATGTATTTCTCGATCAAAACGGCAGCATTGCCAAAGGCCGTGCGCGCCTCGCCCTGCGCACTCTCCAGCGCCTCGGAGAATTGTTCGGGCCGCTCGACCAGACGCATCCCCTTGCCGCCGCCGCCTGCCACGGCCTTGATCAGCACCGGATAGCCGATCGCCTCCGCCGCCCCCGCCAGATGCTCGGGGTCTTGGTTCGCGCCATGGTAGCCCGGCACCACCGGCACACCCGCCTTTTCCATCAGCACTTTCGCAGCATCCTTGAGACCCATTGCGCGAATGGCCGATGCCGAAGGGCCGATGAAGGCCAGCCCCGCCGCCTCCACCGCCTCGACAAAATCGGGGTTCTCGCTCAGAAAGCCGTAACCCGGATGAATGGCCTCAGCCCCCGTCTCGAGCGCCGCCGCGATGATCGCCTCGCCGCGCAAATAACTCTCGGCTGGCGCCGCACCCCCGATCCATACCGCCCGGTCCGCCAGCGCCACATGCGCGGCGCCCCGATCCGCATCGGAATAAACCGCCACCACCTCGATCCCCAGGCTGCGTGCCGTCCGCATCACCCGACACGCGATCTCGCCCCGGTTGGCAATCAGTATCCGCTCAAACATGGCCCGCGCTCCCGCTTTCATCGTTCTTCAAATACTCAAATTCCACGGCCCGCCCCCTCACATCCGAAACACGCCAAAGCGCGTCTCGTCCACCGGGGCGTTGAGCGCCGCGCGCAAGGACAGCGCCAGAACATCGCGGCTTTTGCGCGGGTCGACGATCCCGTCATCCCAGAGCCTCGCACTGGCATAGAGCGGATGCGCCTGCCGCTCGAACATCTCGACCGTGGGGCGCTTGAATTCGGCCTCGTCCTCGGCCGACCAGATGCCGCCCTTGCGCTCGATGGCGTCGCGTTTCACCGTGGCCAGCACCCCTGCCGCCTGTTCGCCGCCCATCACCGAAATACGGGAGTTCGGCCAGGACCACATGAAGCGCGGCTGATAGGCGCGTCCCGCCATGCCGTAATTGCCCGCGCCAAACGACCCGCCCACCACCATGGTGATCTTGGGCACAGAGGTTGTCGCCACCGCCGTCACCATCTTGGCCCCGTGCCGTGCGATGCCCTCATTCTCGTATTTGCGGCCCACCATGAAGCCGGTGATGTTTTGCAGGAAGATCAGCGGCACCTTGCGTTGACTGCAGAGTTCCACGAAATGCGCGCCCTTTTGCGCGGCTTCCGAGAACAAGACGCCATTATTGGCCACGATTCCCACAGGACAGCCCTTGATATGGGCAAATCCCGTCACAAGCGTCTCACCAAACCGCGCCTTGAACTCATCGAGGCGCGAGCCATCGACGACCCGCGCTATGACCTCGCGGATGTCATAGGGCGTGCGCAGATCGGCGGGCACCACGCCCAAGAGCTCCTCGGGATCATAGGCCGGTTCTTCGGGTGTCTCCCAACGCAGCGTCGGCGCATCCCCTTTGCCCAAGGACCCCACCGCCTGCCGCGCCAAGGCCAGCGCGTGCCCGTCATCCTCGGCCAGATAATCTGCGACACCCGACAGGCGCGTATGCACATCGCCGCCGCCCAGATCCTCGGCGCTGACAACCTCGCCCGTCGCGGCCTTGACGAGGGGCGGACCTGCCAGAAAAATCGTGCCCTGATCGCGCACGATGATGGTGACGTCCGACATCGCGGGCACATAAGCACCCCCGGCGGTGCAGCTTCCCATCACCACGGCAATCTGCCCGATGCCTTTGGCGCTCATCCGCGCCTGATTGTAGAAAATCCGCCCGAAATGGTCGCGGTCGGGGAAAACCTCATCCTGATTGGGCAGGTTCGCGCCACCGCTATCCACCAGATAGACGCACGGCAGATGACATTCCTCGGCAATCTCCTGCGCGCGCAGATGTTTCTTGACCGTCATGGGATAATAGGTGCCGCCTTTGACAGTGGCGTCGTTGCAGACCACCATCACCTCGCGCCCCATGACGCGCCCCACGCCCGCAATCACGCCCGCACAGGGGGCCGCCCCGTCATAAAGCCCATGCGCCGCCGTGGCCCCCACCTCCAGAAATGGGCTCCCGGGATCGAGCAACCCCGCCACCCGGTCGCGCGGCAGCATCTTGCCGCGGGACACATGCCGCTCGCGCGCTTGTGCTCCGCCCCCCGCTGCCGCCCAATCGGCGGCCTCGCGCACCACACGCAGCGCCTCCAGATGACCGGCCCGATTGGCCTTGAACGCCTCGGACCCTGTCAGAACAGATGATGTCAGACGCATGAACGCGCTCCCCGTCTTGGCACAGTTGTTGCATATTTGCCGCGTCTTCGCGACCACCGGGCAATTTGACCCAAATCAATGTTTTCCGAGTCGGATGGGCGCATACCCCACCTTGTAAGAACAAGAGTGGACAGACCATGAAACATATCACCGCCCTCACCCTCTCGGCTCTGCTGGCTTCTGCAGCAGTTCCGGCCCTCGCCCAGGAAAAAGGCGACTTCCTGCTCGGTCTCGGTCTCGGCTGGATCGAGCCTGACAGCGCCACGACAACCGCCGTGGGCCGCGTCAGCGCCGATGGCGCGCTCAGCCCGACGATCACCTTGGAGTATTTCGTTGCCAAGAACGTCGGTGTCGAGCTTTTGGCCTCGTTGCCCTTCGAGCATGACGTCGACCTTGCCGGTGCCGGTCAAGTTGGCGAGACCAAGCACCTGCCGCCGACCCTGTCGGTGCAGTATCACTTCACCAATTCCAGCGCCTTCACCCCGTTCGTGGGCGTCGGCATCAACTACACCTACTTCTTCGATGAAAAGGGCAAGGGTCCGCTGGCCGGCGTTTCGCTCGATCTCGACGATAGCTGGGGTCTCGCGCTCCATGCCGGTGCCGATTATGCCATCAGCGAGAAAGCCGCCGTGCGTCTTGATGTGCGCTACATCGACATCGAAACCGACGTGAAGGTCGGCGGCGCGCAGATCGGCAAGGTCAAGATCGACCCGTGGGTGTTCAACGCCGCCTATGTGATGAAATTCTGATCCCCTCCCAAACAGGATCGGACCCTGAGGGCTGGCCATCGTGCCAGCCCTTTTTTCATGGCCAAACGCATGTCCAGACGCGCTCATGCCTGCCCCTCCGCCGCTGCCCGCGCCTTGAGGTCCTTGCGGATCACCTTGCCGGTGACCGTCATCGGCAAGGCCTCGAGAAAGGCAATCTCGCGCGGATAGGAATAGCCCGCGAGGCGCGCCTTGACATGCGCCTGCAACGCGCCCGCCAGCGCCTCCGAGGGCACCTGCCCGGCTTTCAGCACCACATAGGCTTTGACGATCTCGGTGCGCAGGGCATCCGGTTTACCCACCACGCCCACCGTCGCCACAGCCGGATGGGTCAGCAGGCAATCTTCGATCTCTGCCGGACCGATACGGTAGCCCGCACTCGTGATCACGTCATCCTCGCGCCCGACAAAGCGGATGTGCCCGGCCTCGATCACCCCCCGGTCGCCCGTCAACAGCCAATCACCGCGAAATTTCTCCGCCGTCTCGCGGGGCCGTC
>NZ_JAGPVV010000185.1 GCF_018066915.1 Roseovarius sp.
ATTTATTGTTGATTTTCAATTGCGTCACTCGGCGGCCACACGGTCGCGCGTGGCAAACTCGGTGCGCAGCGCCGCAACGATGCCGCGCGTGCAGACGTCGATCAGGATGTCGCCCTTTTCCGCCGTGGCATTCTTGGGCGAGGACAACGTGCCGCTGGCAGGGGTCCACGCAGGATGCGGTGGATAGACGTCATAGGGCGGGAAACTCGCGGGCGCATGATCGACCGCCCGCTCCAGCGACACGAGGTCCGGATAGAGCCGCAGCATCAGCGAGGTTTCCAGCACCCCGCCATGCTCGATATCCCAGCCCAGAAACCCCTCGGGGTATAGCTTCGCAATCGCCGCCTGATCGACAAAATCCCAATAGGACAGCACCACGACCTTGGTGTCATGGATGCCCGACCAGCCCAATTCGCGCAGCGCAAGGTCGATGCCCTCGGCAATGAACCACGAATTCTCGAAATGGCCATTCACGATGCAAATCTGGCGATTGCCATGACGCGCAAACTCGCGGATCACATCTTTCAGCGCATTCACAAGGCTCGCCCCATCAAGGCTCGTCGTGCCCGGAAAGAAATTGCCACCGCCGGATTTCTGCTGCGACTTGTAGCCATAGGTAAAGGGCGGCGCCACCAGCCCGCCCACCTCTGCCGCCGCGCGCCGCGCGAATTCCGTGGGCAAGAGCACATCAACATGCATTGGCATGTGATGGCCATGCTGCTCCATCGACCCCAGCGGGATGAGAATCGGCACTGCCCCCCGCGCCACCCGGCGCTGATACTCGGGCCAGGGCAATTCTGCTGCAAAAACGGTATCTTGGGCCATGTCATCGCCTTTCTTGTCGGATTGAGCGACCCTAGAACAGCTTGCCTCATGCGCAAAATTCATAGTAGCAATGTATGAATAAGGATTCTTAATCATGCGCCATTTCGTGAACCTGCAAACCGACCTGATCCGCACCTTTGTCACGGTGGTGGACCTTGGCAACTATACCGAAACCGGTCAGGTTCTGGGCCGCACACAGCCTGCGATTTCCCTGCAAATCAAACGGTTAGAGGATCTTGTGGGGGCCAAACTCTTGCATCACAAGGGCAAAAACCTAGAGCTGACGCCGCAGGGTCACGCCCTCATCGGATATGCCCGCGAGATGCTGCGCCTGAATGATCGCGCCGTCGCCAATCTGCACGAGGCGCAATTCATGGGCACGCTGCGGGTGGGTTTGCCCACCGATTACGCGATTGGATATTTTCAACGCATCATCGCCGATTTCGCCCACGCCAATCCCGATGTCACCTTCGACATTCGCTGCGACTGGAGCCGCAATATCCTGAGCCAGTTGCATGTCGATGAGTTGGACCTTGCCATCGCCATCACCGATACGATGCCCGCGCCCTATGTCTCGCTCTACTGGTCCGAACGCCCCTTTTGGGTCTGCGGGCGCGACTATCAATTCTCGCTCGACAAGCCGGTTCAGATCATCGCCCACCCCAAGGGCTGTTTCTACCGCAAGCGGATGATCGACGCGCTGAATACCGAAGGGCGCGAGTGGCGGATTTGCTTCGAAAGCCCCGGCATCACGGCGGTGCAGAACGCGGTGCTGGACGGGATGGGCGTCACGGCGCTGACCAAGAAAACGCTTCTGCCCGGCATGCGCGTCCTCTCGCCCAAAGAAGGGTTTCCGCCGCTCGCCAATCTGCACGTCGGCCTCTTTTACAAGCATATCAAGGCCTCTGATGCCGCGCTGAAACTGATCGAACAGATCACCGAAGGCGTCAGCGCCTTTCGTAAACCAACCCATGCCCGTAGCTAGCTTGCATTTCCTTTTCTTATTCTCAGATCAAACCTATTAATTTTGTGCAGAGCCTCTTTGCTGGTAGCGAATGCCTATCCAAGCCAGTGAGGAGAGACCCAAATGCTTGACGACATGTTGCACGTCACGGAATGGCACAATGGGGAAAAGGAATTTTCGCCCTTTTCCGACAATGAAATGGCCCGCCGCCAGAACGAATTGCGCGTCTGGATGGCCGATAACAACGTCGATGCGGCGCTGTTCACCTCTTATCACTGCATCAATTATTATTCAGGCTGGCTCTACTGCTATTTCGGCCGCAAATATGGCATGGTCATTGACCAAAAGAATGCCACGACGATTTCGGCAGGGATCGACGGCGGCCAACCCTGGCGCCGGACCTTTGGCAGCAATGTCACTTATACCGACTGGCGGCGCGACAATTTCTATCGCGCGGTGCAGGGCCTGACCAAGGGTGCGCGCCGCGTCGGCATCGAGTTTGACCATGTCTCGCTCGACTATCGCCAGCTTTTGCAGGATGCGCTGCCCGGCGTCGAACTGGTGGACGTGAGCCAGCCCTCGATGTGGATGCGCACCATCAAATCCGCCGAGGAAATCAAGCTCATCACCGAAGGCGCGCGGATTTGCGACGTGGGCGGCTATGCCGTGGCCGGTGCGGTTCAGGCGGGCGTGCCCGAGCATGAGGTGGCCATCGCAGGCACAAACGCCATGATCCGCGAAATCGCCAAATCCTTCCCCTTTGTCGAACTGATGGACACCTGGACATGGTTCCAGTCGGGCATCAACACCGATGGCGCGCATAACCCCGTGACCAACCGCGTGGTGCAATCGGGCGATATCCTCAGCCTCAACACCTTTCCGATGATCTTTGGCTATTACACCGCGCTCGAGCGCACGCTCTTCTGCGATCACGTTGACGATGCCAGCCTCGACATCTGGGAGAAAAACGTCGCCGTGCATCGCCGCGGGCTGGAATTGATGAAGCCCGGCGCGCGCTGCATGGATATCGCCATCGAACTCAACGAGATGTATCGCGAGTGGGACCTGCTCAAATACCGCTCCTTCGGCTATGGCCACAGCTTCGGTGTGCTCAGCCACTATTACGGTCGCGAGGCGGGCGTGGAACTGCGCGAGGATATCGAAACGGTGCTGAAGCCCGGCATGGTCGTGTCGATGGAACCGATGGTGATGATCCCCGAGGGTCAGCCCGGTGCCGGTGGCTACCGCGAGCATGACATTCTGGTCATCGGCGCGGACGGGGCCGAGAATATCACCGGCTTCCCGTTCGGTCCCGAGCATAACATCGTCGGCAAAGGCTAAGCGCCCTTGCGCGGCACGCTTGAAATCGTGATTGCGGCGGCCAGTGTCCTGATGACGCTGGCCGCCGTGGCGCATGCGGACCGGCCCGCCATGGCGCTCTTGTCCGGGTCGCGCGCCTTGATCGTTCCCGGTTACGCCAGCGGATCAGGTGCAATATTGCCGCCGCAGATCAAAACCGCCACCCGCTCCCCCGGCGCAGGCCGATAAGCGCCCGACAAGAGCGCCGCCAGCGCCGTGGCCCCCGCCGGTTCCACCAATTGCCGCACCTCCCGCCACAAAAGCGCCTGCGCCTCAAGAATGGCGGCATCCGGCACCAGCACGCTCTGCACGCCTTGCGCCTGCGCCAGACCAAGGCAGATATCTCCAATCCGCCGCGCACCCAGCGCATTGGCCGCCACGCCAGACACCTCGACATCCACAGGTGCGCCCGCCGCCAGCGCGGCATGAAGCGCGCAAGATGTCTCGGGCTCGACCGCCATCACCCGGCGACGCCCTTCAAGCCAGCCCAGCGCCCCGGCGATCAACCCGCCGCCGCCCACGGCAATCAACACCGTATCGGCGCTTAATCCCTGCTCCTCCCATTCCGACATCACCGTGCCCTGCCCCGCCACGGTCGTC
>NZ_JAGPVV010000194.1 GCF_018066915.1 Roseovarius sp.
CGCCACCCAGAGGCGCAGAATATCCGCGCCATATTGCTTGACCCCTTCCTCGGGGGCCACAGTGTTGCCCACGGATTTGGACATCTTGTTGCCCTTCTCATCAAGGGTAAAGCCATGCGTCAGCACCCCCCGATAAGGCGCGCGCCCGCGCGTCCCGCAAGCCTGCAACATCGAGGAATGGAACCAGCCGCGATGCTGATCCGTGCCCTCGAGATAGAGATCGGCCAAGCCATCTTCAGACCCATCCGCACGGTCGCGCAGCACAAACGCATGGGTCGAGCCGCTATCAAACCACACATCGAGAATGTCATCGACCTTGCGCCACTCGTCCGGGTTGACGATGCCCGACAGGAACCGCTCTTTCGCGCCCTCCTTGTACCACGCATCCGCGCCCTCTTCCTCAAAGGCCGCAAGGATACGCGCGTTGACCTCGGCATTTCGCAAAAGATAATCCGAATCCGTGGGTTGCGCGCCGTTCTTCACAAAGCACGTCAGCGGCACACCCCAGGCACGCTGACGGCTCAGCACCCAATCGGGCCGCGCTTCGATCATCGAATAGAGCCGGTTGCGCCCGGTCTTGGGCGTCCATGTCACCAACTCGTCAATCGAGCGCAGCGCGCGTTCGCGGATGGTGGTGCCATAGTCGTCCTGTCCGTCACCCACCGCGCGGTCAATCGCGGCAAACCATTGCGGCGTGTTGCGATAGATCACCGGCGCCTTGGAGCGCCAGCTATGCGGATAGGAATGCTTGATCTTGCCCCGCGCGAGCAGCCCGCCCACCTCGGCCAATTTATCAATGACGGCCTTGTTGGCATTGCCCTCCTTGCCCTTGCGATCAAGGATGAACGTGCCGCCAAAGAACGGCAGATCGGGGCGGAAAGAGCCATCTTCCAGCACGTTATAGGTGATCACCTGCTCGAGCATCCCCAGATCACGGTAAAGCTCGAACTCCTCCATCCCGTGCGACGGCGCGCAATGGACAAACCCGGTGCCTTCTTCGTCACTGACAAAATCAGCGGGCCGGAAATCGCGCAGATCGTCCCATTCGCCGTTGGAGCCTTCGGCGCCTTTCAGCGGATGCTCAAGCTGCATCCCTGCCAACTCTGACGTCGGCACATCACGCACGCGGGTATACATCGACGGCTCCAACCGCGCGCGGGTCATCACATCCTCGGCGCGGGTATCGGCAAGGATGAATTTCTCCCCCACAGAAGCCCAGCACTCGCCCGGCGTCGCGGTCACCTCATAGAGGCCATAGGAAATACCCTCGCCGTAAACCAC
The DNA here is from genome assembly GCF_018066915.1 of Roseovarius sp. Taxonomy (GTDB): domain Bacteria; phylum Pseudomonadota; class Alphaproteobacteria; order Rhodobacterales; family Rhodobacteraceae; genus Roseovarius. The sequence continues at coordinate 1,282 of NZ_JAGPVV010000194.1, forward strand.
CGCCTTGTTTGATGGCATGGTCCAAGGGGTTGTGGTCCAGATGACGACCGAGGCACCGGCCAGATCGCCCGCCCCCTGATGCACCCGAAACTTCACCCAAACCGTAAAGCTTTCCTTGTCGTGATATTCCACCTCCGCCTCGGCCAGCGCGGTTTTCTCTACCGGCGACCACATCACCGGCTTTGACCCTTGATAGAGCACGCCGGTCATCAGGAACTTCTGGAATTCCTCCGCGATGATCCGCTCGGCGCGGAAATCCATCGTCAGATACGGGCGATCCCAACAGCCGGTGATCCCCAGCCGCTTGAATTCTTCGCGCTGAATATCAATCCAGCCTTCGGCGAACTTGCGGCATTCCTGACGGAAATCGACCACATCCACCTTGTCCTTATCCAGCCCCTTGGCGCGATACTGCTCTTCGATCTTCCACTCGATCGGCAGACCGTGGCAATCCCAGCCGGGGATATAGCGCGCATCGCGGCCCATCATCTGTTGGGACCGCACCACCATATCCTTGAGGATCTTGTTGAGCGCGTGACCGATATGCAGATGCCCGTTGGCATAGGGCGGGCCATCATGCAGCGTAAAGGGAACACGCCCTGCCGCGTTCTCCCGCAGCTTCTCATACACGCCGATCCGCGCCCAACGGGCCAGCCACTCAGGCTCGCGCGCAGGCAATCCCGCGCGCATCGGGAAATCGGTCTCGGGCAGGTTCAACGTATCTTTATAATCCGGCGTCTGTGTCGTGTCGGCGCACATGGTTTGCGTCCTTGTCACTGGTCTGGAATTTGGGGGTGAGAGGCGGCGTGGGTGCCCATACGCCTTGTCCCGGCAGCTCGATTGTCTCAGAGCGCCGGGCATGTAATTCGAATAATGATCGCGCTGCGTCTCATCATGCCCCGCCTTATAGGCGCGCTCCGGCCAAGCGTCCAGAGGGCGCGGCCCCCGCTTGTCCGAAAAGAAAACACGCCGAAATCTTTTCAGGATTTCATCGCCACAGCGTCCATCAGGGGGATTGCCTCGCCCCCCGCCCCGCGCCACATAAGGACCATGAGCAGCACCCTGCCCCCCCGGTTCCCCATCACCCGCCCCGAGATCGAGCGGGTCGTGACCGCGTTCTACGCGGCCGTGCGCACGCATCCCGGCCTTGGGCCGATCTTCGCGGTGCATGTCACCGACTGGCCCGCGCACGAGGCCAAGGTCGTGGACTTCTGGGCCAATTCGATCCTGCATGAACGCGTCTATGACGGCAGCCCGATGGCCGCCCATGTCAACGCCCGCAATGTGCAACCGGGCATGTTCTCGACCTGGCTCGCCCTCTTTGATGCAGTGCTGGCGCGCGAACTCAGCCCCGATCAGGCCGCCGCCTGGTCGGCGCTGGCGCATCGCATCGGGCGGTCTTTGCGCGCGGGCGTCGTGGATCGCAGCACCCATGCCGGTGGCATCCCGAAACTGCGCTGACATCGGCCAAACCGCGCCCAAACACAGCCCCTCAGGCGGCCAGAACCGGCCGACGGCGAGAACCTGCCCGGCGCGCCCCCCCAAAATGGCAACTTGACGCCGGAAACCATGGGGGTGCGTGCAAACGCTCGGGGCGGCCCCATCTTTGATCTATGCTGGACACAGTCAGAGAGGAGCTTGCCATGTATACCCCCCAAGACGACATCCACCGCCAAGCCAACCGTGACCTCAACCGCTACGGCCCGCCCGGCCATGATCCGGGTGCCGGCACGCGCGGCGGGCTGACGGGTCTGCTCGTTGTCGTGATCCTGATGGGCGGGCTGATCGCCTTCAGCATGCTCAGCCCGTCCACCACTGGCGACAGCACCGCCCCTGCACCGGCCCCGACCAGCGTGATCGACGGCGCGTCGTCCGGTCAAACCCCTGCCGCCCCGGTCGAATAACGACCACACTCACGGCGCAGACGGCCCGGCCATCGCCTCCAGCATGGCCGGGCCCCTTGGCCATCAGCGGCCTCAGTCGAGCGACGTCACCCAGAGAACCGTCGCATCCTCGGCACTGATCGAAATCACGTTATGCCCCATGGTGGCGTCATAATAGGCGCTGTCCCCCCTGCGCATCTCGATGGGCTCGTAAAACTCGGTATAGAGCCGCACCACCCCGGTCAGCACATAGAGAAATTCCTCGCCATCATGGCGCACCCAACCGCCAAAGTCCTCGACCGCGCGCGCACGGATACGGGCGCGGTAGGGCATCATGCGTTTCTGGCTCAGCGTATCGGCCAGCAGATCATGCTCATAGGTCGCCGTCGCCATAGGCTTGCCCTCGCCCACCCGCGTCACCGCCATGCGCCCGTTGATCCGGTCGCGCGACGGCGGGGTAAAAAGCTGCGGCACCGAGATTTCCAGCCCCTGCGCCAGCTTCTTGAGCGCCTCATAGGTGGGTGACATCTGGCCATTCTCGATCTTCGAGAGGGTCGAGCGCGCCAGCCCCGCCTGTTTTGCAGCCTGTTCCAGCGTCCAGCCCCGCGCCTTGCGCAATTCCCGCACCCGAACGCCCAGATCGAGCGGTTCCGGGGGCGTTTCAGCGCCGGTTTCGCGCGTGACGCGCAGCAGGGGGGACAAGGCTTGATCCGTCATAGGCCCACGCTATAGGCCAAGCGCAAGGCCACTTGCAACCGCCGCCAGAGGCCCCTAAGCCAACGCCATGAGCGCCATATTCGATCAGGGCCCAAGCGCCCCCTGCCCCCGCCCCTTCAACCTCGCGGCCCATGTCCTGGGCCGGGCCGATGCGCATCCCGACAAGATCGCGCTCGCGGTCCTCAGCCTCGCCAAGGCCGACCGCTGGAGCTATGGCCGCCTCTTGGCCGCCGTGCGCGGCACCGGCACCGGCCTCTTGCGCGCCGGATTGAAACCCGGCGACCGGGTGCTGATGCGGCTGGGCAATACGGTCGAGTTTCCGATTGCCTATCTCGGGGCCATTGCCGTGGGCCTCGTGCCCATTCCCACCTCGAGCCAATTGACAGAACCAGAGGTGGCCGGGATCATCACAACCACCCAACCCGCGCTGATCCTGCGTGCCGCAGGCGTGGCCTGCCCCGAGACGTCCATTCCGACCTTGGACGAACCCAGCCTCGAGGCAATGCGCGCCCTGCCCCCCGCCGATTGGGACATGGGCGATCCCGATCGCCCCGCCTATATCATCTATACCTCCGGCACCTCCGGTATCCCGCGCGCCGTGGTCCATGCCCACCGCGCCATCTGGGCGCGGCGGATGATGTTTGACGGCTGGTATGGGCTGCGTCCCGACGACCGGCTTTGTCACGCGGGTGCCTTCAACTGGACCTTCACTCTTGGCACTGGCCTCATGGACCCTTGGACCATGGGCGCCACCGCTCTCATCCCCGCAGCGGGTATTGCGCCCGAGCAATTGCCGCTCCTGCTCAAACGCCATGACGCGACCATCTTTGCCGCCGCCCCCGGCGTTTATCGCAAGCTGGTGCACCCCGGTCAGCGCCTTGATCTGCCGCATCTGCGGCACGGGCTGGCCGCGGGCGAAAAACTCTCGGACACCATCCGCCAGCACTGGCAGGACGCCACCGGCACGCCGATCTTCGAGGCTTACGGCATGTCCGAATGCTCGACCTTCATCTCGGGCAGCCCCGATCACCCCGCCGTCCCCGGCACGCTGGGCCGTCCTCAGATCGGCCGCCGCGTCGCCATCCTCGCCGACGGCGCGCCCGCCCCCCATGGCACCGAGGGCACCATTGCCGTGCACCGCTCCGATCCCGGTCTCATGCTGGGTTATCTCGGCGCGCCCGAGGCCACAGCAGAGAAATTCACCGGCGACTGGTTCCTGACCGGCGATCAAGGGATGATGGATGCCGCAGGTCACATCACCTATCTGGGCCGCGCCGACGACATGATGAACGCAGGCGGCTACCGCGTTTCCCCGATGGAGGTCGAGGCCGTGCTCAGCACCCATCCCGGCATCACAACCGTCGCCGTCACCGATATCGAGGTGAAAGAGGATGCGCGCGTCATCATGGCCTTCTATACTGGCCCCGAGACACTCGATCCCGCCACGCTTGATGCTTTTGCGCGGGCACGGCTCGCGGGCTACAAGGCCCCGCGCGCCTATCACCACATCGCGGCCCTTCCCACCGGGGCCAATGGCAAAATCCTGCGCCGCGCCCTGCGGCCGATCTACGAGGGCCTTCATGGTCAAGCTTGACATCATCTCCGACCCGATCTGCCCGTGGTGCTACATCGGCAAGACGCTGCTCGATCAGGCCATGGCGCAGCGCCCCGATCACCCGTTCGAGATCGAATGGCACCCGTTCCAACTCAACCCCGACATGCCCGCCGAAGGCATGGACCGGCGCGACTATCTGGAGACAAAATTTGGCGGCAAAGAGGGGGCAATCCGCGCCTATGCCCCGGTGCTGGAACGCGCTGAGGCCGCAGGTCTGGCCATTGATTTCGCCGCCATCAAACGCACGCCCAACACGCTCGACGCGCATCGCCTCCTGCATTGGGCGGGCATCGAAGGCTGTCAGGACCGCATGGCGATGGCCCTCTTTCAGGCCTATTTCACCGAAGGCCGCGACATTGGCGACCACGAGGTTCTGGCCGATCTCGCCGACAGCCTCAGCCTTGATGGCGCGATGATCCAGCGCCTCTTGGCGTCCGAAGCCGACCGCGAAGCGATCCGCGCCCGCGATGCGCAATTCCGCCAGATGGGCATCTCCGGCGTGCCGACCTTCATCGTCGGCGGTCAGCACGCGGTGCCCGGCTGCCAGCCTGCCGACCTCTGGGTCAAGGTGATCGACGACCTGACCGCCGCCGCAAGCTGAACCTCACGCCAAGGCCATCCGCCGCGCCAACCGACGCTCGCGCCAGAACGTATAGATCCCCGAGGCGATGATGATCCCCGCCCCCGCCAGCGTCCAGACATCGGGCCGCTCGTCAAAGAGCGTGACCCCTATGATCAGCGCGAACACCAGCCGCGAATACCTAAACGGCGTGATCACCGCCACATCACCGAGCCGCATCGCGGCCACGATGGCATAATAGGCCGACACCCCGCACAAAAGCGCCAGCGCCAGATCACGCCAGTTCACCGCCGTGGGCCACGCGGGCGTGCCATGAAACGCCAAGAGGATCACCCCCGTCGGCACCAGCGTGGCAAAGGCGTAAGTCGAAAGCTGCATGGACGAGATCGTGCGCGGCACCCGCCGTGTCGCCAGATCGCGCGCCGCCAGCCCAAAGACCGCCAAGACCGCGAAGAGCGACGCCGGCTCAAACCCCGCCATCCCCGGCCGGATCACCATCAGCACGCCGCAGAACCCCACAAGGATCGCCGCCCACCGCCGCCAGCCCACCGCCTCGCCCAGAAAGAGCGCGGCCCCCAAAGTGACCGCGAGCGGTGTCGCCTGCAAAATGGCCGAGGCCGACGAGAGCGGCGTCAGCGCAATCGCCATGACAAAGCCGAGCGTGCCCAGCAATTCCCCGAAATTGCGCAGGATCACAGGCCGCGACACCAGATCCCGCGACCAGAGCCGCCTGCCCTGCGCCCGCGTGATCGTGCCAAAAATCACCGCGCCCCCGATCCCGATCAGCAGGATGATCTGCCCCACCGGCAAGGTATCGGCCAGCCGCTTGATGAACATATCCTCCAGCGCGAAACCGCCCATCGAGAGGACCATCAGAATACTGCCGCGCAGGTTTTCCATCTCAGACTTTCTTGACCGTGAACGCCCCTGATAGCCCGGATCATCCGCCTAAAAAAGCGGCAGAGCTATGACAGCACGACATGACCGCTATGCTTGGCCTTGTGCTCGGGCTCCACATGGATCGTCACGCGCGCGCCGGGCAACGCCGCCATCAGCGCCGCCTCGATCCGGTCGCAGAGGTCATGCGCCGCCTCGACCGTGGTCTCCCCCGGCATCACCAGATGAAACTCGATGAAGGTCACAGGCCCGGCATGGCGCGTGCGCAGATCATGCGCCTCGAGGGCGGCATCGTCGCTCGCTGCGGTCGCGATCACCCGCCGGATCTTGGCCAGTTCCTTGTCGGATACCGCCTCGTCCATCAGCCCGCTCAGCGACGCCTTGATCACCATGCTGCCCGACCACAGGATATTGAACGCCACCAGCACCGCCATCGCCGGATCAAGCCAGAGCCAGCCCGTCGCCAGCGCCAGCCCCACGCCGATCAGCACGCCCACCGACGACACCACATCAGTCATCAGATGCTTGCCATCCGCCACCAGCGCGGGCGAGCGATAGCGCCGCCCGTTGCGCATGAGCATCAGCGCCCAGAGCGCATTGATCCCCCCCGCCGCCATGTTGATCGCCATGCCCAGAAACGGTTCTTCCATCGCGCGCGGGGCCTGAAACCCGTCATAGGCCTCGCGCAGGATGAAGAGCGCCGCAATGACGATCAAAACCCCCTCGAGCACCGCCGAGAAAAATTCCGCCTTGTGATGTCCAAAGGGGTGATTGTCATCCGCAGGCCGCCGCGCCACCTTGAGCGCCACAATCACCGCCAGCGCCGTGGCAAGGTTGACGACACTCTCCAGCGCATCCGACATGAGCGCGAGCGACCCGGTCAGCGCCCAGGCCAAGGCCTTGAGCGCCATCACCAAGAGGCCGACAACGACGCTGCCAATCGCCAGACGCATCACCCGCGCATGGGCGCGCCCAGACTCACTCACTGGATTTGATCGGCACGCCATAGAGTTCGAGCCGATGCCCGATCAGACGATACCCCAGCTTTTCCGCAATCCGGTCCTGCAACGCCTCGATCTCGGGATCGACAAATTCGATCACCTCGCCCGAATTCATGTCGATCAGATGATCGTGATGGTCGCGCTCGGCATCTTCATAGCGCGCGCGCCCGTCGCCAAATTCCAGCTTGTCGAGAATGCCCGCCTCTTCGAACAGCTTGACGGTGCGATAGACCGTGGCAATCGAAATCCGCGGATCACGCCCCGAGGCGCGCGCATAGAGTTCCTCGACATCCGGATGATCATCCGACCCTTCCAGCACCGACGCGATGGTGCGGCGCTGATCGGTCATGCGCAGCCCCTTGGCCTCGCAACGCTCGGTGATGGTCTCAGTCATGGGCGGCCTCGTCTTGTCTTGCGGCGGTGCCATAACGGCAAGGGGCGGTGCTGACCAGCCCCTTTGCCGCCCTGCCTGCGCGGTCAATGCGGTGCTGTGCGCGAGAATAGCTGAATGACAACAATCCCCGCAAGGATCATGCCCGTGCCGATGATGGCAGGCAGATCGAGTTTCTGGCCGAAGATCACATAGCCGATACAGGCGATGAACACGATCCCCAGCCCCGACCAGATCGCATAGACCACGCCCACCGGCATCACCTTGAGCGTCTGCGCCAGCAGATAGAAACTGATCGCATAGGCAATCACCACCAGAACCGAAGGCCAGAACCGGGTGAATTGCTGGCTTGCCTGCAACGCCGTGGTGCCAGCGGTTTCGGCCATAATGGCAAGGAAGAGGATCAGATAGACCTGTGGGATCATGGCGCGCGCTCCGGTCTTGGGCAATCGGCTCCAGACTTATGCGAGGGGGCAAGCGGCGTCCACCGGGAAAGGAAGTGCCAGAAGGCATTAGAGCGGGTTATCACCAGTCACCAAAGCGCGGAATCAACGCACCGCAGGTGCCGCCGCGCAGCGGTCATGCCAAAGGCATGCCTCCGGAATGACCCGCCCCCTCGGGCGGGCGCTTTTGCAACGTATCATCTCATTTAGAACGCGGAATACTTGGCAGGGATAAATTGCCAATCACTTCTGACGCTGCGCCCACCCGGCGGACGGGCACCGCGCGGCTCATCTCTTGCTGCAGACCTCAGAGACCCCCCAATCCTCACACACCCCGCTTGCCAGCCCCCCTGACCCGCCCCATATTCCCCTCATGTTGAAATTCACACCGATCCTGCTTGCCATCCTCTACGCGCTCGCCATGTACCGCTTCTCGGTCTGGCGCACCTCGCGCGAATTGGATGCGCAATCGACCGAATTGGCTGACCCAAAACTCAAGTCGATGACCGACCGCCTTGCGCGCGCGCTCGACCTGCCGCGCGTTCGCGTTCACATCTACGAGATCGACCCGGTCAATGGCCTTGCTGCGCCTGACGGGCGGATTTTCATCACCCGTGGCTTCTATCGCAAGTTTCAGACCGGCGAGGTTTCCGCCGAAGAAATGGCCTCGGTCATCGCGCATGAATTGGGCCATGTCGCCTTGGGCCATTCCCGCCGCCGGATGATCGACTTCTCCGGTCAAAACGCCCTGCGCACGGCCCTCGCGATGATCCTGTCCCGCTTCGTGCCCGGTCTCGGGGTCTGGATTGCCAACGGTCTGACCACCCTCCTCGCCGCCCGCCTGTCACGCGGCGACGAATACGAGGCGGACGCCTATGCCGCCGCCCTGCTGACCAAGGCCGGTATCGGCACCGCGCCGCAGAAATCGCTCTTCGAAAAACTCGAGGCACTGACCAACAGCGCAGGCGGCACCATGCCCGCATGGCTGCTCAGCCACCCCAAGACCGCCGAACGGATCGCCGCCATCGAAAAACTCGAAAGCCGCTGGCATCAGAGCCTCCCGTGATCCCCCGTCATCCTCGCGCCTGACCCGAGGACCTCTCACCTCGGACACAACCGCCATCCTCGGGCTTGACCCGAGGACCTCTCACCCCCGCGACCTTACAAAATCCCCTCAAAGACCTTACAAACCTTACCAGTCG
>NZ_JAGPVV010000207.1 GCF_018066915.1 Roseovarius sp.
GACACCTGGCCGCAGGCGCTCCACCTGCATCCCGATCTGCCCGCGCTGTTCGAGGGCATCGTCGTGTCGGGGCACGAGCGCATGGTCAAACCCGACCGCGAGATTTTCGATCTCCTCTGCACCCGCGCCAATGCCGCACCCGTGGTGTGTTATTTCATCGACGACAGCGCCGACAACGTGGCCGGTGCCCGCGCCGCTGGCTGGCAGGCGCATCACTTCACCGGGCCCGAGGGCCTGCACGCCGACCTGCGCGACCGGGGGCTTTTATGACCGATTACAACTTTGCCTATCTTGATGAGCAGACCAAGCGCATGATCCGCCGCGCCATTCTCAAGGCGCTGGCGATCCCCGGTTATCAGGTGCCCTTTGCCAGCCGCGAAATGCCGATGCCCTATGGCTGGGGCACGGGCGGCGTGCAGGTCTCTGCCGCCTGCCTCACGCCCGGCGACACGTTCAAGGTGATCGACCAGGGTGCCGATGACACCACCAACGCGGTCTCGATCCGCAAGTTCTTTGAGAAAACAGCCGGTGTCGCCACCTCCGAACAGACATCAAAGGCCAGCCTCATCCAGACCCGCCACCGCATCCCCGAGGAACCGCTGACCGAGGATCAGATCCTCGTCTATCAGGTGCCGATCCCCGAACCGCTGCGGTTTCTCGAACCCTCCGAGGTCGAGACTCGCAAGATGCACGCGCTCGAGGAATATGGCCTCATGCATGTCAAACTCTACGAAGACATCAGCCAGCACGGGGCCATCGCCACCGCCTATGCCTATCCGGTCAAGGTCGAGGGGCGCTATGTGATGGACCCCTCCCCGATCCCCAAATTCGACAACCCCAAGCTCAGCATGGCCGCGATCCAGCTTTTCGGCGCGGGGCGCGAGCAGCGCATCTATGCCCTGCCCCCCTATACCCAAGTCATCAGTCTCGATTTCGAGGATCACCCGTTCGAGGCCACCAAGGCCGATCACGATTGCGACCTCTGCGGCGCGGCTGACAGCTATCTTGACGAGGTGATCATGGATGACGCGGGCGGGCGCATGTTCGTCTGCTCTGACACCGATTATTGCCGGTCGCGGCGCGCGGCGGGCCATGTGGGTGCCCAAGGTGCCCCCTATGAGGAGGACGCCGCATGACCCCGCTTCTCAACGTGCGCGATCTCGCCAAATTCTACGGGTCCCGGCGCGGCTGCGAGGGCGTCAGCTTTGATCTCTGGCCGGGCGAAGTGATGGGCATTGTGGGCGAGAGCGGATCGGGCAAATCCACGCTTCTGTCTTGCCTTGCCGGGCATCTGGCGCCCGACCGGGGCGAGGTGATCTTTGACACGCAGCTACACGGCCCGCGCGACACGCTCACCATGTCAGAGCCGGAACGCCGGATGCTCATGCGCACCGATTGGGCCTTTGTGCATCAACACGCCCGCGACGGACTGCGCATGGGGGTTTCGGCGGGCGGCAATGTGGGCGAACGCCTGATGGCCGTCGGCGCGCGGCATTACGGGCAGATCCGCGATCAGGCGATTGATTGGCTGGGCCGGGTCGAGATTGCCGCCGACCGCATCGATGACAAACCGCAGGCGTTTTCGGGTGGCATGCAGCAACGCCTGCAAATCGCCCGCAACCTAGTGACCGGCCCGCGCCTTGTGTTCATGGACGAACCCACCGGCGGGCTTGATGTCAGCGTTCAGGCGCGGCTCTTGGACCTTTTGCGCGGGCTTGTGCGCGAAATGGGGCTCTCGGCCATCATCGTCACGCATGATCTGGCGGTCGTGCGCCTGCTCGCGGATCGGCTGATGGTGATGAAGGATGGCCGCGTGGTCGAAGAAGGCCTGACCGATCAGGTGCTCGACGATCCGCAACACGGCTATACGCAACTGCTTGTTTCCAGCGTATTGCAGGTCTGACCGCAGGAAAGGATACGCGCGATGATCACCTATTACGCCAAGGACCAGACCGGATTGCGCAAGGTGCCAGACCTGGGCGGCGCCCCCGTGCTCTGGATCGACATGCTCTCTCCGGATGCGCAAGACCTGGCGCAGATGTCCGGGCGTCTCGGCATCGCTCTGCCCAGCCGCGAGGATCAGGAAGAGATCGAGCAATCCTCTCGCCTCTATCTCGAAGAGGGCGTGCCGGTGATGACCGCCCTGCTGCCCGCGCGCAACGACGCAGGCGAAACCATTGTCGGCCCGGTGTCCTTTGTGCTCATGGCCGACCGGCTGGTGACACTGCGCCACCACGCCCCGCGCCCCTTTACCACCTATCCCGACAAGGCCGGAAAATCCTCTTACGGCTGCGCCAGCACAGAGGCGGTGCTGATCGGGCTGATCGAGGAAATCATCGACCGGCTGGCCGATATCATCGAACAGACCGGCCGCGACATCGACGCGATCTCCAAGCGCATCTTTGGCGACAAGCCCCTCAATACCGCCGCTTACCGCACCGCGCTGCGCGACATCGGTCAGGCCGACGGGCGCGTCATGCAAATCCGCGAGAGCCTGATGACGCTCGAGCGCCTGCTTGGCTTTCTCATGCCGGTGATCGAGGCGCGACGCAGCGCCAAGGCCCTGCGCGGCGCGCTCAAATCGCAATATCGCGACGTGCGCGCGATCACCGAACAGGCAGGCTATCTGCAACAGAAAACCGGCTTCATGCTCGATGCGGCCCTCGGCCTCATCACCATCGAACAAAACGCCATCATCAAGATTTTCTCGGTGGCAGCGGTGGCCTTTCTGCCGCCAACGCTGGTGGCCTCGATCTACGGCATGAATTTCGAGGTCATGCCGGAACTGTCCTGGCCCTTCGGCTATCCGATGGCGCTTGGGCTCATGGCGCTGTCGGCGCTGGTGCCGCTCTGGATTTTCCGCCGCCGCGGCTGGTTATGAACATGGGAGACCCGCAATGATCGAGATCGACGGCCTGAGCAAGAGCTTTACCCTGCACAATCAGGGCGGCGCGGTCATTCCGGTGATGGCCGGCGCGCATCTGCACGTGGCCCCCGGCGACTGCGTGGCGCTGACCGGCTCTTCCGGCGCGGGCAAATCCACCCTCATGCGGATGATCTATGGCAATTACCGCGCCAATGCGGGCCGTATTCTGGTGGGTGACACCGATGTCGCCCGCGCCGCGCCGCGCGAAATCATCCAACTCCGCCGTCACACTCTGGGCTATGTCAGCCAGTTCCTGCGCGTCGTTCCACGCGTGCCCACCCGCGACGTGGTGGCCGAACCGCTCTTGATCCTTGGCACCCCGCGCGAGGCGGCCCTGGCCCGCGCCGAGGCGCTTCTTGCGCGCCTCAACATCCCCGAACGGCTCTGGTCGCTCAGCCCCACGACATTCTCAGGCGGCGAGCAACAGCGCGTCAATATCGCGCGCGGCTTTGCCCATGACTTTCCCGCCCTCTTACTCGATGAACCCACCGCCAGCCTTGACGCCACCAACCGCAAGGTGGTGCTGACCCTGATCGAAGAAGCCAAGGCGCGCGGCGCGGCCATCGTCGGCATTTTCCACGACGAGGCCGCGCGCGCCCGCGTCTGCGACCGAGAGGTGGATGTGACCGCCTTCACCCCGGCGCGCGCGGCATGACGCGCGGCCGCCTCATTGCCGTGGTCGGCCCTTCGGGTGTGGGCAAGGACACGCTGATGCGCGCCATGATCGCAGAGCGCCCCGGCCTGCGCCGCGTGCGCCGTGTCATCACCCGCCCCCCCGACCCCGAGGGCGAAGGCCATGAAGCGGTGAGCGAGACCGAATTCGACGCCCGCCTCAAGGAGGGCGGCTTTGCGCTCCACTGGCGCGCGCATGGGCTGCGCTACGGCATTCCCGTTGGCATCTGCCTTGATCTGGCGGCGGGGCGCGACCTGCTCGTGAACCTCTCGCGCGGCGTCCTGCCCGAGGCTCAGGCGCGGTTCAAGCCGTTCTTGATCCTGCACCTGACCGCCACGCCGCAGGTGCTGGCCGCCCGCCTTGCCGCGCGCGGGCGCGAAACCGCGCAGGACATCACCGAACGGCTGACCGGCGCCGATCTGGCCCTGCCCGAGGGGGTCGGCCCGGTCGTGACCCTCGACACCGACGCGCCCCTGCCCCGGCTGACCAAGTCGGCGCTCAAATCCATCTATGCGGTGAGGGTCTGACGGTGGATCAGATGAAACCGCCCCGCCGCATCCTCGCCCATCAGCGACAGCGCGTCGATCACATAGGGGCGCGGCAGATGCCCGCCGATCAGCCCCTCCAGCGCCGCCTTGATCCCCGGCAATTCCCCCTTGGGCCGCTTGCCCGTGAGCGTGATGTGAAACTGGAATTCCTCCATCACATAGGGATAACCCCAGCGCAGCAACAGCGCGTCTTGTGCGGGGCTCAGGCCACCCACCCGTCGCCGCGCCAGTTGCGCCTCGCTCAAGGGTGCGCGCCACGGCTCGAACGCCGCCACGGCCCGCGCGGCCAAGCCGCTCAAAGCGCCCTGATCCCCCATCGGCACCAGCGCCAGAAACCGGCCCAGCGCCACGATCTCCAACCCGTCCAGCGTGACCGCCGCCTCGCCTGCGCAGAACCGCTCGAACGCGGCCATCAACCCCGCCTCCCCCTGCCCCTCGGCCAAGACGAACGGCGGCTTGATCGTTGCATGCAGCCCGTATTTGCGCGGGGTCTCGGTGATTTCGGCCACGGATGCCGGCAGGCCCGATACCTCTGGATGCGCCACGGCACAGCCCTGTGCCGCATCCCATCCCAACCACGCCGCACCAAGGGCGGCAAATTCCCCCTCGGGGGGCGTGACATAAACAGCGTAGCGGTGAAAATCCATGATCTCTCTCGTCGGGTTGCCGTGACGTGCCAAGAAAGCGTGACATCCCCATGACAGAAGACATCATTCTCGCCAATGCCCTCCTCGTTTTGCCGACCGAGGTGATCCGCGGCGCGCTGCATCTCCGGGGCGGTAAAATCGCCGCCATCGACAGCGGCGCGGCCCTGCCGCCCGGTGCGGTGGATTGCGGCGGCGATTACCTCGCCCCCGGCCTCATCGAGCTGCACACCGACAATCTGGAGCGCCACATCCAACCCCGCCCCAAGGTGGATTGGCCGCACAATGCCGCCATCCTTGCCCATGATGCGGAACTGGCCAGCGTGGGCATCACCACCGTCTTTGACGCGATGCGCGTGGGCTCCATCCCCACCGGCGTCGGGCGCTACAGCAAATATGCGCGCGGCCTCGCCAACGAACTCCTCAGCCTGCGCGCCGAGGATGCGCTCAAGATCAGCCACTTTCTCCACCTGCGCGCCGAGGTCTGCTCGGAAACGCTGGAAGAGGAAATGGACCAATTCGGCCCAGAGGACCGCGTCGGCATCGTCAGCCTGATGGACCACACGCCGGGCCAGCGCCAATTCCGCGACCTGACCAAACTCGAAGAATACATGAAGGGCAAACACGCCCTCACAGACGCCGAATTCGCCGAACATGTGGCGCAACTCAAGGCGCTGCGCGCCGCCCATGGCGCGCGCCACGAGGCCGCCGCCGTGGCCCATGCCGCCCGCTATGGCGCGGTGCTGGCCAGCCATGACGACACAACCGAGGAACAGGTTGCCGTATCCAGCGGCTACGGCATCCGTCTGGCCGAATTTCCCACCACGACCGAGGCCGCCCGCGCCTGCCATGCCCGCGACATCAGCGTGATCATGGGCGCGCCCAATCTCATCCGGGGCGGATCACATTCCGGCAATGTCGCGGCAGGGGAACTGGCCGACATGGGCTATCTCGATATCCTCTCATCGGATTACGTGCCTTCCGCGCTCCTCTTGGGAGCGGTGCAACTGGGCGCGCGTTGGGGCGACATGGCGCGCGGTCTGGCCACCGTCACCGCCAACCCCGCCCGCGCCGTGGGCCTCACGGATCGCGGCCACCTGTCGGCTGACGCCCGCGCCGACCTGATCCGCTTTCGCCTGCGCGGCGGCGCACCGGCGCTGCGGGGTGTCTGGTCGCAGGGCCGCCGCGTCGCCTGAGCGCGCTTTGACAAGGGGCAAATCGGGGCGCATAACAGGCGCGAATTCAATCGCTTGCGCCGGAGGCCCCGATGACCCAACCGCTCTTCACCCTGCCCCAACCGCCCCTCGTGCCGATCACCGGCACGGATCAGGGCTATCCGGTGCAGCGCATCTTCTGCGTCGGGCGCAACTATGCCGCCCACGCGCTCGAAATGGGCAATGAGGTGGACCGCGAAGCCCCCTTTTACTTCAACAAGGCACCGCAAACCCTCTGCCTGAGTGGCTCCAGCATCCCTTACCCGCTCGAAACCTCGGATTGCCATCACGAGATGGAATTTGTCGTGGCCCTCAGCGCCCCCGCCTTTCGCGTCAGCACGGCGGAGGCGATGGACGCGGTCTACGGCTATGCCTGCGGCATCGACCTCACCCGCCGCGACCTGCAAGGTGTCGCCAAGGAAAAGCGCCGCCCCTGGGACATCGGCAAGGATTTCGAAAATGCCTCGATCATCGCCCCGCTGACCCCCAAATCCGAGTTTGGTGCCATCGCGGACCAAACCATCCGCCTCTCTGTGGACGGGCGCACCGTGCAAGAGGCGACGCTCGCCGATATGATCTGGTCCGTGCCCGAAATCATCGCGCATCTGTCGCGCTTTTATCACCTCGCCCCCGGCGACCTGATCTATACCGGCACGCCCGCAGGCGTCGGTCCCGTACTGCCCGGCAACACGCTCTTGGGTGAAATCGACGGGCTCAGCCCCCTGCACCTCACCATCACCGCCGCAGAGTAGAAACGATGACCGCCCCCGCCCAAGGCCGCCTGCACTATGTGCCGGTGACACTCTTTACCATCGTGATGGGCCTCTGCGGCTTTACCCTCGCGCTGCGCGCGGGCGAAAACTCCCTTGGCCTCACGCACGTGGCCTCTTGGGCGGCGCATTGGCTGACCATGGCGGTCTTTGCCGCCGTGGCGCTTGGCTATCTCGCCAAGGCCATCCGCCACCCCGCCGCCGTGGCCGCCGAATGGCGACACCCGGTCAAACTCGCCTTTTTCCCGGCGATTTCCATCGCGCTGGTGCTGATGTCCATCGTCATGCTGGTTCCTGCGCCGGGGATTGCGCATGTGATGTGGCTGATTGCTGTGCCCATGCAACTGGTCCTGACCCTCGCCGTAGTCAGCGGCTGGATCAGCGCCCGCGCCTTTCAACACGGGCACCTCTCGCCCGCTTGGTTCATTCCGGCGGTGGGCAATGTGATCGTGGCCATCGCCGGGGTGCCGCTCGGCTACCCGGAAATAAGCTGGTTCTTCACCAGCGTCGGCCTCATCTTCTGGATTGTTCTGCTCACGCTGGTGATGAACCGCCTGATCTTTCACGATCCCCTGCCCGAGCGTTTGCAACCCTCGCTGGTGATCCTGATCGCGCCCCCTGCGGTGGGCTTCCTCGCTTGGGTGGAACTTGTGGGCGGGGTCGATGCCTTTGCCCGCGTGCTGCTCAATTGCGCCTATCTCTTTACGCTCATTGTCGCCGTGCAACTGCCCAAGCTCTTGAAATTGCAGTTCTCTCTCGCCTTCTGGGCGCTCAGCTTTCCCATGGCAGGCGTCACCATCGCCAGCTTTACCTATGCCGAGGCTCTAGGCTCTCCTGCCCACCGCCTGATCGGCTTGGGCCTCCTTGCCGCCCTCTGCGTGATCATCGCAGCGCTCCTCTGGCGCACGCTCAAGGCCCTGCGCGCAGATGCCATCTTTCAGCCGGATTGACAGGGCCGGAGCGTATTGCGTCCCATCGAAAAGGCACCCTAATTAGTCAATCACGGCTAATCCCGGCTCATCCTCACCCCAACAGCCGCCGCGCGATCACCTGCGCCTGAATCTCCGCAGCCCCCTCAAAGATATTGAGAATCCGCGCGTCGCAGAGAATCCGGCTGATCTTGTATTCCAGCGCAAAGCCGTTGCCGCCATGGATCTGCAACCCGTTATCCGCCGCCGACCACGCCACGCGCGCGCCTAACAGCTTGGCCATCCCCGCCTCTAGGTCACAGCGCCGCCCGTGATCCTTTTCCCAAGCCGAGAAATAGGTCAATTGCCGCGCCACCATGATCTCGACCGCCATCATCGCCAGCTTGCCCGACACACGCGGAAACTCGATCAGCGCGCGGCCAAACTGCTTGCGGTCCTGCGCATAGCGCATCGCCACATCGAGCGCCGATTGCGCCACCCCCACGGCCCGCGCGGCGGTCTGAATGCGCGCAGACTCGAAGGTTTCCATCAACTGCTTGAATCCCTTGCCTTCTTCACCACCCAGCAGGTTCTCGCCCTTCACATGAAAATTGTCGAAGCCCAGTTCGTATTCCTTCATCCCGCGATAGCCCAGCACCTCGATCTCGCCACCGGTCATGCCGGGGGTCGGGAACGGGGCCTCATCCGTGCCGGGGGTTTTCTCGGCCAGAAACATCGACAGCCCCCGGTGATCGGTGGTGTCGGGCACCGTGCGTGCCAGAAGCGTCATCACATGGGTGCGTGCCGCATGGGTGATCCAGGTCTTGTTGCCCGTCACCTTCCAGTCGCCATTCTCATCCCGTACCGCACGGGTGCGCAGACTGCCCAGATCCGATCCGGTATTGGGCTCTGTGAAAACCGCCGTCGGCAGGATTTCGGCACTGGCGAGCTTGGGCAGCCACTCTGCCTTTTGCGCGTCGGTTCCCCCGCAGAGGATCAATTCGGCGGCAATCTCGGAGCGCGTGCCAAGGGACCCCACACCGATATAGCCCCGGCTCAACTCCTCCGACACCACGACCATCGACGCTTTGGACAGACCAAAACCGCCGAATTCCTCGGGGATGGTCAGGCCAAAGACGCCCATTTCCGCCAATTCCTCGATGATCTCCATCGGGATGAGCTCATCCTTGAGATGCCAGTCATGCGCATAGGGCTCGACCTTTTCGACCGAAAAGCGCCGGAACTGCGCGCGGATCATCTCGAGCTCTTCCTCAAGGCCCGTGCGCCCCACCGTGATCTCCGCCGACCGCTCCTGCATCAACTCCACCAACCGGCTCCGCGCCGCTTGGGTATTGCCCGCCTGCATCAACATGGTTGCGGCCGGGTCCATCAGCAGATGCGCATCATCCGGGCTCAGTCCCAGATCCTGAAGCCGCACCATCTCGCCTTGGTTCATCTGGATGCCGCCCGCGATCTGGCTCAGATATTCCCCAAAGGCGATTTGCAGGATCAATTGCTCGACCTCGCCAAACTCGCCCTTCTCATCAAGCCGCACCGCCCATAGCTGCATCTGGCGCAGCGATTCGACATAGGTCGCCAGCCACGCCAGCCCATGCGCCGCTGTCTGATGCGCCTCGATCGCGGCCCCCGACACACGCCCCTCGACCGTCACCAGCTCGCGCACAGAAGCTGTTGCCCGCTCCAACAGCGCCTCGGCAGGGGCCAGCGCCACGCGGGTCAGGGCCAGCAGGTCGCCCAAAATGATCGGTTGTGCCATCGCCAGATCCTGTCCGTCATGTGCCATGAATCGCATCCTTTTCCTGATCTGGTGCCTTTTATCCATTATGCAGGTGCAGCGCAACTATTATGCTTTTTGTCGCAGGCTTTTGTTCTAAAATTGCGCGTTGATTTTTTGCAGCGCAGCACTACCGCCATGGTCAGACGCCCAAATGCCATGATAAGAGGCACCATGGACACGTTTTTCGATATTGGCCCCTATTGGGGCTGGGGTCTGGCCTTTACCGTGGCGGTCTGCGCCGGGATGGTCAAGGGCGTGGTGGGCTTTGCCATGCCGACGGTGATGATCGCAGGGCTCAGCACGATGATGCCCCCCGAACTGGCACTGGCGGGCCTCATCCTGCCGACGCTGGCCACAAACCTCTGGCAGGCGCTGCGCCAAGGCACGCGCGCGGCCATCACCTCGATTGCGCATTTCCGGGTGTTTCTCATTGCGGGCGGTCTGGTCATGGTGTGCGCCGCGCAATTGGTGCCGGTGCTGCCACCGTCGGTGATGCTGCTCTTCATCGGCCCGCTGATCACGCTCTATGCCGCCTCTACCCTGCTTGGGCGCGGCCTGCGCCTCCCTCCCGAACCGGGGATCAAAGGCGAAGCGGGCATGGGCGCGCTCGCCGGGCTCTTTGGCGGTCTCTCGGGCATCTGGGGTCCGCCCACCGTCGCCATGCTGATCGCGCGCGGCACCGAGAAAACCGAACAGATGCGCGTGCAGGGCGTGATCTACGGTCTGGGCGCGCTGGTGCTGCTTGGCTCGCATATCGGATCGGGTGTCTTGCGCGCCGAAACCCTGCCGCTCTCTGCGGCCATGGTCGCCCCGGCGCTCCTCGGCATCTGGATCGGCTTTCGCCTTCAGGACCGGTTCGATCAGGTCACCTTTCGCAAGATCACTCTCTGGGTGCTGCTGATTGCCGGGCTCAATCTCATCCGGCGTGGGGTGATGCTGCTCTAACGGCTCCAGACCTTACACAATCGAGGGTCAAACCTTACAGAGCTTACATGCGGCTCAGCCCCGCGCCACCTCTGCCGCGAACCGCGCCACATAGCGCGCCCGCGCCTCGGGCAGGGGCCGGTTGCCCAATTGCGGCGCGAGGTGATTTCTCAGGAAATGTCCTGTTACTTCAAACCCTTGCAGGATTTCCGCATCCGGTGCCGGGCCATGCCCCATCAGACAGGGCGGCAGCGGCAACAGCCGGTCCGCCCACTCCCCCGCCCCGGCCCGTGACACAGCACGCCCGGTTTTTGGCGATATGTAACTGAGATCATTGGCCTTTTCTCCCAGAACCGCACAGCGCCGCAGGTCGAGGCCAAAGCCCATCTCCTCCAACAACGCCAGTTCCCAATTGAGATAGGCCAGCGTCCAAATCTCGGGCTGGTCCAGAAGATCAAGCAAGATCAATGTCTTGCGATAAAGCTCCGCATGGGCCTCGCGCTCGGGCAGCACAAAGAGCAAGAGCGCACAGACCGCATTCAACCCGGCCAGCGCCATCCGGTCGCTCATGGTCCAAGCCCTTGATTTCAAAGGCTCAACCCGGAATGTGCCGATGTGATCCTCCAACCGCGCGCGCCATTCCACATCAAGTTGCGCACCCGGTTGCAGGACAGGGGCCATCTTGCGCGACGCACCACCGCGCACCACACCCGCATGCCGCCCCCGCTCAGGCGTAAAAACTTCAATGATTACAGAGGTTTCCCCATGTCGGCGACTGCTCAGAAGAATACCCTGATCGCGCCAATCCATCGGCCCTCACCCCGCCAAACCATCCTGATCGAGCAGATGTCGCCCCTCCCGGTCCTCCACCTCGATCACCCAAAGGTCGGGATCATAGCCTTTTTGCCGCGCAATCGCCGCATCCACCTCGGATTCCGCGCCCTCGGCCAAGGTAATCCAGACCCGCGCGCCGCTCATGAGGTCGATAGAGCGTTGAAAAACCTTCGCTTTTCCATCCAGCGTGTTGAGCTTGACCAGAACCGCACCGCCGGTGTCATCGCCATGCGCCACCACAAAAGCGGGGATATCCGCCAACCTGAGCCGCGCCAGATAGGCATCCACCCAAAAGCGCGCGGTCAGTCGGGCCATAGGCTTAGTTCCCGTCCTTGAAATCCAGCCCCATCTCGGAATAGCGCTCGGATTCCTCTTGCCAGTTCTCCCGAACTTTTACCTGCAAAAACAGGTGGATACGACGACCCAAGAACTCTTCCAACTCCTCACGCGCGGCCTTGGACACGGCCTTGATGGTCTCGCCCTTGTTGCCCAGAACGATGCCCTTATGCCCGTCGCGCACCACGTAAACCACTTGATCAATCCGGGCAGAGCCATCCTTGCGCTCTTCCCAATTCTCGGTTTCGACGGTCAGTTGATAGGGCAATTCCTGATGCAGCCGCAGGGTCAGCTTTTCGCGCGTCATCTCGGCGGCGATCATCCGCATCGGCAGATCGGCGATCTGATCCTCAGGATAAAGCCATGGTCCCTCGGGCACTTCCCCTGCCAGCCAGTGCCGCAGATCGTCTACTCCGTGACCCTTCTCGGCGGAAATTAAGAACGTCTTTTCAAAGGCAAAGCGCTCGTTCATGTCCTTGGTCAGCGCCAACAGCACCTGCGCCTGCACCCGGTCTATCTTGTTGATGGCCAGCGCCACCTTGCGGCCCTTGGCAATGCCGGTCAGCCCCTCAAGGATGCGTTCCACCCCTTCGGTCACGCCGCGATGCGCCTCGATCAACAGGATCACCACATCGGCATCCGCAGCCCCGCCCCAAGCGGCCGCAACCATCGCGCGGTCCAGCCTGCGGCGCGGCTGAAAGAGACCGGGCGTGTCCACGAACACCAATTGGCTCTGCCCCTCCATCGCGACACCCCGGATGCGCGCGCGGGTGGTCTGCACCTTGTGGGTGACGATGCTGACCTTGGCCCCCACCATGCGGTTCAGGAGGGTGGATTTGCCCGCGTTGGGCTCTCCGATCAGGGCAATAAATCCGGCGCGCGTGGTCATGGGATGCGTCTCGTCTGTTATGATTGACAGGCTCTAGCCGATTTGACGCCCCGCGACCAGAGCAGAGCGTCAGTTCTCGCAGCCGAAGGGGACAAAGGTGCTGGCCATGCCCTCGTTCATCGTCATCATGGTCAACAAATCGGCCAACGCATAATCCTGCGCGGTCTTTGCACAGATGCGCGCAGGCGCGACACAGCCAGACGCAATGAAGATCTGGTTTTCCTCGATAAAACGCTGGCTTAGCCGCTCTGGCCCGAGGGCGGCCAAGGCATCCTCGGTCGCCTGCGCATAGAGTGCGCATTTGCGGAGCGTCCAGGCATCGGCGGGGGTCTCTTCAGCCTTGGCCATCAACCCCAAGACCAGCATCACGGCCAAAGCAACAGCCCCGCGCACCCGCTCACTCCGTTTGCAATTCATCCAGCAGCGCGCGCGCCGCCGCCTGTTCCGCCTGTCGCTTGGACCCGGCGGTGGCCTCGGCGCTCTGGCCGCTCTTCAATTGCGCGGAAATGGTAAAGACCGGCGCGTGATCCGGCCCTGAGCGGGCCAGTTCGACGTAATCGGGCGGCGGCAACCCCCGCGCCTGCGCCCATTCCTGAAGCGCGGTCTTGGCGTCGCGCGCATCTTCCTTGACCGCGCCCACCCGCGCGCCCCAGAGCCGCAGCACCACCGCGCGCGCCGCCTCGAACCCGGCATCAAGATAGACGGCGGCGATCACCGCCTCCATCGCATCGCCCAAAAGCGCCTCTTTGCGCCGCCCGCCCGAGAGCATTTCGGAACGCCCGAGTTTCAGCACCGCGCCGAGGTTGATGTCGCGCGCCACATCGGCGCAGGCCTCCTTGCGCACCAGCGCGTTAAAGCGCGGCGCAAGCTGGCCCTCGGTGGCCCCCTGATCCTGCGACAAGAGCGCCTCGGCCATCACAAGACCCAGCACCCGGTCGCCCAAGAATTCCAGCCGCTGATTGTCATCGCGATTGGGTGTCGCCATCGAGGAATGCGTCAGCGCCCGCACCAAGAGTGCCGCATCGGAAAACACATGCCCGAGCCGCGTCTGAAACGCCTTGATTTCCGACGAAAGCTTCACTCAAGCCTCTTGAAGAAGCGGTCGCCACGCCATGTCCAGAAGGCCAGCATCGACCGCCCACCCGAGGAAAAGACCACCCGGTTCGCGCGCCCGATCAGGTTCTCGAAGGGCACAAAGCCGACCCCGCCCACCGCCTGCGGAAAGCGGGAGTCGGTGGAATTGTCGCGGTTGTCGCCCATGAAGAAATAATGCCCGGCCGGCACGGTAAAGACGCCGGTATGATCCGATCGCTGGTCGCCGATGTTCAGGATCGAATGTGACCGGCCATTCGGCAGGGTCTCGATCTGGCGCGATTTGAGGCAATCGGCCCCCTCGCCCACCACGCCATTCTCACAGCGCGGGCGGATGCCCATCGGCCCTTGGCGCGTGAACTCCTCGACGAAATCCCCGGCCGGTTCCAGCCCGACAGCAACCTCGTTGATATGCAGCACGCCGTCCTTCATCTGGATGCGATCCCCCGGCAGGCCGATCACCCGCTTGATGAAATCGGTGCCATCGGTCGGTTGGCGAAAGACGATGATATCGCCGCGCTCGGGCTCTGACCCAAAGATGCGGGTGTTGTCGCCGTCGATGAAGGCGCAGATTTTCTGCGCGTCCATGTTCAGCCCACCCAGCCGGATCGACGGGCAAGAGGCGTAGGAATAGCCATAGGCCATTTTGTTGACAAAGAGAAAATCACCGATCAGCAGCGTGTCCTTCATCGACCCTGAGGGAATCCAGAACGGCTGAAAAAAGAGCGTGCGGAACAGCCCCGCGATCACGAGGGCCCAGAACACCGTCTTGACGGTTTCCCAGATAGAGCTCGATGTCTTGCCTGTGGCGGCCATTTTTGGCGTCCTCCGCTATCTCTCCGGCGCTACATGCGGGGCCGGGACCATGGTGTCAAGCCGGGCCTGCGACAGGCCGCGCCTCGATCACCACAAAGGCCTGTGCCCAAGGGTGATCATCTGTCAGCGTCACATGGATGATCGCCTCATGTCCCGGCGGCGTCATCTCGGCCAGACGTGTCGCGGCCCAACCCGTAACCTGCATCACCGGCTGGCCTGTGGGCAGGTTCGTGACCGCCAT
>NZ_JAGPVV010000243.1 GCF_018066915.1 Roseovarius sp.
ATAGGTTTCGGATCGAGTGATGCGTTTTGGCATCCATTTGACACCCAGAGCGCTTTCAGACACTTATCTTGGCTACAATAAATTCCGCCTATCGCATTGATTTAATTTTGTAAAAGTGGTGCCCGGGGGCGGAATCGAACCACCGACACGAGGATTTTCAATCCACTGCTCTACCCCTGAGCTACCCGGGCATGGGAGAAGGCTGGGCCTTCGGGTGGATGCCTTCTAGGCGAGCGCGCGCGGGGTGTCCAGAGGGTATGAGCAAAAATCAATGGGGTTTTTGCAGCGCCTCATCAAGCGCGTCGAGAGCCTCTTCCAGATCGGCGGGATCGGTGGACGGGACGGCGTAATCGCCCGCGAACCATTTGCCCAGATCCACGTCGGCGCAGCGTCGCGAGCAGAAGGGGCGGTAGATCGTGTCGGTCTTTCTTTGGCAGATCGGGCAGGTCATTTGAGGTGTTCGGTTACGGGTTGGCGGTCGCGTTTGCGTTGCAATTCAAAGTGCCCCAAGGGCGTCCAGCCCGCAAGGGTGGTTTCGGTCGTATCCTGACGCAGGGCAGCACGGAGGGCGGATTCGAAGGTGCGGCGGTCTTTCTTCGGCATCGGGGCGAGATCGAGGGTAATCTGCCCGCCCAGACCGCGCAGGCGCAATTGACGCGGCAGGTCGCGGGCCATGGCGATATTGGCCTTGAGCCCGGCGGCGAGGCTGGCGTCGCCGCCGGTGTTGACATCGACGGCCACAAGCGCGCGGGTGGGTTCGATGTAAAAGGATGCACCGCCGGGCAAGGGGACCAAGGGATCGCGCAAAGCGTCGAGTTGATCGAGAACGCCAGTGTCGGCAAAGGAGCCCGGATCGGTCAGCACATCCGCCGGGTCCACCCAATCGCGCCAAGCGAGGGTATGGGGGCCGTCGCCTTCGGTCAGGGTTTCGGGTTCAGACCCTGTAGCATCGGCCAGAACGGCCTCGGCCAGATCGCACATGGCGCGAATATCCTCTGCGATATCAGAGGCTTCTGCGTTCTCGCAAGCGGAGCGCAGGATCAGGCCCATGGCGCTGTCGCCCATCTCGGCATGGGCGATTTCGAGGAGGGAATCGCGCAAGCCCTCGTCCTTGATCGAACGAGAGATATTGAGACCCGGTGCATCCGGGGTGACGATGGAATACCGGCTCTTGAAGAGAAGAGTGCTTGTCACCGGCAGCGCCTTGCCCGGTTCAGCATATCCCGTGACCTGCACCAGCAGCGGTTGACCGGGGGCCAAGCCCTTGATCTGACGCAGGAAAGCGGACCCATCCGGGGTGCGCAGGAACATCCCGCCTTGGCCTTTGACGGGGCGGTCAGCGATGGCGCGGTAGATGGCACCGGGGCGCGGTTGATCCGAGTCGATCAGCAGATCTTCAAGCCGCCCACCCACCAGCAGGGCCGCGGCCTCGGCACCGTTCAGATGGTCGAGCGCGATGGTGCGCAGGGTCATGGGATGTCCTTCCAGAGAGGGTAGCCTGCGGCGCGCAAGAGGTTTGCAGTCTCGGCCAGGGGCAGCCCGACGACGGCGGTGAAAGATCCCTGAATCCAAGGGATTAGCGCACCTGCCGGACCTTGGATGGCGTAGCCGCCGGCCTTGCCCTGCCAGTCATTCGTGGCAAGGTAGGCGTTGAGTTCCTCATCCGAGAGGCGCTTCATCTGCACGGTGGTCACGACATCGCGCTCCCATATCCGCGCGCCACGCCGAACCGCCACAGCGGTGATCACCCGATGCCGCCGCCCGGACAGGGCAAGCAGGAATTGTGCTGCTTCGCCAATATCTTGCGGCTTGCCAAGGATGCGTCGGCCGAGCGCCACGGTGGTATCGGCGCAGAGCACGATATCATCGTCCTCAGCCGCAACCGCCCACGCCTTTTGCCGCGCCATGCGGGCGCAATAGGGGCGGGGCAATTCGGCCTTGGCGGGGGTTTCGTCGATCTCGGGTGGGCGGGTGTCGTCCGCCACCACCCCGATCTGCGCCAACAGATCGCGACGGCGCGGGCTGCCGGATCCGAGGATCAAACGCATGTAAAATCAGTCGCTTACTTGAAGCGATAATTGATCCGACCCTTGGTCAGATCGTAGGGGGTCATTTCCACCTGAACTTTGTCGCCCGCAAGAACGCGGATGCGGTTCTTGCGCATTTTGCCTGCCGTATGTGCGATGATCTCATGGCCGTTTTCAAGCTCGACCCTGAATGTCGCGTTGGGCAGGAGTTCCTTGACGACACCGGGAAATTCGAGCGTGTCTTCCTTGGCCATGGTCTCTCCTTGATATGGCGCCCCGCCATTTTGCGGAACGCGCTAGTAAATGCGCCTGTTTTACGCAGTTTTCAAGGGTCTAATCACCGCAGGGGCTCAGATGTGACTGTGACGTCGCGCCCCAGTTGGTCGTCCCAATGGCGGCGGTTGAGGACGACGCCATCGGCGCGGACATGGGCGATGCGGTCCAGATCGACCTCGGCATAGGTCCAGCCGGGGCGGTTGAGCGTGCCCTCGGCGAGGACGCCCGTGGCCGGAAACCCTGTATCTGGGGGGCCAAAGACGCCACCCATACCACAATTGGTATCGACCGCCGGGGACCAATCCGCCGTGCCCACGGTCGAGGCCATGACGGTCACGCATTGCATTTCAAGGGCGCGGGCCATGGCCCCGATGCGGACGCGGGAGTAGCCGGTCAGCGCCTCGGTGCAGGAGGGCACGAGGATCAGGTCGGCATCGGCCAAAGCCTTGCCCAGCAAGGGAAATTCGCTGTCGTAACAGATCAGGATACCGATTTTTCCAAGGCTCGTGTCAAAGAGGCGCAGCGGGCCGCCGGGGGCGACATGCCAGTCTTCGCGCTCGAACCGGGTCATGATCTGCTTGTCTTGCGCGGCGCGCGCGCCGGTGGGGGTAAAGAGCATGGCGCGGTTGACGGGGCGCGGGCCTAGCTCGGGGTCAAAGATCGGGGCGGAGGCCCCCAGGATATGCAGGTTGTGGCGCGTCGCAAGCTCGGCGTGCAGATCGTAAGCCTCTGACATCACGTCGGAAACTGCGTGGAGCGAGCGTTCGAGATCGCCGGCCGCCTCAGCCCCGGCGAGCGTGGCCAGTTCCATCGCGCCATATTCGGGAAAGACGGCGAGATCGGCCC
>NZ_JAGPVV010000263.1 GCF_018066915.1 Roseovarius sp.
TGGGTTTCCGAGACGTCGCGGATCAGGCCCTGATCATGCAGGCGCTTGGCGAAATGCTGGGTCAGCTTGCGGTTCTGAGGCGAGGAGGAGCGCCCGAAGTGATCGAAGCTGAGGCGGAAGTCGCGTGCGATGTCGGCCTGAACGGCGTGCATTTCCGCGCAGTACTCGGCCACGGGCTGCCCTGCCTTGGCGGCGGCGAGTTCGGCGGGGGTGCCATGCTCGTCGGTGGCGCAGAGAAACAGCACCTCGTGGCCGCGGGCGCGGCAGTAGCGGGCAAAGAGATCCGCCGGAAGCTGAGAGCCCACGAGATTGCCGAGATGCTTGATCCCGTTGATATAGGGGATTGCCGAGGTGATGAGATGCCGTGCCATATCGCGCCTGTTCCTTGACGGTTTGGCCCCGTTTAGCGCGGTTTTGCGGGCAGTTCTAGCGCTCGTTCCCGTCCCTGTCGCGGCTGCGCCCGGTGAGGCGGCCAATGAGGAAGGAGGTGCGCGGCGACCAGACATAGGCCGTGCGGCGTTCGGCGGTGGGGCGGGCGCGCATGCGGTAGAGGCCAAAGACGACAAGGAGGGCGTGACCAGCGGCGATCATCACGAACATCGCGGGGGGGCCGTAAACCTCGATCAGGGTGGAGGCCATGAGCGGGGCGGCAATCGCCCCCACGGCGAAGAAGAACATGAGGGCGGCGGAAAGTTCGACCCGTTCATGCGCTTCGGCGAAGTCATGGGCGTGGGCGGCGCTGACGGAATAGATGGGAAAGGTGGTCATGCCAAAGAAGAAGGCGGTCATCAGGATGCCGAATGTGTCGAGATTTTCGGTCATGGCGGTGGCGACCGAGGACAGGATTGCCGCGACCGAGAGTCCGATCAGGACCCAGCGGCGATCGTAACGATCCGCAAGCCAGCCGACCGGGTATTGCGCCACGGCACCGCCCAGAACGAAGACCGCGAGAAAGCCTGCGATCTGGTCCACGGCAAGGCCGACTTGCTGTCCGTAAAGTGGCCCGACCATGCGAAAGGACGCGCTGGAGAGGGCCGCGACCAGCACGCCCGCCGCCGCCAGTGGCGAGCAGGCGATGAGCAGCATGGGGCGCAGGCGCGGGGCCTCGGGTGTTTCCGGCTCGCGCAGGCGCGAGAGGGTGAGTGGCAAGAGGGCCGCGCAGCAGAGCAGCGCCAGAAGGTTGTAAGAGACGTAAGAGGCGGGGGCCAATATGGAAATCAGCAATTGGGCAGCGAGAGATGCGCCCATGTCCACCACACGGTAAATGCCCATGGCGCGACCGCGCGTCTCGTTCGTGACCTTGGCCTGAAGCCAGGCCTCGATCACGGTGTAGCAGCCTGCGACGCAGAGGCCAGAGGCCACACGCATCAAGGCCCAAGCGTAGGGGTCGATCACCAGCATATGCGCCAAGAGGCCGATGGCCCCGGCGGAGGTAAAGGCAGCGAAGGCGCGGGAGTGCCCGATGGTGCCCATCAGGCGGGGCGCGAACCAGCAGCCGATGAAGAAGCCCACGAAATGCGCCGAGCCAAGGAGTCCGATCTGGGCCGTGGTGAAATCGAGCGCCAGACCCGAGAGCGCATCAAGTGGCCCCACCCCGCCTGTCGAGAGTTGCAGGAGCACGACCGAGAGAAAGAGGGCGGCAAAGGAAATGAGCAGGCGCATGGTGGGGCCACCATGGCAGGACGTGAGGTGGCGGACCAGATGTTTTCGACATGATGCGTCGGTTTCGGGCAGGGGGGTGCGAATGGCGGGTGAGGGTGTGGGAAGGATGGGGATTGGGGGGGCGGTGGGAATGGGGCCACTTGGAGGGACGCGTGTCCGATCTGTGGTTGAAGTCCATGCGAATGACAGCAAAGCGCGGGAAACGGGATATGCAAAGGTGGTGTCGTTTCCCGATAGAGGCCTTTCGTGTAGCCTGCGGCGAAGGTTTGGTTCGAGCACATACCTCCCAAGCTGACACGATGCAGCGAACGTCGGCTTGTGGGATACCTGTCTTGAAGTTTCCGCTGACTTCGATAGGGTCCCACCATGAGTGACTGGCCTGTGTATTCCCGCAAGCAATGGATCAAAGCTGTCAATTTGTCGGCTTTGCTGGGTTACCTAGCTGTGGTCGGGGTGCCCTCTGTACTCAACGCAAACCCCGGCGGCATTATTGGTGGAGCAATTTTGGGTGTTCCGTTTGCCTTATTGTGTTGCTGGGTGGTAGGAGCGCCAATCCTCAAACGGTTCATGCAAAAAGAAATCACTTGGATTTCCGCAGCTTGTTGGGGCGCTGCAATAGCTACGGTTTTGGCGACAATGAGTATCGCGATTGGTCGCTACTCCGGTTGGCGGCAATCTAACAATCCCAACTTTAACTCACGTATTGGTGGCGATGGCTATGTCAGATCAATCGATGGAATTCTAACGCCATATGGCTGGCAGGTGTTGGCGCAAAACACACTACTCTTCATCGCAACTGGAGCGGTCATAGCAATTGTCGTTAAGTGGATGGTCGGAAAGCCTGCTGCTTTCAAGAACGATTAGATTTGAAGATAACAGACATTTGCATTTGTAGGTCAAACGGCAACTTCGTCCGCATCTTACCAACTCGCGACGCGCGCGGTGAAGGTCAGCTATCGAAAACTCATGTCTAGGGCTGGTGCTTCGCCGCGGGGCTGAGGGCAGTCAGTCTTTGAAACGACCCTATGCTTCCTCCCCCTACCTCTCCACCCTTGCCACGATCCTCAACCCGATCTCGGGGCCTACGAGGTTTGCATATCCTGAGGCGCCGAAGGTGTGGCGGTTGAGGGTGCCGGTGAGCAGGATCGTGAGGTGGGAGAGGTCCTTGGGGTCGGTGCCGGGTTGACGGTAGAGGCCAGCGGTGAGGGTGATGGGGTGGGTGGTGCCGCGCACGGTGAGGAGGCCGGTGATCTGGGCCTCTTGCAGCGTGCCGGTGATCGCGGTCGAGCGGAACGTGATGGTGGGATGGCGGGCGGCGTCGAGCAACTCGGACCCTTTCATCGCCTCTGCGGCGAAGGGGAGGTCTGCGCGGACGCCGGTCGCGTCGAGCGTCACGTTGATCCGGCTCGTGTCAAGATCATCAAGGTCGATCCGCATTTCGGCCGCCGTGATCGGCATGGTGCCGCGATTGTTGCCGATGGGAAAGTCATAGGTGAAGCCCACGGTGGAGCGGGCCGTGTCGAGGCGATAGCTCTCAGGCGCGGCGGTGGCCTGCGCGGTCATCACGCAGAGGGCAAGGGCGATGCGGCGGATCATAAGAGAAGATACGCGCGGCGCGGGCAAACGGATGTCACGTTTGCTTGAGCGCCCATGTGCCGGGCTGGCCGGTGAGGTGCCATGCGGCGGGGGGTGCTGTGCGGGCGCGGCGGCGGGTGAGGTGCCAGCGGTCGATCTGTGGCTCATGCGCCGGGGCCATGTGCCAGCGGGTTTCCACCCCCGGCGCGCCGCCTTCACCCGGGGTGAGGATCAGGCCCAAGGGGCGGTGGTGACCGCGCGCCGCGCCTTCTTCGGCGGCGAGATGCAGGCGGCGGACCGGGGTGAGGGCGGGCGGCTCTGGCAGGTCGGCGATGATGAGGGGGGCGGCCCCGCTGCGCAGCGCCTCTTCCATGCACCACAAGAGATCCTCGCGCCGCTCAGGCGTGACAAAGATGAGGGATTCCGGGCCATTCCCGGCCCCGGTGAGGGGGCAGATGCCATCGGGGTTGAGGCGGTCGCGCGCCCAAGCGGGGGCGATCCAGAGCACGGGGCCGCGCAGGGCCCCGACGAGGAGCATCGCAAAGCTGTGGCGGGCGGGGCCGCAGGCTTCGTGCAGGCGGGTGAGGGGCAGGTCGAGCGCGCCCAGCAGGCGCAGGGCGGGGCGGTGGCTGTCGCGGGTGAGAAGCGGAATCGTCATGGGGGGAGAATAGCGTGTTCGCTAAATGTTCTCAATTGGGGGTGATGGTGTTAAACGCTGAGCCGCGCGGCAGCGCGCGCGTGAAGGATCACGCGTCTCCAGCACATGTTCTTCCTCGTGTTTGCGGACCTGACCTTCTGCTCGCCGACGTGTTCGGTGCTACACCGCCGCCCAAGCTAGATGGGACAGTCGGTGCAGGTGCATGATCGACGACCGGCGAGCGGTGCCAGTGCCGTCCAATCGGATGATTGCCGCCGTTGCCAACTGTCCGCTAAAGAGCCATCCCTAATCTTTCCAGAACGGCTTGCTAGCTTCATTACATGCAGCATCCCGAGTGAGCCCAACATCCTCGAGGAGATGCGGCTCAAGGCCATTCAAAGCTTTGCGCGTACGCCGGTGCTGGTCCCATTTTGTCACCATGATCGCCATGGCTATCAAGATATGCGCGACTGGCGGAAGGCGCGCCTG
The DNA here is from genome assembly GCF_018066915.1 of Roseovarius sp. Lineage (GTDB taxonomy): Bacteria > Pseudomonadota > Alphaproteobacteria > Rhodobacterales > Rhodobacteraceae > Roseovarius. The sequence goes on from NZ_JAGPVV010000263.1 coordinate 4,364, forward strand.
ATCGTTCAGAAGCGCAAGCTTTGCTGTGTGAAGCGATGGTGCCATGGAGACGTTCCTCTTAATTGTATTGACACAATATTAAAAATCAGCACAATAACACGATACAATAAATCGGCCATGAGGGATACAAAATGATTGTGCCTAGTACAATTTGGCCGATTGACCTGCCACCTTCAGGGAAGTCCAAGTACAAAGCCTTGGCACAAGCCATTCGCGAAGGCATCGCAACAGGGCGTCTTGCACCCGGAATGAAACTGCCGCCCGTGCGCGATCTTGCCTTCCGCGTGAAAGTGACGCCGGGCACTGTTGCGCGGGCCTATTCCCTGTTGACCGAGGAAGGGCGTCTTCGGGCAGAGGTGGGCCGCGGCACTTTCGTGGCGGCGGGACGGGCTGTGAAAATCGAACCCGTGACCCCTTTGGTAAATTTGCCCCTCGATGCGGTTGCAGACTTTCGAAGTAGCCGCGTTCCTGATGTTGGGCAGGGTCAAACAATAGATGCTGTCCTGATCAAGCTGGCCGAAACCCACCGGCGTCGTCACATCAACTACCCGACCACGGAAACGGATCTGGAAGCACGTATTGCCGTCGCATCCTGGATTGACCAGGACCGATTGGGCGGAGTTGAACCCGAGAATGTCGTTCTGGGAAACGGCGCACAAAACTGTTGCCTCTTGGCGCTGCAGGCCGAACTGAGCGGTCAAAATCCGATCATCATGACGGAAGAGCTAGGTTACCCCGGCACGCGTCATGCCGCTCGCTTGCTGCGCGCTCAGACGGTCGGCTTGCCGATGGATGAGGAGGGCATCATACCAGAATTTTTCAGACAGGCCTGCCGCGATCATGGTGGTCGAATTCTGCTGACTGCAGCTGAAGTGCATAGCCCGACAACAATCCGGACAAGCCTCGCGCGCAGACAGGAAATAGCTCAGGTCGCACGTGAATTGGACATTACAATCATAGAAGATGATTGCCATACGACGGCTCCGAGCGAAATCCCCAGCTATCGTTCGATCCTGCCCGACCAGAGCTACCTTGTTTCGTCCCTGACCAAGTCAGTCAGTGGGGCATTACGGTTTGGATACGCCATAGCCCCGGTCGGGCGTGATAAAGAACTGAGACAAGTCGCGCAAAGCTCGTTTTACGGGGTGGCACAGCCAATTCTGGATCTGTGCCACGAACTGATTGTGAGCGGGGCTGCGTTCAAAATTCGTGATCGTGTCATAGCAGAGACCGCAAGGCGGGCACGGATGGCAGTCAATGCTCTTGGCGCTTGGGATTTGCGATGGCGGGAAGATGCACCCTTCGTATACCTGAACATGCCACAGGGATGGCGAGCATCAGGTTTTGCTATGGCCTGCGAGAAGCGGGACATTTTGATCAAGCCTGCAGATGAATTTGCTTTGCCAAACTGCAGGTCCCCGAATGCAGTGCGACTCGCGGTAAATACATGCGCGTCTGACGCCTTGTTCCTTAAAGCCATGTCAGACATGAACGAATTGCTGGCCAATCCAAAGTCGCTGGTAGATGGGTAAAGGGTCTTCCAGATCCTGCGACGTGGCACAAAGTTGCCAGTCAAGGTGATCGCTGCACGACGCAGGGTGGGCTCACATATTTTACTTACCACGACGTAGACCTGCACTGCCCTATTCAAATAGGGCCTTTGCCCAGCCCGGCGCAAAGTGTCGAGATTTCGGATCGGGTTGTTAACCAGATTGTTTCATCGTTTCGGCATATCTTTGCAATTTCGTCGATGGCCCAGGCCGCGGCGGGGCGGCCATAGCAGTGACCGTGGGCAAGTATGTCAAGGATGATGGTTTCTGCAGGTTGCGCCCGAATCCCGGCGAGGGCCTCGTTGAAGAGATCGACAAATTGTCTGGGCGTCCGGCCAAAACGCATTGCGTGCGGCAGGTCGTTGAACTCGACAGACATGGGGATGGCGAGGATACTGCCATCTCTAAATTGCTGGATGTAAGGATGGTCGCCGTCCAGCACATCCGCGTGCCAAGCATAGCCCTGCGCCGACAACATTTCTTGTATATCGGTCGACGACGTCACCCTAGGGCTGATCCAGCCGACAGGACGTCGGCCAGTCGCCGCTTCGATCAGTTTGGTCGTTCGGGTGATGGAATGCAGCGCGTCTTGCGTGGACAGGGTTGGGAAGATCATATTCTGAGCCAGCCCATGCCCGACAATATCGTGTCCTCGCTCGGCGTAGGTGCGCAGTTGGTCTGGAAAGGCTTCCGCCACCAAACCCGAGGTCATGAGCGTCGCTGATATGCCGTGGCGTTCAAGGATCGAAACCAGTCGTGGGATGCCGTGAGTGGCGTTGTAGCGCCCGTAGCTGTCGGCATTGGGATCGAACAGACCATCTGCCAGCAAGTTGCCCATCGGACCGACGCCGGACGTGGCGCCGGGCGACCACATCTCATAGGCAAGGTTGAAGACAACTGCGATCCGGCGTCCCCCCGGCCAGCATAGGCCCTGCTTTCCAAGGCCATTTTCGCATTCAGTCTCTGACATGGTCGTCCCCATTCTTCCGGTCATGCCGGTACCGAGTGCTGCATTTTCAACAGAATAGGGTCATGCAGGACCTGCGAAAACTTCATTTCTTTCACGCCTTACTGCATGATATGCATTTGATAACATGCAGGACATGCAGGTTAATGTGTAAATTATGCACTGTTTGCATTGGGCATCACCTGCGTAGTCTTTTCACAGACGTTTCGGACGCCGCATGATTTCGGCCCGGAATTCATCTAAGGGAGGATACCTGATGACCATGACTTTGACGCGCAGACTTTTTGGTGCGTTGCTGACAACAGCGGCCCTGACGGGAGCCGCGCACGCTGCGGAATATGAGCTGAAGCTTGCATGGCTCACGGCGGACAGCCCCACCGACCCCTATGCGATAACTGCGCATGCCTTCAAGAAAGAGCTTGAAGCCGCGATGCCCGGCCGGGTCGAGGTGCAGCTCTTTCCCAACCGCCAATTGGGCGACGACAAGGAGATCCTTGAAGGTCTGCAATTTGGCACCATCGACATGGGGGTGATCACCAATGCCGTGGTCGCCAATCTTGAGCCGACCTACCAGCTTGTCGATCTGCCGTTCCTGTTTGGCAGTGCCGAGCAGGCGCATATGGTTCTTGATGGCGAAGTTGGCGCCCAGCTTGCCGCCAACCTGCGCGACGACGGTGTCGTCTCTCTCGGTGCCGCGGAAGGCGGGTTTCGCAATATGATCAACAACACTCGGCCCGTGCGCACGCCCGAGGATGTCGAAGGCGTCAAATACCGCACCATGCAGAACCCCGTGTTCATCGAGATGTTTTCGTCACTTGGTGGCAGCCCCGTTCCGATGGCCTGGGGTGAAGTTTTCACCGCCATGCAACAGGGTACAGTCGATGGTCTGGAGATTCCCACTTCTGTGGTCAATTCCAACAATTACGCTGACGTCACCAAGTTTCTCAGCTTTACGCGGCACACCTATTCCGCGATCCATCTGCTGATGTCCGAACGCAGCCTCGCGCGTCTGCCAGAGGATGTGCAGCAGGCGGTGATGGATGCGGGCCGCGCCGCGATTGTAACACAGCGTAAGACGGTGGCGGCAGCTGAGGCTGACACGGTCGCTGCCCTTCAGGAGAAGGGCATGGAAGTCAACGATATTGATGATGTCGCGGCGTTCCGGGCCAAGGTTGGGCCGGTATACGAACGCTTCGAGCCAACCATCGGCACCGAACTTCTTGAGAACGCGCTTCAAGCCGTGTCCTCGAACTGACGCAATTGGATTGGTCCGTTGAGGAAAATTGCATCTTGCATCGATACCACCAGCCGCGTGATCTCGCGGCTGGTGGCCAATTTATGCGTTGGACTGATCTTCGTGATACTTGGCCTTTTGCTGACACAAGTCCTGATGCGATATTTCCATGGCTCACCACCCAGCTGGACCGAGGAACTGGCGATCATTCTCTTTGCCTGGCTGGTGCTCCTCTATGCGACCGTGGGTCTTCGCGAGGGGTTTCATGTCGCCATTGAAACCATCCCTTCGCGGTTCGTGCGGCTGCAAGGATGGGCCAATCGCTGGGTCGCCGCCTTGGCTGTTTTCTTTGGGTGGATCACTCTTACCGCAGGCAGCGACTATGTGTTGCGCACGGCGGGGCAAAAGAGTGCAGCGCTGCAAATTCCCATAGAGGCGCTTTATCTTTGTGTGCCGGTATGCGGCGCGCTTTTCATCCTGCACGGGGTCGCCCGGCTCTTTGTGCAACCGGACCCCGCCGAGGCAATCGCATGAGCAACACCGTACTCGTACTGACGCTTGGCCTGCCCTTGATGTTATTGCTGCGTGTGCCTTTGGCCTTTGCGGTCGGGCTTGCCACGATTGGCGCGCTTTGGACTGCCGACATCGACATGATGATCTTTGCGCAGCGCATGGTGTCGGGCACGCAATCCTTCAGCCTACTGGCCATTCCGTTCTTCATCCTGGCGGGGGACCTGATGACAGCGGGTGGCATTTCGCGCCGTCTTGTCGGGTTCGCGGACGTGCTGGTTCGCCATCGCACTGGGGGCCTCGGCATGGTTGCGGTTCTGGCGGCTGCTTTCTTTGCCGCGCTCTCGGGCTCCGCCCCCGCCACCACAGCGGCCATCGGTGCCATCATGATCCCCGAGATGGAAAAGCGCGGATACTCGCGTGCTTTCGCGACGGCCCTCGCGGTCGCCGGTGGCATCATCGGACCCATGCTGCCCCCGTCGATCCCAATGGTGGTCTGGGGCGTCATGTCCGAAACGTCGATCAGCGATCTGTTCCTGGCTGGCATCGCTCCAGGGATACTGCTGGCCCTTGGCCTCATGGTGCTGTGCTGGAACCACGCGCGCAAGCACGAGATCGCAGCCCAACCCAAGGCCACCCGCGCCGAAGTCTGGGCCGCCTTCAATGCGGCAAAGTGGGCTTTGTGCGGGCCGATCATCGTTTTGGGCGGAATCTATGGCGGCATCGTCACGCCGACCGAAGCGGCCATCGTCGCCGCCGCATTCGCGATCATTCTGGGCTTCGGTGTTTACCGGGAACTGACTTTGCAGACCATCGTCCCTGTCACGCGCGGATCGCTCAAGACCATGACCATCGTCATGTTCATTATTGCTCTGGCGAACGGATTTGGCTGGGTCATGGCATTTGAACAACTGCCCGGGAAAGTCACGCACACGCTGGACGTATTTGCCGACACCCCCATGCTTTACCTGCTAATGGTCAATTTGCTGTTGTTGGTGATCGGCTGCGTCATGGACAATCTCGCCGCGATGATCATTCTGGCGTCGTTTCTTGTACCCATCGGAGAGCAGCTTGGGATGGATCCTGTCCAGTTCGGGGCGATGGTCGCGATCAATTTCACCATCGGGATGGCCACGCCACCTTTTGGCTACACGATTTTTGTGGGGGCGGCGATCAGTGGGCTTAGGATCGGCCAGATCGCCCGACCCTTGATGCCCATGCTGGGGGTGATGATCGGGGTCTTGCTTCTGGTGGCTTTCGTGCCGCCGGTGACCCTGACAATCGTCGAGTTACTGCGGTGACGCCATGGTGAACTTGCGCAATTTTGACCTGAACCTGCTGGTTATCTTTCGGGCAATCATGAATCGTGGTTCGATTGCGGGTGCGGCGGAAGAGATCGGTCTGTCGCCTTCCGCCGTCAGCCACGCGCTGGCACGGCTGCGCGTGATGTTGAACGACGAGCTTTTCTTTCGGACAGCAGAGGGTGTAAGGCCCACCGAGCGCGCCCGAGAGCTCTATGCCGATATCGAGCGCGGTCTCGGCTTTATCTCGACAGCTATTTCCTTGCAGCACCAGTTTCTTCCCGCCAAGGCCGAGCGGGTTTTTACCATGCAGGTGGCTGACTATGTCTCAGCTTTTCTGCTGCCGCGGCTTGCTGAACGGCTGCAGGTCGAAGCCCCGGGCGTGTCCATCGACATCCTGCCCTTTACCATTTCGCCGGAGAGCGTCTGGGACCGCGTCGACATGCAGGTGCGTCTGACACCGGGGCGTCTGCAACCGGAAATGGTCCGGTCCCAGCGGCTGCTCGCTGACGAGATTGTCGTCCTGATGCGGCGCGACCATCCGCGCGCGCACGAGCCGATGACCGCCGAATTATACGCTGAATTGGCCCACGTGAAATTGTCGCAATCGGCGACGGGCACGACCGTCATCGACGACGCGCTGGCGGCACGCGGATTGACGCGGCACATGGCAATGACGGTCGCAAGCTGGTTTGAAATACCCGATATCGTGGCCAATTCAGACCTTATCGCCATTGCCCCACGACGCCTGTTCTCGCTGGACCCTCGATTGAACAACCTGCGGTCTGCGCCCCTGCCGTTGCAGGAAGTGGTATTTTCCTTCGATCTTTGCTGGGACCTCAGAACAGAGCGCGAGCCGGGCCAGAAGTGGTTGCGCAAGGTCGTCTCGGACGTGTTCAGCGAAATGCGCGTCTGAGCGCTGTTCTTTGCTGCACGATCCGTCAACATGATTGTGATGTAACGTCGCGCCTGGAAACGAGAAATCTTTAGGGCAGCTATCGCAGTACGTGCAAAGCGGCCGTTCTTACTCGCAGGCTCTACAGCAGCAAGGCCCGGCTGTTTGACAGCTTGGTATGGGCCATCTGCAACTTCGTGCGCTCGCAGCCCAGAACCGGAAAGTCTTCGCTCCAGTCAAACTGGAAAGCTTCGCCAGGATCAAAATGCAGCAGCACAAAGGTCCCGCGCCTCGTCGTCTGCTGTTCACGCTGCCGATTTGATCGGTGACGAACACCGAGGCGAAGTTAACCCGAGATTAAACGTTACCAAACCCGATGCGCGCCATGATTTCAACCGTTGGCGGGTCAGAGTTTTCTATCGATGGGCAAGAAACAGCCATCAACCGGCAGACTCCAGCCGTCCCTTGGCCGGATAGCGTGCCTTGGTTGCGTGGGTGGGGCGGAGGTGCCAAGACTATCAAGGCGCGCAAACCTTGCCAGACAGGCAGTCGGACCGGATCGGTACCGAAGCTGCATTTTTTATGCCCAGACAAAGGTCATGCCGTGAGGACAGATATTTCAGAAACCCCGAAGGGTGCCAAGCAGGTCCCGTTGATCGTCATACCCTGCCTAGACGAGGCTGAACACATCGCGACCCTTCTGGCGCAGCTTGTCAAGACGACGGATCAGATTGGCGGACGGATCGTGGTGGTCGATGGCGGCAGTACCGATGGAACATGGGAGATCGCTTCTGCCATAGCCAGCCGCGATGCCCGCATCTCGCTGCTGCATAATCCGCAACGCATCCAGAGTGCTGCGATCAATCTGGCGGTGGCTGAGGACCGGGGCGTATCAAGTCACTTGATCCGAATCGACGCGCACTGCCGCTATCCAGATGATTACTGTGCCCGGCTTTTGGCTGAGATGGACCGCAGCGGTGCTGATAGCGTTGTCGTCAGCATGATCGCGGAGGGAGAGCAGGGCGTGGCCGTTCTCAACGCCGTGGCGCAGAACTCGACTGTCGGGAATGGCGGCTCGCGCCACCGCAGGCGTTCTGAGGGGCGGTTTGTTGACCACGGCCACCATGCGCTGTTCCGTCTGGATGCGTTTCGGGACGTGGGGGGCTATGATCCCAGTTTCTCGCATAACGAGGATGCCGAACTCGACCTCAGGCTGAGGCGGAACGGCTACTGCATCTGGCTGACCGCCGACCCGGTCATCACCTATATCCCGCGCCGTTCGCTCGGTGCCTTGACGCGGCAATACTTCAACTATGGCTGCGGTCGCGCGCGCACGATGCGCAAGCATGCCGTTGCGCCGCAGCTACGCCAGATGAAGGTCATGATGGTGCTGCCTGCTATTGTGTTATCCGCGTTGATTGGCGTTCACTGGATATTCGCGGTACCAGTGGCTTTGTGGTTGGCGGTCTGCATTGCGTCGGGCGTGTTTCTGGCGTTCCACCACCGGCGCGCATGGCTTGTGTTGTCCAGTGTCTCGGCAATGCTGATGCATGTCGCGTGGTCAACCGGATTCTGGTGGCAGATGGTCGGGTCTCTGTTCTCTGGTGGCTCAGTGGCGTCCCCTGGAAACGCCCGATGACTGCTTGTCACAATGACAGTATCGAGGTGTGCGTCTGCACCTATCGCCGACCCCAGTTGAGCGTCACTCTGGAGTCGCTTGCGTCGTTACGCGTGCCGGATGATTTTACCCTGTCGGTGCTCGTCATAGATAACGATACAACCCCTAGCGCACGGCCGCTGGTTGAGGGCATTGCCGAGACGTTTCCTGTTCCGCTGCGTTATGTGCATTGCCCCGAGGGAAATATCTCGATCGCCCGCAATGGCGCTTTGGATCATTGCCGGGCGCGGTATCTCGCCTTCATAGATGATGATGAGACCGCCTCGTCCGATTGGCTTTGCGCGCTGGTCGAAGAATTGCGGCGTGTTGATGCCGATGTCGTGCTGGGTCCGGTCGAAGGCGTATACGACCAGAGCGCCCCATCGTGGATGTGCAATCTGGAGATACACTCCACGCGCCCGGTTTGGGTCAAGGGTGAGATCCGGACAGGCTATACCTGTAATGTCATCATAGACCGGCACGCGTCAGCGGTGTGCGACCGCCGCTTTGATCTGGCTCTTGGCAAGACCGGCGGCGAGGATAGCCTGTTCTTCGATGAAATCCACAAAGCAGGTGGCAAAATCGGCTATGCGGAACGTGCCTTGGTCCATGAGGATGTGCCCACCGAACGGCTCGCCTATGGCTGGCTGTTGCGGCGGCGGTTCCGAATGGGGCAAACCCATGGGCGAATGCTGCGCCAAAAGATTGGCGCGGGGCGCTTGCTGAGCAATCTGGCTGTGGCATTGGCAAAGGTCACCTATTGCTGTGGTGCAGCCGTTCTTGGCGGCTTCGACACCACGCGGCGCAACGCGGCTTTGCTGCGCGGAACGCTGCACATTGGCGTGTTCATGGGTCTGACCGGCATGCGTGAACTCGAACTCTACGGTTCGGGTTCGGTTCAGCGAGGGGAAAATTGACAGTGATTGCGAGGGGTCTGACATGATGCTCAATGATCTGGGGATGAAGATCCATGACGCGGATTTCAGGCCGGACACATTGAACCGTTCCCCGGCGCAGGATCGGACGACGACGCTTGGCGATCTGCTGGCGGCGGCCCGACGGCAGCGTTGGCCGCTGATGCTCTGCACGGCTCTCGGTCTCGGCCTTGGCTTGGTCAAGCACATGACCACTCCGCCGCTCTATTACAGCGCTGCGACTGTGCTTGTGGATGTGCGGATGGACGAATCTGGTGGTGAGATCACACCGACCACGCCCTTTCTGCGCAACGACACCTCGCTTTTGAACGAAATTCAGGTGCTCCGTTCGCTGCGACTTGCCGAAGAGGTGGCGCGACGGCTTAGCTTGCATGAGATGCCGATTTTTCTGAATCCGCCCGAATCGCTGGCGCGCAGCATGCTCTCTGCGGTGCAGGATGCGGTGCAGAACGTGATCGAGTCCGCTCCCGAGACACCGTCGCCTCTTCCCGATAATTCGGAGGATTCGGCAATCAAGAGAGCTGCCCTCATATTGCAACGGGACGTCGGCATCGACCGGATCGGGCAGAGCTTCACAATTGATATCAGCTATATCGGGCCGGAGCCCGCGCTCGCCGCCGCTATCGTCAATACCTATGCTGAATCGTATCTTGCGGCCCATCTGAACGCAAAAATGGAAGTGACGGCGCGCATGGCTGAATGGATGCAAGCGCGGATTGGCGAATTGCAGCGGGAAAGCGAAGCCATACAGATGCGCGCAGAGGCGCTGCGCGCCCAAACTCCCCCTGACACAAAAGCGCTGAAGGCGCTCGCGCAGCGGGCAGCCAATCTTGAGACGTTGCAGCAAACTCTGTCGTCTCGCTATGAGATGGTCACTATCGAGGGGTCATACCCGGTCACCAATGGGCGCATCCTGAGCGAGGCAGCGGTGCCGAAAAAGCCAGATCTTCCGAAGCTATGGCAGTCTGCTGCGATCGCGACGATCCTTGGTTTCATGGTCGGGTTTGTTATCGCCATCCTGCGCGAAACCCGCGAGCGTGCGTTTCGTGTCGGCGAAGACGTTTGGGTCGATACCGGCAAGCCGTTCCTCGGTTACATGCCACTTTTCGACACTGCTGCGCTGTCTCGGCAAGCACCGCGCGGTAAGAGCGAAAACGGGAAAAATAATGGCGACACCGATGCCCGCAGCGTGGTGCAATCGACAGCCCCCAGTCTGTTCATGTCGTTGCTCGATTCCCAATCACTCTTGGCCGACACTCTGCGGAATGTGCAGAGTACGGTCATGCTGGCGCCCACCGACACTGGCGCACAGGTGATCGGCGTGTCCTCGATGGTCGCGGGAGAAGGCAAGACAACCCTCGCCGCCAATTATGCAAACCTTGTCGCCCAATCGGGTGCTCGAACGCTCTTGGTTGATCTCGATCTCCATCGGTCTGCGCTGACCAGGATGCTCCAGTGCAATCAAGGGGCGGATCTGATACGCATCCTCGACGGAACCGCGACACTGGATGAGGCGCTGAAAACAGTGTCGGTGTCGGGTCTCGATTTCTTACCCTGCATTCCAGAGCACAATCCGCGACGCTCCAGTGATGCTCTGATGAGGCAGACGATGACGGCCCTGATCGAGTCTCTGCGACACCGGTACGATTTCGTGGTGCTCGACCTGCCACCGCTGGGAACAATTGCCGACACCAAGATCATGCTGTCGCGGATCGACCACATAATCCTGCAATGTGCTTGGGGTAAAACACCGCGCACTCTTGTCCGAGATTATCTCAGAATGGAACCTGAAGTCGCGCGGAAAGTGCTGGGAATCGTTCTGAACAAGGTGGAAATGCGACGGCTGCGCAAGTTCGCGAGGCCTGGCAGTTGGGAAACCTATTTGGAAGAGAAATACGGATAGGCACGACTGGTCCTCATACTTGCGCGCATGTCGGCACTTCGGTAGCCTGCACCCTGATTATCCGTTATGCTGCTCTTCAATTCAGCACGGGGGTGAGGGTTCTGGAATGCGTTTGGTGGTATTTGCCGCATTTCTTTTGGTCGCGATGATTCTCGTAGGGGCCTGGTCGCTTGCACAGGGCGCAGGGTTTGCGACGGTGGCTCTGCGTCTTATCGTGACCGCAATTGTCCTGCAGGTGGGGTATTTCGTGATGCTGGTCGTCGTTGCCTATCTGCCGAACTCTTCCGGGCGGGACGACCCCAGTCGTGCAGAGAAAGAGCGGCATCCTCCGTCCCAGTCGGTGCGCGGTGCAAACGATTCCTCTCACTGATTTGATCCCCAAGATCAGTTCGCCTGTGCTTGGAGGAACTGGTGTAGCCCAGGCTCTGGACGACCGATCAGCCGGATCAGTCCGCCGCGTACGGCAAGGCGCAGCGCTTCCTTCCACCGGAGAGCCGTCCCTGCGCCCAGCCTGATGTGCGATTTCACGAGGCCGCGAGCGCGCGATTCCCGTGAATAGCAAAATTGAGGATGGATGAGAAAGTTGGCGCGATCTTCGGCGCGTGCAATAGTCCAGGCGCGCCGTTGCAGAATGCCTATGGAATGTTTGAGCGTCAGTTCGCGGTTGAAATATCCCACGTTTAACCCGTGGTCGCGTTGGGTCGCATCGCCGTTCTCCGCCCAGACGGCCAGCGGTTCGAGCGCCACGTAGATCGGTTCAGTGATCGCGAAGGTGCGCATGTATTCCTGCAGCGTGGCACTGCACGGAACACTCACCTCCAGTTCCGACGAGGCCTCACGAGACCAGAAAAGGCCGCCGTTGGAGACTCCGATATCCGCGATCAGGCTCAGGCGGAATACATCCGGCTCGTAGCGCCCGGCACTCAGCTTGTCATCGAGAAGCCCGCTTTTGCTCAACCGCGCATCAGGGGTGTCGCTGTGATGTTCCACGAGTTGGTTGCGCAGGACGATCTGAACATTCTCGCGATGGCAGAGCGCGATGTTGTCTTCCATGAAGCGCGGCAGAATGAAGTTGTCATCCTCCACCACACAGAAATAATCAGCCTCGCGCGGATTGTCCCGTGAGAAGCACTTGTCGATATTACGTGACGCAAATCGCTGTGGCCGGTTGTGGTTGTAGGTGATGCGGTCGTCCGAGAAAGCCTTAACAACGTCTCTTGCAGAGCCTTCCGGGTCGTCATCGTAGACGTCGCAAACCCAGTTGCCATGGGACTGTTCAATGAGACTTGTCAGGCAGCGGTGAAGCGGTTCGGGCCGACGGTAAGTCGGAGTACGTACATGAACGAGGGCATGAGAAAGAGACATGATCAACAAGCCTTTGTCGTGATTGCGGCGTGAACCGGCGATGGTCGTGGCGGTGGGGCTTCGTTTTCAGGTGCCGGGGCGGGTATCAGGGATAGGGTGCGCCGCGCCGCAGTTTTGGCATCGGAATGGGCTAAGCTGGTCGCAGGGGAGAGGATGGCATAGCCGTTCGCGAGCAATCGCTTTGCACCTATGGGCCAATCGCTTCCGGCTTGACCGAGCAGCACGCGCTGCGGCGCGGAGACATATCCAAGCGCAAAGAGCCCGACACCGCCAACGGCAATCACCCGCGTCGCGGGATGCTGTGTGGCCGCTGTCACCTTTGCCCAGTCGGTCGCGGTCCATGCGTCAGTGGAATGGGGAATAGCAATATGTCGCAACATGCCACTGAAACCGGAATGCTCCGGCAGTTTCTCGTTTGGCGGCGCGAGCAGGATATCCGGAGTTGCCAGTGGTTGAGGACTCTTGCGCCGCAAGCGGCGCGCCACACGCCGAGAGGCCAGACGGGCGAGCGCAAAGGCGGTCCCTGGATGGCCGAGGGTCCGCCCGAGCGCTGACAGAATTCGCCTCGCCCTAATGTCGGCAACGCAAGCTTCGAACCGCTTTGACCGCTCCATCGCAAGCCGCCGACGCGACGCGAGCGCGCGCTCAGCCTCTGACATCAACGGCACCAGATCATCCTGGGCCTTGATCATCGCAGTGAGGTCCGCGGGCTTCAACCGGTGCGAAATTGACGCCGGGTGTTGTCGATAGAGGTAATAGGACTGTGGTATCAGATACATGTTCCCGCCGCCGAGCAGGAAGCGCATGTAGAATTCGTGATCCTCACCAATGCGGATATCCTCGCGGTACCGAAGGGCACCAATACATTCACGGCGGAGCATCGGCTTGAGATAACCGAGCAGCCCGCCCGCCCCTGTCCCGAGCATCATCGCAGGCGTGATGCGGACTGGTTCCATCTGGCGGGTGTCGCCCAGAAGCGTACTGGATTCCTCGTCGGACGGGCCATCGTGAAAGCGGATCAGATCATCGGCGATTACATCGGCCCCCAAGGTGTGTGCCGCGCCGATCAATCGCTCGAAGCGTTCAGGATGCAGCAGATCATCCGAGTCGACGATCGCGATCCATGTCCCTCTTGCCATGTCCATCGCCCGGTTCCGGGCTGCTGCTGGGCCGGTATTGACGTCCGAGCGGAACAGCTTCACGCGCTGATCTCCTGCAATGATCTCGGTCACAAGTTGCACGCTGGCGTCGGTCGAGGCATCGTCGACGACCAGCAGTTCGATATCCTCAACAGACTGGGCAAGAACGGAATGCACAGCACTCGCAAGATGCGCCGCCCCATTGAAATTCGCCATGATGACAGACACTAACGGATCTCGTCCAGCGATATGATGTGCGGGTTGCGCCCCGACTGTCTGGTGGCGTTCTACCATGGGACATGGTCCTTTCTCCTTGCCATCGACCCGTACGCAGTCATTGCCTGACAGCACAGTGTGCCGGATAGGTCATCAATCTGACCCGCCACAGCGCTCTGAGACAATACCCGTTTGGCAGAAAGTCATAGGGACGGGCTGTGCCATAAACGGATTTCCGCCGGTGGCACGGCATTCTGGCAGCCTCTTGCCGATCACGGCGAAACGGCGCCCATGCGCTTTGCATTGGATCGCGATTCCCAGAAAGCTCGGCCCGACATGCCGTCCACCGTCCAGCTTCAGGAGTGCTCCATGCCAAAGATTCGCCTCTTTCCCTCCGCCTGCCATTCCGCAAGGCTTGCAAGGTCCTTCGGCGCGGCGCTTGTCGCTTTCAGTCTTGCACCGCCCGTACCGGCGGCGGAGGAAATCCCGCAAGGCTCCAGCTTTTTCGACGATTTTGACAGTTTTGATAAATCGCTCTGGGGAATCTCGGACGGTTGGGTGAATGGGACCTGGCAGAATTGCCGGTGGTCCAAGGACGCGATGTCAGTGTCGGACGGATATCTCAACCTTCAGTTTCTCCGTCACCCGACCGAGAAACTCGATTACATCTGTGGAGAGATCCAATCCCGCGAGAGATATGGCTACGGGGTTTACGAAGCGCGATTTCGCACGGCGCAGGGCTCGGGACTCAACGCCGCCTTTTTCACCTATATTGGCCCGCATCACGGCAAGCCACACGGCGAGATCGACTTTGAAGTTCTGACGCGCGACACCTCGCGGGTAAGTCTGAACACCTATGTTGCTGGAAAGCCCCACAACGGCAAACCCGTGCCCCTGCCACATCCGTCGGACGACGGCTTTATCACGTACTCCTTTGTATGGTCGAAGGACGGCATCACCTGGTATGTCGATGGCGTCAAAATGCACGAAACCGCCGCCGGGTCGCCGCTGCCCACTGATGCACAAAAGATCTATGCCAGTTTCTGGGGCAGCGACTCTTTTCCCAACTGGATGGGGCGTTTCGACGAACCGGAGCAGGATCTGACGATGAACGTCGACTGGATCGCCTTTACGGCAGAGGGCGAAAGCTGCCAGTTTCCAGCCTCCCTACTCTGTAAATTGGAATGATATCCGGAGCGGGGCATGAGCGTGAAATGGTCCCCGTCTCGCGGCGGTACATCGCTGCCCCGGCCCATGTCGTCGAGATATCGCTCGATGGGGTGCTCGCCGGAATAGCTGTCGCGGCACTGGTGCTCGTCCCGATGCTTCGCACCTATGGCGCGCTGCTTTTTTTGATCGCAGGCGTTCTTCTCTGCGCGCGGCACTGGACGCGGGTCGCCGCCGTGTGCCTCAATTACTGGTATCTGCTGTGTCTTCCGGCCTATTGTCTGATGAGCTTTGCGTGGTCACAATTTCCGGGGCTGAGCTTTCGGTATGGGCTGCAACTTATGGTCACGATGGTCATCGCCCTGATGATTGTGACCCGGATCAGTCCCCGGCTGTTCGGTCGGCTGCTGTTCTTGTGTTTCGCAATTGCGATGGTGGCGAGTGTATTGGTCGGGCAGGTGCGCGCCGATACCGGAGCTTGGCTGGGCATTTACGGAAGCAAGAATGCACTGGCCGGAGCTGCCGCCATCTTCGTCGTGATCTCGGTCGCGCAGGCCCTCGACAGCAGCGCCAGCTACCGATTTCGCCTGATGGCCTGTTTCGGCATCATGACGGGGGGCATCCTGCTGCTTCAGGCGCAGTCCATGAGCGCCCTGCTGCTCATCCCTCCCGCGCTCCTGATCCAGGCTGGCTTGCTCATCCTCTACAGGCTCACCCCGTTGCAGCGGGCTGTTACGATCATTGCAGTCCTGCTCGGTGTCAGCCTTGGAGTGCTTCTGGTTGCGGTGAACATGGACGCGCTTGTGCGCACAGCCCTCGAAATGATGGGCAAGGATGCGACACTGACCGGGCGCACGGACCTCTGGCGGATGGCCACGGATCTGATTGCGCAACGCCCGCTGTTCGGCGTCGGCTATCAGGCCTTTTGGGTGCAGGGGCACGCCCCCGCCGAGGCCCTCTGGGCGCAATTCGGTATTGATGGCCGGAGCGGTTTCAATTTTCACAACACCTACCTGTCGAACGCGGTCGAAATCGGTCTCGTGGGCGTGGCATTGCAGGTTGGTGTGCTATACGGCGCTGCCGTTGTGACCTATGTTTGGGCTCTGCGGTCGCGCAGCGCCGAAGCCACACTAATGTTTGTTATGGTGGTGATCGTGATCATGATCAGCTTTGTCGAGGTGCCGGTGTTCTTTCAGTTCAGCCTGCGCACCGTGCTGATCATCTGCGCCTTCGCCTATGCGGTGCGGGAACTGCGTGCGATGCGGTAGCGATCCTGACCCGGACTTAGGTTGACCAGGCTTTGTCCCCATAGTCCCGGACCATCGCCTCGACGCGGCTCAAGGCGCGGTCTGTCGCGCGTTCGATCTCGCTGTCGGCGCTCAGGTGCGGATCGACACGGGCGAGGCTTTGCAGGCTGCGCGCGGCCAGATGCCGACACGCCCAATTGACCGGACGG
Organism: Roseovarius sp.; assembly: GCF_018066915.1. GTDB lineage: Bacteria > Pseudomonadota > Alphaproteobacteria > Rhodobacterales > Rhodobacteraceae > Roseovarius. The sequence continues at coordinate 20,659 of NZ_JAGPVV010000263.1, forward strand.
CCCGCCGGGTTCTCAAAAACCGCGCGCACGCCCGGACCACTGCCGGAACGCCCGGTTGCGACGGCCCAGGCTTCGCGGCCATTGGACGGGAGGAGGGGCCGTGGTCGATAGGGTATCGCAAGCGAGTCGGTCCAGTCATACCATTTGAATCGATGGACGTGATGCATGGTCTTCACGCCGATCCAAGGTGTGCGCATGGCGTCGGCGACAATTGCACCGTGCATCGCCTCGGCGATCACCAGATCTGCGCCGCGCAGTTGGGCAATCACCTGATCCGGGCTTTCGGTCGGATCAATGAAATGGATACCGGCAAGGTCGCACGCCGCGCGCCAATCGCCGCGTTCTATGCTTTCATAATGCGGTATGAATGCTGTGCCGATTGCCTTTGCCGGTGGGGGCAGCGGGGTAGCACGCAACAGGACCGCCGCATCGGTTATCGCCTGACGCGGATCGAGACCTAGCGCGCTTGCGGTCCGTGGGCCGCGCACGAACCGGAAATCCCAAGTCCCGTCGGAAATGTCCGGCAGAGCTGTGTAACCGCCATACCCCGATCCGACGACCACCTTGCGTGCGGATCTGGGGTAATTGTGCTGAATCACCGAGCCGATTCCGACGAACAGCGTGGAGGGGTCTTCGTCGAAGAAGCTCTGCGGCAGCAGATGATGCCACATGGTGGCATTCAGCTCGTCCCCAAAGTTCGGGGAGCGGCCTTGGAAATATGTAAGTTTCATGCAGTCTTTCTCCGACCAGGCCACACGAGGTTGAGGATCTCCACAATTCTGTCCCTTGCGATCAATCCGAGGACGGCCAGATAGGTGACTATCGCGATACCGATACGGGCCGCCACTGAGATGGCGGGAGATAGCTCGGGCGCCAGATGCTGGGTTGCCAGCACCGCAGAAATCATCGCCAGAGTGGCAATAGCCGGGGTGACAAACGTGCCCAGATACTTGAGGAGTCCAATCCCCAGCAGTCGTGCCATCATGATGACCGATATCGGCCAGACCAGCAGGGATTTGAGAACAAGCGCGATCATGAGCGTCTCCAGCCCGGCACTGAAGGTTACACCGATCACCAGCAGCGACGTTGCCTGCTGGATAAGCTGGTAGAAGAACCACCAGTTTGCTTTGCCTTGGCTGCGGATGAACGCGCCTTGCACAACGCTGACGCCCGCTATGCAGCCGATCACGCTGAACATCTGCACTGTGAATCCGGCACCCTGCCACCGGGGATCGAAGAGCAATGCCACGATGTCGGGGGCGAGCACCAAGAGCAGGCTGAACAACGGCAGGCTGACGACCGCCGCCGAGAACGACGCAATGTAGAAGGCGCGGGCGGTCTTCTCGCGGTCATCCTGAAGAGATGAGAACAATGCATGTGTCACAGATGAAAGCGCGCCGCCGACGAATTGGGTCAGCATCAGGTAGAGCTTTTGAGCAAAGAAGTAGAACCCGAGCATCGCCGTGCCGCCAAGCGCACCCAGTACGATGTGATCAAGACGCATTGTCGTCAGCATTCGAGTTCCAGACGCATAGAGCCCGTATCCCGTCAACTCTTTGATTGCGTGCAGATTGAAGCTCAGACCGGGGCGCCAACCGGAAGTCCAGAAGACCATAGCACAGATCACGATACTGCTCGAAAGCTGGCTGATTGCCAGAGCCCAATAGCCATACCCAGCCCAAAGTAAGGAGAGGGTGATGACCAAGCTGACCGAAGTGGCGACGGAGGTTCGCAAGGCGACAAGCTTGAACTTCATCGACCGCACGATCATCGCGTTGGGCACCGCCACCGACAAGTCGAGCGGGATACGCAGTCCCAACAGCAGTAGGAGCGCGGCAATTGCGCTGTCGCCTGCCCATTGCGCGATGGACGGTGCTGCCAGAAAGACCGACAACATCAGAACCAAACCAACCGCTATCGTCATCCAGAAGACACTGTCGGCGTTGGATTTCGAGATCGTCTTGCGCTGAACAAGGGCCTCGCCGAACGCAATTGGCGACACCGCTATCGCCGTCATCACCAAACTGCTCGCAAGGCCGAAGAGCCCCAGATCGGCCGGGGAGAGATAGCGTGCGCTGACGTAAAAAATCAGCGTGGAACCGAAGATTGGAATAGCCGTGTGCAACGATGACCAGAGCACTCCAACAGCGGCGGACCGCGACCGGCCGGTGCGGACATGCGGATGATAAGCCGTGCCAGGAGCGACAGCGGTGGTCTCAAGCGATTGGCTCATGGCAAATCCCGATCTGGCTGATGCTTCAGTTGACCGATCCGGCTGCGGAAAACGCCGCCGGGGTTTCTGGAAAATCTTCCTCAAGAATGTCCGGGAATTTGACCTCGACCACATCACCCGGCAGAATTTCGGTATCGCTTTGCGCCTCAAACTGGCGGGAGTCGCCTTCGCGGGTGCGGGTGATCCAGAATTCCGGCGTGCCGACGGCGCGCGCATGCAGGCTTTCGAGCGTGACGTCCTCGCCGAGTGCTGCCGACATCAGCGCATATTCTCCGTCCAGCTTGGCTTCGGCCTCTACGATCTTGGCGGTGACCTCTTGCAGTTCGGTGACTGCGGTTTCGGCCCGCGACGCCTCCAGCACAATCCGTTCTTCCTCGATGTCTCGTAGATTTTGCTGTGTCGACAGGATTGAACGCTCGATATCGAGCACTCGGCTTTCCACCTCGCCAACATAGCGCACGCGATCAAACAACCGCGCACGGGTAGCAAGACCTTGCTCGACCATGTCTTCCTCGCGTCTCAGTTCCTCGCGACCAGCCCGCAGTTGCTCCGTGTTGGTTGCGAGTTTCTGTTCCAGCACTCTGATTGCATCGTTCAAGGCGGTTTCCGCCTTGTCGAGGAACGCCAACTGCTGGTCGAGCAGTTGGTTGCGAGCCTCAAAGATCGCCGCCTCGCCCGCGCGGAACTTGCTGACGCTCGGCAGGTCCGGACTATCTCTTGCGGCTGTTATTTCACTGCGCGCGACTTCTGCAGCCAGGCGATCCCTTCGTGCTTCGAGAAAGCGCAACTGCTTGCTCAGAACCATGGCCGCGCTCCGGGCGAGGTAAAAGTTGCGTTCTTGGCCAAGGATGGGCTCTATCCGGGCAGTACCGCCAGCGAGCGTCACGGCCTTGAGCACAGTCAAGCCGGGAGAATACGTGTAGACATTCGGTGCATCGACCTCACCTGCGACGTAGATCATCGCATATTGCTCGACATCGACCGATACTCGGGGCGTGCGGCCGGCTCCGGCGTAGCCTGCCATCGCTTCTTGAAGGGTCGATGCGATTTCCTGTGGTGTGAGACCCGCCACATCCACGCTACCGACCAGCGGAACAGAGATCTTTCCACCGGCACTGACGCTGTAGCTGTCCGAAACTGTCAGCAGTTCCTCGACCGTGCCGTCGGCAGCGTTCCAGATCGTCGCCCGCACTTTGAGAATGTCGTTCATGCCAACAGGTACGTCCTGCGTTTGCGCTAAGGCTGGCTGGTTCAGCCAGAGCATCGCGGTCAGACAGGCCGATATGGCCCTCGATGTCCATTGCATCACGCATCCCTTTTCATAGTTTGCCGTGCTGCATCGCCAATCTGATGCGTGCAAGACCAGATGTCTGCGGTGTTGCGCGCGCTCCCGCCACGACTCAGTACGAGCCCCGCGCCGCGATAACCGCCGGGATTGTTCGGACCAGAATCACGCAGTCCAAAAACAGTGACCAGTTTTGTACATACGATTTGTCCAATTCGACCCGCTTGTCGTAACCGACATCGCTGCGTCCGCTTACTTGCCAAAGGCCGGTGATTCCGGGGTGAGCGCTCAGATAAAACTGCACCGCGTCGCTGTAGAGTGACAGTTCATCGCGCACCACGGGGCGTGGGCCGACCAGACTCATTGAGCCGGCCAGAACATTGAGCAATTGCGGTAACTCATCGACGCTATAGGTGCGAAGAACCGCGCCAATCCGTGTTACTCGGGGGTCGTTTTTCAGCTTGCGTTCGGTGACCCATGCGTGGTGCTCGTCAGGGTGTTCTGCCAGGTAGCGGTCCAACAGGTCCTGACCATCGACCACCATGGACCGAAACTTCCAGCAGCGGAACGGCTGCCCAGCATAGCCGATGCGAGTATGACCAAACAGCACAGGGCCGGGCGATGTAATCTTGATCGCGCAGGCGATCAGCATGAACAGAGGGCTTAGAAGAACGAGGCCGAAGAGCGCCACGAGAACGTCCAAAACTCTCTTTGAGCGCCCCCCTAACACCCTGCGTGAGGAGGTTCTCGTATCGCCATGCTCGTCGCCGCCGGAACAAGTTTGGCGACTGGTAAACACTTCCGGGCTAACTTCATTCGACGTCGACATGTGCGTGCTCCTGAAGAGGTGACTGGAAATCTGCACAAACCATTACTTGATGGCCTCGATATCGAGTAGCGTCACTTTGCAACTGCAGCGAGAACAGCAGAATTTTGCCACCTCTGGTTGCCGGAACTTGCGTAAACATCAAATAAACTCAGGGGATTCGGCTCGCCCTTGCGGTGTCAAATCAATATAAACGAACTATAACAAGACCTTCCGTAGATGCGCGAACTATCGCATTTTCGACCACGGTTTCTTGCCGATGGGCATGCAAGTCATGAGAAACGACGCTCGCTCCGGCCGGATCTCGTGTGTGGTCGCGGAAGTAGAGGGTTTCATTTGCTGGCCGAGGCTTTAATTGCACGACTGCAAAGACGCGGCCAAGCCGAACAATCACATCGAAACGAAGAACGTCGGGCCCTGCTCATGGGTAGATCGGTTACCCGGAACAAGCAAACACATGATGCACTGTGAGGATGACTCGTGACCGCACCCCCTGAAACCGAATTCAATAGCCAGCAGCTTGCTGTTCCGAAGACTCTCTGGCACCGGCAATTCGCAGTCGAGAACGACTTTGATCCGACCCCGGTGACATGTCATGTCGCCATTTGCACAACGCCGCGATGCGGCAGCCATTTTCTTGGCCATCAGATGCGCGCACTGAATTGCTTTGGCTATCCGCTGGAATATCTCAACTCTGGCAACTGGCCGGTCTGGGAAAAGCGCGCGCGCCGCGCCGGTGCGACCGATACTCTCCAATTCATCAAATCGGTTCGCACCGGTCCCAACGGAGTTTTCTCCGTAAAGTTACACCATGAGCATCTGGAAGCGTTCTTGGACCACGAAGTCGATCCGTTGAGCTATCGTTTCATCCAACTGCAGCGCCGCGATCTTGTGCGGCAGGCGGTTTCATTCGCGCGGGCGCAGCAAACCGGGGCTTGGATCTCGGACATGCCGGAGCGGGCCGAAGCGCGATACGACCGCAATCTGATTGCGGCGAAGGTGGAAGCGATTGCCGATTTCAATGCCGGATGGACGTCTTTCCTGGCCAGTCTGGGCGTGAAGCCCTTGGAACTCTTCTATGAGGATATCGTTACCGACCGGAAGGGCGCAATTGAGCGTATAGCGACCTATCTCAATATCGAGTTGCCGGATGCATCGACCGGCGAGAATGTCTTTCAGCCCAAGGCTCAACGCGCATCCAACGATCCTACAGAAGTCTGGGTCGAGCGATTTAAGTCAGAGAATCGCGGCGCTATCGGGCAATGTCAGCCCATACCCGGTTATCGACACACGCCCAAGGCGCGACGTCTTGGCAACGGCCTTCGGCAAACTGTTTCGGGCGCGCTGCGGCGCTTCGGCCTTGGGGCGTGACGACGGCGCCAAGGAAACATTGCTGTCCGCTTTAGGTTTGGTGTCGACGTTCAAAACCGAGAAGGCCGTCTTAGCGATTTGCTGGCGAGATTCGGAATGCCGGGCTCAGAGCGTCTTCAATCGCCTCGGGGCGAAGTTCGAACTGCTTGTCGTCCTGCTCCAGAATCCCTTGCGAAAGAGCGCTGAGTTCAGGACGCGTGATACGGCGTAGGAGCGCGACAAGCGCATCGGCGGAAGGCTCTGATATTGTCAGGCCCAGTTGTTCGGCTGCAACCTTTCGACCTGTCTCGGTCGTTTCAACCGCAATCGAAGGGCAGCCGAACCAGCTCGCCTCATACATCCGATTGGGCAATAGCCAGTCCGAATTCGCGCCGCTTTGCCAGAGATCCTGTGCCCAGACAAGATCGCTGCCAGCGTAGATCGCTTCGAGATCGCGAGGATAGCTGTAGGGGCCAAAGAATCGAATATTTGCCCGCGACTCCACGGCTGCGTCGATGTCGCCGATCGCGTGCCGGTGAACATTCCCATGGATGTTGATCTGCACATCCTTGCCCATCCGGTCGGCGGTTTGAAGCAGGATCTGAAGGCTAGGCGCACAGCGAATGGACCCCACCCAACTTAGAATAATGGGACCACGCGCATTGCGTCGCGGTGCGTCCAGCGGGCGCGAGACCGTTGCGCCATCGAACCAGAGCTTGTTCTCGATGATCGAGACGTCACCGTGGAATCCCTGAACCGGCACGAAGTAATGTTCGACGAAGCCGGGCGAAGAGACGATCAGAAGTTGCACGCGCGCCAGAAGGCGCCGTTCACACCAACGCATCAGAGCACCAATTGCGTCGGGGCGTGTGAATAGCCGGTGGATGTCGAGGCACTCGTATACGATTGGGACCCGTCTTCGACCGAACAGGCCTCGTGCCATCCAGGCGAGGATCAAAAGATCGAAGTTTCGCGCCACAATGACATCTGCAGATCTGAGATTCTGCCGTGATCTGAAGGTTGGCCAGAGGGCTCGGATAAGAGCAAGGAGGCGTTTGCCGTAGTTCTCGTTCGGGACGTGACCGAGGTTGGTATTCGTCCAGTCTGGCACAAAGTCCGCGTTCATATTGCCGCGCTGAAACGCCAAGCTTCGCACGTCGTAGCCGAGCTGTAACAAGCTGCGAATCCGGCGAATCTGCGAAGCCTCTTTGATGTCAAAAGCAAAGACAACGACACGCGCCATGATCAATCCATCCCGTCTCCGACCGCCGACGGGCGTGTCGGCAAATACCGCGTTCCATTATTTGGTGGTGGCCTGCCGATGCAAGGTAGCAGCGTCTGGTCGATGGGAACGGGCGGATATCAGCTTGGAGTTGGTGGTGTCACTGGGGAGTGAATTGATGCAGTGGATGCCCCCACCGGCCTGCATCGTATACCGTGACGGTTCTGTATTTGCTTACTCCCGCACTTTTCGCTCACGGTAGCTATCTCCCAATTGCGGCCCACGGTCCCGCTTCCACCTTGTGGATGTTTCCGTCCTCCAATTCATCGTCGGACATCACGAACACCTCTGCAAAGACGTCCGGCTCAAGGGTTTCTATCCGACGCAAGAACGCCGCCCTTTGCCCAGTTCTCATCTTCGGCTTCAGCAAAGAATATCTGCACGGCGTCGGCCGGCAGACCATAGGCTTCGACAAAAGCGGTGGTGATCTTCTCAGCAACGTGTCGTTTCAGGTTGCGTGAACGGGGGGACTGTTGGATCGTAACAATGGGCATGGAAAGTATCCTCTTTATTCCGGCTGGGGTTCGTTAGCTGTTATCCCTGCCTCACAGCGTTGCGGCGATCGGGGAATTTTCCTTTGGCCATCATGTTGCAGGCCCGCGCCGACGATCGGGCGAAAGAGCTGTGGACGGATCGGCCGCATTGCGATCCGAGTCGTGCACAGCGGCCCACAATCTTCCCAGCTTGTCGGGATTGCGGAGCAGGTAGATCGTGGTGATGCGGCCGCTTGCAACCTCGACAGCGGTCGCTTGTCGCGTCCCGTCCGCCTCGAGAGTTAGCTCCGAGATCAACCCGTTCAACCGCGCGGCTTGCCGCCAGATTGGCGGCGCAGCCCCCGGTTTCCTCGCAAGGCCTGCAAAGAACCGCGCCACATGGCTGGCCCCCTTGATGATGTTCAAGGCAGCGATCTTTCGTCCCCCGCCATCACTGTGTAGGTCCGCACCATCGGCCAGATAGCGCATGATCTCCTCTACGTCGTTCTCTCGGGAGGCCTTGAAGAACGCGGCTGCGACAGCTTCATGGTCTTCGGCAGCGACGGCAAATCGCGGACGCTCGGTACGCAGGTTGTCGCGCGCCCGCTTTGCCAGTTGCCGGCACGCCGCCTCGGACTTTCCCAAGGATTGTGCAATCTCCCGGAATTCGATCTCGAACACATCATGCAAGATGAACGCAGCCCTCTCGGATGGCGACAGACGTTCCAGTGCAACCAGCAGCGCATAGGATATGTCGGTTTCATGCTCGATTGCAGGCGCGTTGACCCCTTCCGTGAGCAGGGGCTCTGGCAGCCAGTGGCCGATGTAGGTTACTTTCTCGCGCTGGCGGCGTCGCAACCTGTCAAGGCACAAGCGTGATGCGATCGTGACAAGGTATGCCTCGGGGTTTTCGAGGTTCGCAAGGTCGGCTGTCTGCCAGCGCAACCAGGTATCCTGCAGAACATCTTCTGCGTCTGTGTGCGATCCAGTCATGCGGTAGGCGATGCCGGTCAACTTTTGCCGCGAGGCTTCGAACGCCTTTGCCCTGTCAATGATCTTCTCAGGCTGCATCAGGTACAGATACTTTGGGATGTTTGCTTTGGAAACCTATGGCCATCCGGTTCCAAATATTGATGACCCCGATCAGTAGTGTCAGTTGCACGCACTCGCTCTCGTCGAAGTGGCGGCAAAGCTCTTCGTAGATTTCGTCGGGGGCACCTTGGTTGGCGATCTCGGTCAGCGACTCAGTCCATGCGAGGGCCGCACGCTCTGCGCGGGTGTAACAGGACGCCTCGCGCCAAGCGGGCAAAAGGTCCAATCGGCCCTGCACTTCGCCTGCGGCGCGTGCCTCGCGCGCATGGAGATGCAGGCAATAGACGCATCCATTGATCTGAGAAGCACGCAGCTTGATTAAGTGCATCAGCCGTGGCGGCAGACCGCTGGCGCCGACAACGGCGTCCAGATCAACCAACTTCTGCACCAGATCAGGGGCAACTGTGAAGTATTGTAAGCGTGTGGTCATGATTTTATCTCCTGAGGACCATGTTCGTTATTTGAGACGTTCAAGAGTCCTCTGGTGTGACACCGAGAGCGAAATTCGGGCAACTAGGTGCGGAGTCATGGGCCAGGTGCCGGCTCCAGACACAACCTGCATCAGATTGGGCTGTATGTCCTGATGCCCTCTCGACTGGATGCGACGAGTTTTTTGCTGCGGCCTCGTGGCATTGATAGCGACGCTCACGCTGCCTCACCCCGGCCAAGCATCCATCGCGTACTGATCACGAAATTCTTCACTGGGATGGATTGGGGTGATGATGTCAATCATGATCCCATTGGGGTCTTGGGTGATAAAATGCCGCTGCCCAAAGGGTTCATCCCGCAACGTTAGCAGTATGGGTAGGCCCTGATCGCAGAATGCTTGATGCACCGCATCGACATCGGCGACTTCGAAGTTGAGCAGCATGCCAGAGGTGTGGTGGCCACGGGACATTTCGGGAAGGGTTTCATGGTCGGCGTCAAGGATAGCCAGATTGATACACTCATCCTCAGCGGACTGAAGATGGACGTACCAGTCGCTCTCGAACAGGGAACGAAAGCCAAGATGCGTCCGGTAGAATGCACTTGTCTTGGCAACGTCCTCAACCATGAGCACGGGGTAATACTGGGTGATCTTCATCGATTGCGTCTCCATTGGGGAACATGCAAACTGCATGTAAGTGACAATTAACATGCAGGCTGTATGTATGCAAGAAAGACGGTCCAATGCTGATCGCAGCGAAGAAACGCGTCGCGCCCTTATCGAGGCTGGCCGGATGCTGTTTCTTGAAAAAGGGTATGCCGCAACGGGCACGCCCGAGGTTGTCGCACGTGCCGGGCTCACGCGTGGCGCGCTTTATCACCACTTCAAGGACAAGCAGGCTCTGTTCCGTGCCGTCGTGGAGTCGGAAGCGCGCCAAATTGCCACCGAGATTGAGGCTGGTGCGTTGGACGCCGCGTCGCCGGTTTCGGCGCTCGCGCAGGGATCACGGGCCTATCTGAAAGCGATGAAGACACCGGGGCGACTACGACTGATGTTGCTCGAAGGTCCATCTGTATTGGGCCCCGAAACCATGCGCCGGATCGACCTGGCAACCGGTGGCCGGGAACTTCGACTTGGGATCGCGGATGCTCTAGGCTCAGATGCGCCGGCAGCCCGGATTGACGCGCTTGCAGACCTCATATCTGCGATGTTCGAGCGTGCCGTGATCGCCGGGGCAAGCGGTGAAGACGTGGAGTTGTATGCGCAGACAGTGCAGGACCTGCTGACCAGGCTTCTTGAACGCGAGCCAAGTGCCGAGACTTCCCCGACCCTCCCTTGATCAGCTGTGCAGAGTGACGCCTCTGAAGATATCCGCGCCGAGCGCGCGTGGGACCTTCGCGGGATCCTGCCGACCCCTATTCTTAACTATGGTCCTCACATCCATTCATTTACGATCGTCAGTAAACGTGTGTGGTCGATCCTCCTGAGGGTGGGTCGCCGCAGGATCGCTCCGTCAGAAGAGCAGAATTCAACCGGATAGAACATGATTTATGGAGAACGTCATGAAACAATTGGCCATTGTTTTGACCGAAGGGTTCGCCGATTGGGAATGCGCGCCCCTCATGGGTACCGCGAAGGGTCACCTTGGGATCGAGTGTGTTGTCGCATCACCCTCGGGTGCCGGTGTCACATCCATGGGCGGTCTTGCCACAATACCCGCGGTGGCCGTGGAAGATCTTGACCCGATCGAGTTCGCGGGCGTCGTGATCTGTGGCGGCACGAGCTGGGGGGCTGGTCGGGCCCCTGTTTTGGACAATGTGCTCTGGGACTTTCGCGATAAAAATCGACTTGTCGCAGGCATCTGCGCAGGTACGTTGTCGCTTGCCAAGGCGGGGCTGCTAAATAGTGTCGACCACACGAGCAATTCACGTGGTTTCCTCGAAACGGTGCCGTGTTATCGCGGTGAGGCGCAGTATCGTGACGTCGCCTATGCCGTTACCTGCGACGCCATCGTGACTGCGCCCGGAACAGCGCCGATGACGTTCATGGCAGAGATCCTTCGGGCTCTTGGACATGGGAGCCCGGAGTTGGATGCTTATCTCTGCGCTCTCGCTGCAGAACACGCATAAGGTCATGGGCGTTGATGCCGGACATCTCAGGAAACATCACGACGCCAATCACTTGTTTCGGCGCGCTGCCTTGCCAATACACGTGTTGCTGAGAAAATACGCATTACACATCAGGTAATTGTGCCTTCATGCCAAGAGATGTCATCTCGGTCTCATCCCGAGGTGGATGACAGCGCCCACGACCTGATTGGCTGGGCTGTCCGGATCACCCGCTCCTGCAACCGTCTGCCGCAACACATGCGATGCCAGAGGACCCCCAAAATGAAGCTCTATTATGCCGAGACCATGAATTCGTGGAAGACCTGCGCTGTGGCGCGACTGGTGGGGCCGGACGTCTCATTTCGCCCGATCAATCTGAAATCCGGTGAACAGCGATGCGCTGAGTTCCTGGCGATCAATCCCAATGGCAAGGTTCCCGTCCTCGTGGACGGTGACAAGACAATCTGGGAGTCCAACGCGATCATGTGCCACCTCGCGATTGTCGCAGGATCTGATCTATGGCCGCGGGATGCGCGCCAAGTCGAGATCGTGCGCTGGTTTGGATGGGCTGCGGACCATTTTTGTCGATTTGCAGGGGAGCTCTATTTCGAACATGTCATCCGTGCCGAGTTCGATATGGGCGCTCCAAATCCCGCGTCAGTCGCCGAAGCACTGGGATATGTGCGCCACTATAGTGCCATTCTTGACACGCATCTCGACGGCCGATCTTACCTTGTCGGAGAGGCGCTCAGCCTCGCCGATTTCGCCGTCGCCACGATCCTACCTTGGGCTGAAGCGGCGCAGATCCCACTCGATGAATTTCCGGCCGTCCGCCGCTGGCATGAACGCCTGATGGAGCTGCCTGCCTGGCGATCACCCTTCCCGGCGCAGATTGAAGATGCCTAGGACGGTCGATTCCGCCACAACGCCCGCTCCATTGTGAACGTTCGGTTGCTGTCTGCGACACTTGGGTGGCGGCGGTGGGAGATGTGGATGATTGACTGGGTATATCTCTCATCGGGGTGGCGAGCCTTCGGTATCGACGAGCGGAATTGCCCGGCCGCCCTGCACAACGCAGTTCCGAGGATCAGTCTCGGACGCGCGGCGGCCATTCATGATGCCATCCCCGCATGTCATAGGCGACGGAGGCGGCAACCAGGCGGTTCACGAGTTCTGAGCGATCGAGTGCAAGCCTCAGCCCGGTCGCTGAACGTTTCGGCCCATGCAGGACCGCAGGAAAGGATGACTGCGGCAAGAAGATAAGTGCGTATCTTTTGAGTCTCTCCAACTGATGCACTCACGCCATGGGTGTCTCGGATGCGGCGTCCATGTTCATCCAGATGAGTTCCAAGATGTGACCGTCCGGATCTGCCAAGGCGCGGTTGTACATGAAATCCATGTCCATGACCGCTCGGACATCCGCCTCGCCACCGGCGGCCACACCCGTTGAAACCGTGGTGTCGATCTGCTCTCGACTGTCAAATGTCAGCGCCAGTAGCACTTCGCAGGTTGCATCTGAGTCGGCGATCTTCTTCGGAGTGAACGTCTGAAAGTAGTCACGCACCAAAAGCTGAAATGTGATCGTGTCGGACCAGACCATGCTGGAGGCTTGATGATCGCTGAATACCTCGTTCTTGTGGCAGCCGATGGCTGTGTAAAAGCGCGTTGCCTTTGCCAAATCCTTCACAGGCAGGTTCACAAAGATCATCTTCGGCATTTCAATTGCTCCTTTTACGCATGGCACATGATTGTGCGTGGTTCGCGGATCGACATGTGACCCAGTACAGGCCAATTCGGATCGGATGTGGAAACTAGCTTCCCACCAGTTCGTGATAGTGCGGTCTCGGTCGTTGATGTGGATTGCCCCGTTGGTGCTGGAGCAACGCATCTCAGGACCTTTGGGTAGCCCAATCACCAACCCGCCGTCGACGACCTCGCAGGTAATCGTTGGGCGATCAAATTTTCTCAGGTTTGGGCTCAAATACACAGAGCAGAGCACGCATGAGTGTGCATCTAGCGGGCCTTCTCGACATTCAATGAGGGTCGCCCGTCATTCGGCCCGGTCCCGGTCATACCGGACCAGCAGGATGCCCGAGCCAAGCACACGGACGTCAATCAATGCGAAGCGCGCCGCAGATCCCTCGGCCCAGAGACGCTTGCCCCGACCGAGCGTGACCGGATAGATCATCAGGTTGACGCGATCAACAAGATCCTGCGCCAGAAGATCGTGGAGCAGGGTTGCACTTCCGTAGACAAGGATATCACCTCCGTCGGCGGCGCGCAGCCGACGAATATCGGACACCGCATCCTCGCTCAGAATCATGGAATTGGCCCAGGACGCCGTCGTCATGGTTCGGGACGCGATATGCTTCGGCAGTTTGTTAATGCGGTCGGCAAAGCCCGCCTCATCCTGCACATGGGGCCAAACGGCCGCGAATCCCTCGTAGGTTCGCCGACCGAACACGAGCGCATCGCAGGACATCAGTTCCGCATGCTTGAAGCCATCGCCCTCCGGGCCGCGCTTGAACGGCCCCGTCCAGTCACCAAGACCACTCTCCTCCATTCCGACCGGGTCCTCAATCACGCCATCAAGTGAGATGTATTGCGTCGCGATCAGCTTTCTGGGCATCCGTTCGTTACCTTTCTTTTGAAACCGACCTTGTCCGAGGGCCGGAGGCGTCAAGGTTTTGCACGAAACCAACGCCTGCGCGATTACCAGACGGGTCATCGTCGGGTGGCAGGGTTTCGCCTAGAAAGTCGTTGGCGGCATCAAGCGATCCCGCCGCAGCCAAGTTGGGCGTATTCTGAACCGGCGAAAGCGACTTTGGTCCGGGAAGCTGAAAAGGTCGGACATCGAAGCCATGACGGTCGGTGACATATTAAAGACGGCGCGCAAGGTTCGAGGGACGTCTCAACTCGACCTTGCGCTCGCGCTTGGCATTTCGCAGCGCCATGTGAGTTTTGTCGAACGCGGCCGCTCGCGACCGAGCCGGGACCTTATCCTGAACTGGATGGAGGAAGTCGGCGCCACAGTCTCGGCCCGAAACGCAGCCTTGATCGGGGCGGGCTTTGCAACGGGAGGGCGAGGCCTCGTCTTGCCCGAACGACCCTCGCCTGCCCATCATCAAGTGCTGAGTGCGCATGATCCGCTGCCCGGTCTGATCTTCGATGCCGACTGGCGGATGGTGCAGATGAATGCCGGCGCAACCTGGCTCTTCCACCACCTGATGGCAGGGTTCTTGGCATCGCCTGAGGGCCAGGTGCCCTGCTGGGACATGATTGCAGGCGTGGCTCATGCAGGCGGTCTTCTCTCTAGGATGGTTGACCCCTGGATCTACGGCGGACACCTGCTTCGACAGTTGAGGTTCGAAGAGATGACACGACCCTCGCTTGCGCCGAGGGTGGCGGCGCTGGAACAGGTATTGAGGGCGCGATTCGGCGACCAGATGATGATCGAACCCGGCCAGTTTGAGCCCGGCCTCGACCTGCACTTCGACACGGCTTATGGAAGGCTCTCGTTCTTCTCCGTCCAGAGCATGTTCCAGCTACCGCAGGATACCGTGCCGACATCAGTGCGGGTGGGGCTGTGGTTTCCGGCAAGCGCGGCGGCCCGCACCGTGCTGGAAGAGAACGTGCCGGCCGGCAGCCATGCGCGACCTACATCTGCGCCGACTGGCCCCCGTCGACGGTCAGCGTGATGCCGTTCACATAGCTGGATCTGGGTGCGGCAAGAAACAGAACGGCGGTCGCAAGCTCCGTCGGATCACCCCAGCGTTTCAAGGGGACGCGCATCTCGACGAAGCTTCGCATGGCCGGGTCTGCGACGAGCGCGGCATTGGCCTCTGTCGCGAAAAGGCCAGGAGCGATGGCGTTCACCGTCAGACCGGTCGTGCCGAACTCAACCGCCAGCGCCCGCGTGAGTGCCGAAAGGCCACCCTTGCACGCGACATAGCCCGGATCGCCAGCGCGTGCGATCCGGGCTGCGATGGACGAGACAAAGATGAGCCGCCCCGCAGACGCGCGTGTCAAGTGCGGCAGCGCTGCGCGTGCGAGGCGGTAGGACGCCGTCAGGTTCAAGTCGAGGAGGCGCGAGAAATCCTCCGCGCCAAGCTGCGCCGTTGCGCGACGATCGCGGAGCGCCGCGGCGTGGACCAGGATGTCCATGCCACCGCAGAGGGTCGCCGCGTCGTCCACCAACTGCTCGGCCTCTGAGGCAAGGTCGCAGGCCACGACATCGACCGTGCCGCCCTCGGCGCGTATGATTTCGGCCGCCTGATCGAGGGATGCGGCATCGCGCGCATTGAGGACAACGCGTGCGCCCGCGCCTGCCAGTGCTCTGGCCATCCCAAGACCCAAGCCACGGCTGGCACCGGTGACAATTGCGGAACGGCCCGTCAAGTCGAAGGCGTCGATCATGGGAAATCTACCAGGTGTGTCGCGGTCTGACGTCACTTTAATCTATCATATAGCGATCCCAGAACCCGGCTTCCGGTGCGATCTGCTGGACGACATCGACCTGCACCCCCGCCGGATCACGGGTCATGAATCGCCGTTGTCCCCACGGCTCGTCCGTCAGCGGATAAACGATAGGGGCGCCGGCATCGGACAGACGCGCATGGGTGGCGGCAGCGTCAGAAACCTCGATGGTGACAATCATGCCGCGCCCGTCGAACACCTCGGGTCCCGGCGGGGTCGAGGGATGATCGGGATGCATGAAGGCGATGGTGGTGCCCCGGCTCTCGCCGTCGGCGCCACCGGTCAGATAAACGAACCAGCTGGCCTGGAACGCCACCTCGAAGCCGAAATGCTCGCGATAGAAATCTCGCGCCTCGAACAGCGCGGGCGTGGTGATCAGCGGATAGAGATCGCGGACAGGCATGGCAGAGGTTTCCAGTGCAGGAGGGATCGTTTCTGCCGAGAGTGCAAGCGTGGAGGCAAGTAGGAGTGGCAGGGCAAATACGGGGACATGGGCCATGAGATGTCTTCCGAGCAGGAGGGGTGGCTGACGGGCGCGGAGGTGGCCGTCGCCCGACAA
The DNA here is from genome assembly GCF_018066915.1 of Roseovarius sp. Classification (GTDB taxonomy): domain Bacteria; phylum Pseudomonadota; class Alphaproteobacteria; order Rhodobacterales; family Rhodobacteraceae; genus Roseovarius. The sequence continues at coordinate 36,770 of NZ_JAGPVV010000263.1, forward strand.
GGGCTTAACTACGCGGCGGCGCGGGCGCTTCCTGCCCAGGCAGAGGCCTCGAGCCAGGCAAGCACCGCGACCACGGCGGCCTGCACGAGGACGAACGCAATACCAAGCGGAGTCGGTGTCAGCGCGACCAGAATACCAAGGCTCGCGATCACCCAGCCAGCATTGCCGAGGATCGCCAACCATACCAGCGCCCCACTGCCGGTCCCGAACCGGGCGACCGCAGCCATGAAAATCGCAACCGGAACAAGCACGAGACCAGCACCCAGAACCAGCAGGTCCGGCAACCCGGTCAGGGTGGCCAACACGCGGTTGGCTACGAGCAAAATCGCGGCCATGACGGCGCAAGTCGCCGCGTCGATCAGGAGAATGCGCCTAAGCGCCGGGTTCGAAACGAATGCCATCTGAGGGTCCTTTCAGGTGAAAGTGTCGATGACAGTAGCCATAGGCGGCGCACTTGGCTCGGGTCGATTATGCGCGAGGTAATGGTGGCGATCTTTCTTTTCCGTTAGGCTGCCTGCCATGACCCAGCTCAATCCGTCCTTTGGTGACTTGCTTCGCTCCTGGCGCAACCGCCGGTCGCTCAGCCAGTTGAGTCTGTCAGTAGAGGCCGAGATATCCCAACGTCATCTCAGCTTCCTTGAATCGGGGCGCAGCGTGCCAAGCCGCGAGATGGTGCTGCGTCTGGCCAGCCAGCTCGAGGTGCCGCTGCGCGATTGCAACGTGCTGCTGGCCGCCGCAGGCTTCGCCCCGGTCTATCGCGACCGTCCACTCGATGATCCGGACATGGAAGATATGCGCCGCGCAGTCACGGCCATACTGACGGCGCATGAGCCGTTTCCAGCCCTCGCCATCGACCGGCACTGGACCCTCATCGAGGCGAATGAAGCGGTTGGCCCCTTGCTCGCGGGCGTCGGCACGGCGTTGCTTGTGCCGCCCCTCAACGTTTTGCGCCTGTCACTGCACCCCGAGGGGCTGGCCCCGCGGATCGAGAATTACCGCGAGTGGCGGTGCCATATTCTCCACCGGCTCGACCGCCAGATCGCGCAGGTCGCGGACCCCGTGCTCGCTGACCTTCGCGACGAGGTCGCAGACTACCCGGTGCCGGTCGACACGGCGCCCTGGCGCGCTGGCCCTCCTAATGTGATCGCGACACCAATGCGCCTGCGCAGCGAGGTCGGGCGCCTCAACCTGCTGAGCGCCACCACGATCTTCGGCACTGCTCTGGACGTGACCCTGTCTGAACTTGCGATCGAGACATTCCTTCCCGCCGACAAGGAGACACGCGATCTGCTGTTCAGGCGATGACGCGTAGCAGAGGCTGGGATCGGGTAACAGATTGCACATATGCCGAAAGGCTTGGAGATAGTGCCCGGTCACGTTGTAAGATGGCCTGCAAAGCCAAAAATTGCCACCACCGCAAAGGCGATCCACTGCGGCATGTCACGATGCAGCTGTCGCTTCCAGATCACGACGGCAAAACTCCACAGGGCAAGCAGTGAAATCATCACCGTCCCTGCTAGGGCATACTCTCTCCATGCATCCGATATTACGGCGCCAATGTAGGCTGCAGCGGCCCCAAGCATGACCAAAGTTACAAGATGCCAGCACAAGAAGAGAACGCAGACCACGTCTTCCTTCAACTCCCGCGATGCAAGCAGCGGGTTCACGATTTTCCTCTGCCCCGCAGTCAGATGAATGTAGCTCAGAAACAGAAGGCCAAGCGCGGCGATCCAGTAAAACACCATGACGTTTCCCCAATTCTCGACATGCACTGAACGCGCCAAGTTATCTAGAAATGTGCGACCACGGTCGACCCAGAATTGGCACATGAAATGCCTTCTTTGCGTTCCAGGTGCGTGGTTCGGCATTGATTTGCTGGGCGTTGAAAGGGTCGTGTTTACCGAAGAGCCGCAGGAAGAAAGAGAGCGAGTTGTGGCAAGGCAATGAGCGCTGCGACCATGAGCAACATCATGATGACATAGGGGATGGTGCCCAGCATCACTTCGCTCAACTTGCCGCTTTTTCGAGCACCTTGCACCACGTAGAGGTTCAAGCCGACTGGTGGCGTGATCAGTGCCATTTCGATGAGAACGATCATAAGGATGCCGAACCAGATCACATCATAGCCTTGCGCGAGGACAAGCGGCACAATGATCGGGATAGTCACAACCATCAGCGATAGAGTTTCGATGAAGAAGCCAAGGACGATGTAAATGCAGACCACCACGAGAATCGTCATCAGAGGCGAAAGACCAAGCCCTTCTAGAAATGCGCTGAGGTCCCGTCCAATTCCAGCTGAGGCCAAGGTGAAGTTCAAAAACGATGCACCGATCACGACGAGCATGATCATCGAAGTGATTTTGACTGTTCCAACAACGCTGTCCGCAAACATCTGGCGCGAAATACCACCAAAAATGGCTGCGATTGCAAGAGCGCCCGCGACACCAACAGCAGCAGCTTCTGTCGGTGTCGCCCAGCCCTTGTAGATTGTTCCAATAATGATTGAGAACAGCAAGACAATCGGCCCAAGATGCAGGAGAGCCCGCAGCATTTCGGTGAACGGGAATGTGCGTCGCGGTCCTCCCAACTCTGGCTTCATCGCACAGATGATGACGGTGACAGCCATGAAAGATAGCGCAAGAAGGATGCCTGGCAGCAATCCGGCCAAGAAAAGTTGCGGAATTGAAGACTGTGTGAGGAAACCGTAAACAATAAGGTTGATCGACGGTGGTATCATGATGCCAAGCGTTCCTCCAGCTGCAATGGCGCCAGAAAAGAGCCTCGGATCATAGCCAAGCCTTTCCGCTTGGGGCATGGCGACGGTTGCAACAGTTGCCGCGGTCGCAACGGAAGAACCCGATGTAGCAGAAAACATGGTGGCTGTCGCGATATTGGCATGCACCAGCCCGCCCGGAAGCCAGGACACCCAGCGATCCAGAGCGGTGTAGGTTCGCTCTGCAATGCCGCTGCGAACAAGGATCTCGCCCAAAAGGACAAAGAATGGAACCGCGATAAGTGTTGCATTGTTCGACGTAGACCAGACTAGGTTTCCAAGACCTTTGATCAAAGGGAATGGGCTGAAGACGGCATCTACACCGAAACCAAGAAGAAACAGAACGATCCCTACAGGTATCGACAGGGTGAGCAGCGCCAGAAGACCCACTGAAACAAAAGTGATCATTGCAGGCTTTCCTCATCGCTGAAGGTTCCGATGGCGGCTGCACCGGCCTCGAAGTTGCCCTTAAGTATGAGCAGAAGAGCGGCAATGAGTGTCAACCATGCGACGATTGCGAACCAAGCCCATCCGGCAAACCAGGGCAATTGAACGATCCAAAGCGGTGTCTCGAGTGGCGTGTTCGCGCGCGAACTATTCGCAATAGAACGCTCAAGGACTGGCCAGCATTTTATGGCGATGACGGTGATTGTGATCGACAGTGCCGCCATCGCAAACAGATCGAAGACGGACTTGCCGAGCGCACCGACACGCCCCCGAAGGATGTCTATACGAACATGGCTCAATTCAAGAAGGGCAAAGCCCATGCCCCAGGAGGTTACAATGGCCATGACATATCCACTGATTTCGTCTGTTCCTCCAAGAGAGGACCCAACTTTCCGAAGGATGATGTCGGCGAGCACGTAAAGCGCACAGGTAAGCAGGATTGCTCCGATGAGCATCGCCACCAACGTGTTGAGCCATCGCAAGCGCCCAATCAGTTTTTCAGCCATTCTGATCCCTTCCCAGAGATTTCTCAGTTCGTGCTGATCGAGACACCAGCGGCTTTTCCGACGGTTTCATTCCAGCGCGCGGTCCATTCTGGTCCTGCCCGGTCCGCCCACTCCGGAAGAACTTGCATTTCAAGGATTTCCCTAGCCTTGGCGAAGTCCGCATCGCTGACGGAGACAAGGGTCATCGCGCGCGAATCTCCTGACGTGCAGGTGCCATTGCCGGTCAGGCAGGCGATATCGTTTTCGAGTGCGCCTTGCGCATCGGCCCAGGCCGGATCCTCGAGCTTGGTCGTCACCTCAGCTTGGATCAGCGTCTGAAGATCCGGCGACAGGCTGTTCCACTTGTCGAGATTGACGGCCGTCACAACCGGGTCCCAACCGCCGAGAGGCAACGGCAAAAGATGGGTCGAAACTTCCCACCAACCAGCGCTGTAGCCCGATCCTGCACCAGTGACTGCGCAGTCGACCACACCCTTCTGGAGTGCGCCGGGCACCTCTGCGAAGCTAACGTTGACGCCCTCGGCACCGAGCGCTTCAAGAAACTTTGCGGTCATCCGGCCCGATGCGCGCACCTTGAGATCTTTGAGATCGTCTAGGCTGGCAATCTCGTGGTTGCAAAAGACGACTTGGGGCGGATAAGGCGCGATCGCCAACACATGGCTATTGAAACGCGCATTGTATATGTCTTCGATCATCGGCTTGGCGGCATCAACGAGCGCTTTTTCGTCCATGGCCGTCAAGGCCAACAATGGGACGTCCAGTCCCTCCAATTCCGGGGCGTCGGCCACGGCGTAGTCCGCGACCGTCATGCCGACATCGTAGACCCCCTGGCCGAGGAGTGTGTAGACGTCGGCTACGCCGAGATTCATCTGGTCATGTGTGGTAAGGTTCACACTCACCTCTCCGCGTGACGCCTCTGGAAGGATGGTTGACCAGAAAGGTGCCTCGAACTGCTTGTGCAGCGGCAAGCTTGACCAGCTGCCGACCACCGACAGGTCTTCGGCAATGGCCGGCGATGCAAACATCGCAGCGCTCATCATCAGGATCTTCTTTTTCATGGGGCTCTCCCTTTTGGTTGATTAGCCGATTTCTTGAACGAAGTTCAGCACGGGTGTTTCGGCCTCTTCTGGCACATCAGTAATCAGCATATGGCCTGGCTTGTGGGTAATGCACAGCGGCACCCCGGCTCCTTCAATCGCAACCTGTGGCGTTACTCCACAGGCCCAAAATACCGGAATCATGCCCTCGGGCATGGGGGCCGGATTGCCCCAATTTGGGTGGGCGATATCGGCGATACCGATCGTCTCTGGGGAGCCGACCTGGATTGGTGCGCCATGTGCCAGAGGAAACCTGCGCGAGATGTCGATCGCAAGGTCAACTTGCGATTTGGAAATGGCGCGCATGCTGACCACCAGTGGCCCAGAGAACGGCCCTGCAGGAATTGTCTGGATGTTGGTTCGAAACATCGGCACGGTTGTATTGTTGTCGATGTGCCAAATTGGGATACCCGCCCGGATCAGCGCATGCTCGAATGTAAACGAGCACCCGAGTGCAAAGGCAACGAGATGATCGTTCCAGAGCGCTTTGATGTCTTTTGTTTCGCAGGCTAATCTGCCGTCTCGATAGACGTTATAGGCTGGCACATCCGTGCGGATATCGATGTTGGCAGCCAGCGTAGGTAAATGCGGATCGCCGGTTTCCGAGACGCCAACCAAAGGACAGGGCTTGGGATTGCGCTGACAGAAGCGCATGAAGTCAAGCGCGACCTCCTCAGGCAAAATTGTCAAATTGGCTTGCAAGACGCCGGGCGCAAGACCGGCCGTGTGGCCGTCGTAGCTTCCTGCACGGATGGTCTTTCGGACATTCGCAACCGATTCCAATCGCAGTTTCTGAAATGTAGTGCTGTCCACGGATGCCTCCCTTCGTTCGGGAAGTATCCAAAATGCTCACCATAAAACCAAATTAAAACTATTTGCTCTTAAGCATTAAGGAAAATTATATCGATTGGAACTCTTGAGCAACCGTCAGAGCGATATGTGCTGCGGTTTCTACAAGATGACTCCGTGGTTCACCAACATAAGATGCTGTGAATTTCAACGGGTTAGGCACCCATCCCGGATTAAACTCGCGAATTCTTCCTTCGGATACAAATCGCTTTCCCATGTGGCGAGGAAGCGCAGCAACGCCAAGTCCAGCTTCAACCAACCGAAAGCCGGCAGAAAGTGATGACGATGGGAAAATCAACGCACCAGGACCGTTTCTCTCAAGCAGTAACGACTTCAGCTCACGAAAAGGCCGAGTGTGGCGAGCGTATGAGATCACCGGTAGTTTGAAGAGCGAATCGCTGTTTGCCTGCTCACCAAGTTCAGAAGTGGAGCAGTACCAAGCAAGTTCGAAATCCGGCAAATCAATATTGTTGACAGTAAACTCGGAAATGGGGCCAAGCAGAATGGCGAGATCAATCTCTCGGTTCAACAGGTCCTGTCGTAGATTCAACGAGATATCGACATTAATCTCGACTTCGATGACCGGGAACGCTTTGTGCAGTGAGGTTACAAACTCGGGAAGCCATGTCTGTGCGATGGTCTCGGAAACACCCAATCTCAGATGGCCCTCAATTCCTTCGGGATCCATCACATCTGCGAAGATAAGTTCAGACAACTGTTCGATCTGTTCGGCGTAACGGACGAGGAGGCCACCGCGTTTCGTCAAAGAGATGCCCGTTGATCGGCGCTCCAGTAACTGCGCGCGAAGGCTAGCCTCCAAGTTCTGGATGCGTGTTGTTACTGCAGGCTGCGTCAGATTCAACGCCTGTGCAGCTTTGGATATGCTGCCAAGCCTTGCTACCGTCAGGAACGCTTTCATTTGGTCGAGATTCAATTTAGCCAAGATTTTTATCTCCTCCAAATGACTTCCGATGGCGCTAATGGCCCCTTTTCCCGAGGATGCCAAAATCTGTCTTCGACGTCAGGCTGTTCTCTATCGCTATGCGATATGCAGGATGGACTCAACTTCTTGAGAACCGAAGAATAGTATTCTCAGATTAACCAGTTCCGTGTTTCGGTGTGCCATTTTGAACTCTTGGTATTCGTCGGGACCATCTGGTGCGAGGCAGCGAGTTGAGGGTGGGCCGTTACATTGTTCACGACCCGCATTGCTGGCCGGATCGAACCAGTGAAAGGCGATGCGGATGCATGAGATGTGTCTTCCAACCTTGCAGAGCCCGCATTGAGGGAGTCTGTAAAATCAAGTGCGAGCTGAATCACACGCGGGTCGTCGAAGCGGAAAATGTTGAAGCGACCCTTGGAGGGCGGTCTCAGCTCTGAGCGCCAAGATACCGACAATTCCGCGCTGGAAACTGCACGGCTCGAGCATAGTTTTCGGAAGGCTGAGCGCGCCGGGTTTTCTTATCGCCCAGTTGGCGGGACATACATCAAAATGGCATCAAATAGGCATATCTCTCTGTTTTTGCCCCTTGCTTGACGTCAGAATCTCGCGCGACTTTCTCCTACGCCTCGATAGGTCAGATGTCGGCCAGAACGCCAACCTGTCTGATGATGGTATCGCTGGCGCATGGA
>NZ_JAGPVV010000277.1 GCF_018066915.1 Roseovarius sp.
CGGCAGGCGGTCAGGTGCTGGTGGTCACACATTCGCCGCAGGTGGCCGCGCGCGGCGCACACCACTGGCGGGTGGAAAAGCGGGTCGAGGGGGAAGAAACGCTCTCGACCGTGCGGGCGATGACGGGGGCGGACCGGGTGGACGAGATCGCGCGGATGCTCTCGGGCGAGCGGATCACACCGGAAGCCCGCGCCGCCGCCGAGGCACTGATGGAGGGCTGAGGTTTGGGGGCGCTGCCCCCGTCGGCCTGTGGCCGACTCCCCCGAGGTATCTTTGGCCAGATGAAGGGGGCGCGGGGCGCGCCCTATAGAAATAATTGGAAGCCCGGCGAAAAGCTCTCTTGTGTTTGGGTTGAGTTGAAATGGCGTGACTTGCGCAAAACTTGTTGAAAAGCTGGCAGGTATTGGAATCAGTGAGAGGGAGGTCGGCGCCGCTACCACGTTTTCTAGAAATCAGTTTGGCGGCGCATATGTAATGACGTTAACAGGAAAATTGTTGCGATGGGCTGCGGCGATAACATTTCAGCTTCTAGCTTTGGGAGTTGCGCTAAACGTAGTGGTTACCACGCTGATGGGTGCTTTAGACGTAGGAAAACAGTGGGAACAGCGCAACTTTGCTGAACTAAGGCAGACTGACCAAGCTGCCAATCAAATAGCTGACATCTGTGCTGATTTGATACCACCGGCAGAAAGATTGGCTGACTGCCTGGCTATTGAAATAAAGGACTACGTTAACCGGAAGCATAGTGACCAAGATTTGATCGCCCAAAAAGATATGGCTTATTGGGCGCAAGCTCTGTTTTGGCTAACTTCTTTCGGTGCTGTGGTCTCTGTTGTTGGCGTGTGGGCAATTTTTCTGTCTCTTAAGCATACCAGAATTGCTATTTCCGACACTCGGGAAATTGGGGAGGCTCAAGTGAGAGCTTACCTTTCCCTAGATGCGAGCGAAGGAAATACTATTCTGAGAAAATTCGTTGCAGGTGAGATACCGCAAGTTGAGTTTGTAACAAAAAACAGTGGTAACAGCCCTGCACTTAAGCATCGTTATGCAGCCGGTATCGCAATCGTAGAAATGGACTTCCCCAAGCACAACACGGATTTGGTTGATCCTGTAGCAAACGGGCCTGAGCCGAACGATGTTCTGCCTGCAGGCGACAAGGTAACAGGCCTTGCTGAAAATGGCAGCGTTATAACTGAAGACCAAATAAAACAGATTGTTCTTCATGAGCCTTCCAAGAAACTAGTTTTTTTCGGTGTGTTGTTTTACGAAGACGTTTTCAAAAAGCCACGGAAGACTAGGTTTTGTCTTGAAATGAAAATTCTCCACCGCAGTGCCGGAGCCGCGCTTAGTGGCTTTCAGTATACTTGGCAAAAAACTGCACTTCACAACGACGCAGACTAAAACAGACTTTTTGCGCGATATCGCACCTTATCCTTTTCTGGCGTATACCGACGCTCCTTAACAGAGATGCCCCCTCAATTCCTCGGCGGGACGAGTTTGCCGGGGTTGAGGATGTTGAGCGGGTCGAGGGCCTGTTTGATCGTGCCCATCAGCGCCCAGCCGGCCCCGTGTTCGCGCGCCATGTAATCCAGTTTGCCGATCCCGATGCCATGTTCGCCGGTGGCGGTGCCGCCAAGGGCCAGCGCGCGTGTGACCATGCGGTCGGAGGCGGCTTTGGCGGCGGTGAGTTCGGCGGGGTTGTCGGGGTCGATGAGCAGGATCGCGTGGAAATTGCCATCGCCGACATGGCCCAGGATCGGCCCCATGACGCCGGAGTGGGCGAGATCGCTGCGGGTCTCTTCGATCGCTTCGGCCAGACGCGAGATCGGCACGCAGATGTCGGTGACAATGGCGCGCGCGCCGGGGCGGGCCGCGAGGATGGCGTAATAGGCATTGTGGCGCATGGTCCAGAGGGCGTTGCGCGCCTCGGTCTGGGTGGCCCAGTCGAAATCCGATCCGTTATGCTCGCGGGCCAAGGCGCCAAAGCTCTCGGCCTGTTCGGCTGTGCTGGCGGGGGTGCCGTGGAATTCGAGCAGGAGGTGGGGTTTTTCGGGCAGGGTCATCTTGGAATGGGCGTTGACCGCGCGCACGCTGTCGGTATCCATCAGCTCGATCCGGGCGATGGGGATGCCGCATTGGATGGTCTCGATCACGGTGGCGACCGCATCGCCCACGCTGTCAAAGGCGCAGACCGCTGCGGAAATCGCCTCGGGCTGGCCTGCGAGGCGCAGGGTAAGCTCGGTGATAAGGCCAAGCGTGCCCTCGGACCCCACGAACAGCCCGGTGAGATCATAGCCCGACGAGGATTTGCGCGCGCCGGTGCCGGTGCGGATCACCTCGCCTGAGGCGGTCACGACCTCGAGCGCCAGAACATTGTCGCGCATGGTGCCGTATCTGACGGCAGTGGTGCCGCTGGCGCGGGTCGAGGCCATGCCGCCCAGAGAGGCATTGGCACCGGGATCGACCGGAAAGAAAAGGCCGGAAGCGCGCAGCGCGGTGTTGAGCGCCTCGCGCGTCACGCCCGGTTGCACCCGCGCGGTCATGTCGGCCTCGGCCACCTCGAGCACGGCGTTCATGCGGGAGAAATCGACCACGATGCCGCCGCGAAACGCCTGCGCCTGACCTTCGAGCGAGGTGCCGGTGCCCCAGGCCACGACCGGCACGCGGTGACGGGCGCAGATGGTCACGACCTCGGCCACCTCTGCCGAGCTCTCGGGGTAGACCACGGCATCGGGCGGGCTGGGCGGAAAATGCGATTCGCTCTGGCCATGCAGGTCGAGATCGGACTTGGACAGGGTGATCCCATGGCCTAGAGAGGATTGGAGGTCTGCGATGGCGCGGGCGATGTCCATGGGGCGGCTTTCTAGATGGGTCGTTGGGCGCAGCCTAATGCATGTCGCCGGAAGGGAAAAGCGCGCGCAGGGCGCAATGTAAGCAGCGCGCGTGAGGCGTGAAGGAGAGAGATGCAGGCTGAAGAGCCATCCTTTTGGGGCCAGTTGCGCCGGGGCATGGGCGAGAGCCTGCGCGAGGGCTGGCGCGTGCTGCGCAAGCGGGGACCGAGCCAGTTTCAATTCTGGCTGATTGCGCTGGCCATCGGTATTGCCGCCGGGTTTGCGGCGCTGCTCTTTCGCAAGGGCATCACCGCCTTGCAAGGTTTGGTTTACGGCACCGAGGATGTGGCGCGGCTGCATAGCTATGCGGAACATCTGCCGTGGTACTGGATCTTGATGCTGCCCATTGTGGGCGGGCTGGTGGTGGGGCTGATCCTGCACCGCTTTACCCCGGATGGGCGGGTGCGTTCGGTCGCGGATGTGATCGAGGGCGCCGCGCTCTATGAGGGTCGGGTAGAGCGGCGCGAGGGTCTGGCCTCGGCGGCGGCGTCGCTGATCACGCTGGGCACGGGCGGCTCTTCGGGGCGCGAGGGGCCGGTGGTGCATCTGGCAGGGGTGATTGCAAGCTGGGTGAGCGAGCGTATCCATGCCGATGGGGTGACGGGCCGCGATCTTTTGGGCTGTGCGGTGGCGGCGGCGGTGTCGGCCTCGTTCAATGCGCCGATTGCGGGGGCGCTTTTTGCGCTCGAAGTGGTGCTGCGGCATTTCGCGGTGCATGCCTTTGCACCGATTGCCATTGCCAGCGTGGCGGGGACGGTGATCAACCGGCTGGAATTTGGCGGGGTGACGGAATTCGACCTGCCCGAAGCCAGCGTGCTGGAATTCTACGCCGAATTGCCGGCCTTTCTGATCCTTGGGCTGATCTGCGGCGTGGTGGCGGCGGCGCTGATGCGGGCGATCTTTCTGGCCGAGGATGTGGCGGGGCATGTTCAGGCGCGGCTGGGCTTGCCGCGTTGGTTGCGGCCCGTCGGGGCGGGGGCGCTGCTGGGTCTCATGGCGATCTGGTTTCCGCATATCATCGGGGTCGGATACGAGACCACGTCGGCTGCGCTGACGGGCAAGCTCTTGTGGCATGAGGCGGCGGTGTTTGCCGTGCTCAAGGTGGTGGCGGTGGCGATCACTATTGGCGGGCGGATGGGGGGCGGGGTCTTTTCGCCCTCGCTGATGGTGGGCGCGCTGACCGGGCTGGCGTTTGGCCATGTGGCAACGGCGCTCTTGCCGGACGTGTCGGGCGCGCACACGCTCTATGCGCTGGCGGGGATGGGCGCGGTGGCGGCGGCGGTGCTGGGCGCGCCAATCTCGACCACGCTGATCGTATTCGAGTTGACGGGGGATTGGCAGACGGGGCTGGCGGTGATGGTGGCGGTTTCGACCTCGACCGCGCTGGGATCACGGCTGGTGCGGCGGTCATTCTTTCTGGCGCAGCTCATGCGGCGGGGGATCCGGCTTGCGGCGGGGCCGCAGGATTATCTCTTGGGCATGTTCCGGGTGTCCAAGGTGATGCGCGCGCCGGATGATGCACGGGCGGCGGATAGGGATCAATGCTGGTCGTTGATCGAGCAGGGGGTCTATCTTGACGTGGCTGCCACGCTGGAACAGGCGATGCCGCTTTTCGAGCGGGCGAATGTGCCCTTTGTGCCGGTGGTCACTCTGTCTGGGGGGGATCAGCCGCCCGAATTGTCGGGCGCGCTGTTTCATGTGGATGCGCTCAAGGCCTATAACCGCGCTCTGGCGGCGGTGTCAGAGGAAGAGCATAGCTGAGCGCCGGTCTGCTGCGCTTTTAGACCCGTTCAATGGTGACGGAGTCGGTCGCGTAGAAGGCGATGTGATCCTTGATCTCGGCCACCTCGGGCTTGGGCGCCTCATAGCTCCAGGCCGCGTTTTGCAGCGTCTGGCTCTTGGTGATGATCGAGTAATAGCGCGCGTCGCCCTTGTAGGGGCAATGGCTCGATTGCGGGCTTTCCTCGAGAAAGGCCATGGCGATATCCGCGCGCGGGAAATAGATCACGAAGGGATAATCGCCTTCGGTCAATTCCAGTGCATTGCGGCTCTCGCCCAGAACGGCGCCTCCGGCGCGCACTGTCCATGTGCCTTCGGCCTTGCGAATCGTGATACGTGCCATTGTCCATCCCCTTGTTTTTTTGATCTTGATTTTGGTCTGACGCAGGAACCTAACAGGAATATGTCAGCTTGTCTGCGTTACTTTGTCCAACCATAGCCGGGCAGGGGGCGAAAGCAGAGGGCCAATCTTGTCGCGGCAGGCGGTGTGATAGGTGTTGAGCCAGTCCCGTTCGGGTTTTGTGAGCAGAGTATCGTCTATGAGGCGGGTATCTATCGGAGTATAGGTCAGTGTTTCGAACCCAATCTGGGTGGCCCCGTCACCGCCCGGAGCCGGGTCGAGCGCGGTCACAACGATGAGATTCTCGATTCGGATGCCAAAAGCGCCCTCGCGGTAATAGCCGGGCTCGTTCGAGAGAATCATCCCCGGCTCGAGCGGCGTGTCGGAGAGGCGCGAGAGGCGTTGCGGGCCTTCGTGGACGCAAAGATGCACGCCGACCCCGTGGCCGGTGCCATGGGCGTAATCCTGATCCGCGAGCCAAAGGGGATAGCGCGCGATGGCGTCAAGGTCGCGCCCCGCGAGGCCCCGCGGGAAGCGCAGGCGCGAAATGGCGATCATGCCCTGCAACACACGGGTGAAGGCGGCGCGTTCCTCGGCTCCGGGGGTGCCGATGGGCAGGGTGCGGGTGATGTCGGTGGTGCCATCAAGATATTGCCCGCCGCTGTCGAGCACGAGCAACTCGCCGTCAAGCAGGCGGCGGTTGCTGGCCTCGGTCACGCGGTAATGCGGCAGCGCGCCGTTGGGACCGGAGCCAGCGATGGTGTCAAAGCTGATGTCGAGGAGTTTTCCGGTGGCGGCGCGGGCCTGCTCAAGCTGGCGCACCACGTCGATTTCGGTGAGCGTGCCGGGGGATTGCGCGTCGAACCACGCCAGAAACTCGCACATCGCCGCCCCGTCGCGCAGGTGGGCGGCGCGGGTGGCGGCAATCTCGGCGGGGGTTTTGCGCGCCTTGGGCAGGATGCAGGGATCAGCGCCCCAGACATGCGGCACGCCTGCGCTATCGAGCACCTGCACCACACGCAGGGGCACGCTGGCGCGGTCAAGGCGCACCGGGCCGGGAAGAGCGGCAAGGGTTGTCTCGAAGGTGTCGGGGGGGGTGAGGGTGATCTCGGGCCCAAGATGCGCGCGGGCGGTGGCGTCAAGCTTGGCGGGATCGGTGAAGAGGGCGGCGCGCCCGTCGTCGTGCAGGATGGCAAAGCCCTGTGCAACCGGGTTGCGCGGGATGTCGCGGCCCCGGATGTTGAAGAGCCACGCGATGGAATCGGTGAGGGTGAGGACCGCCGAGGTCTGGCCCGCCTTGCGCAGGGTTTCGGCCAAGCTGGCGCGTTTCTGGGCTGAACTGGCCCCGGTGAGGGTATCGGGCCAAGGGGTAATGGCCCCTTGAGGGGGCGCGGGACGGTCGGGCCAGATGCTGTCGATCAGGTTGGCGTGGGGTTTGAAAGTGATGGCGCTGCCGGTCAGGGCCTCGGTCAGGGCGTCGATCTGTTCGGGGGTGTAGAGCCAGGGATCAAAGCCCACGTCGCCGCCCTCTCGCAGATGGGCGCGCAGCCACGGGCCAAGGCGGGTGTCGGGCCAGTCGACAGGGGTGAAATGCGTGGCGGCAACCTGGGTGCGTGCCTGCACGCGGTAGCGCCCGTCAATGAACACGCCCGCCACATCCGGCAAGACCGCGCAGAACCCGGCCGAGCCGGTAAAGCCCGTGAGCCATGCCAGACGGTCATCGCAGCGGGCGACATATTCGCCCTGATGGGCATCGGCGCGGGGCACGAGCCAGCCCGCAAGACCCACCTCGGCCATGGCGCGACGCAGTTGGGTCAGGCGGGGCGGGCCTTGGTCGGGGCGGGCGGATTCGGTGAAGGACTGGAACATGCGTTCTCCTGCAGAGCGGTCGGGGATTGGGGGCGCTGCCCCCGTCCCGGATTTCATCCGGGCCTCCCCCGAGGTATTTTGGGCCAGATGAAACCGGGGCCGGATCAGCCTGCGCGGCGGATGCCCATGACGCGGGCACGGGCGCGCGGGTCGCTGTCAAAAAGCGCGGCCAGTTGTTCGGTCATGGCCCCGGCCAGTTGGTCGGCGTCGGTGATGGTCACGGCGCGCTGGTAATAGCGGGTGACGTCATGGCCGATGCCGATGGCGAGGAGTTCCACCTGTTTGCGGCGCTCGACCATGGCGATCACGTCGCGCAGGTGCTTTTCAAGGTAATTGGCGGGGTTGACCGAGAGGGTGCTGTCATCAACCGGCGCGCCGTCGGAGATCACCATCAGGATCTTGCGCGCCTCTTTGCGGGCCACCATGCGGCGGTGCGCCCATTCGAGCGCCTCGCCGTCGATGTTTTCCTTGAGCAGACCCTCTTTCATCATAAGCCCGAGATTGTCGCGGGTGCGGCGCATGGGGGCGTCGGCGGATTTGTAGATGATGTGGCGCAGGTCATTGAGGCGGCCGGGCAGTTGCGGGCGCCCTTCGGCCAGCCATTTCTCGCGGCTTTGGCCGCCTTTCCACGCGCGGGTGGTGAAGCCCAGAATCTCGACCTTGACCGAGCAGCGTTCGAGTGTGCGCGCCAGAACATCGGCGCAGATGGCGGCGATGGAAATGGGGCGGCCGCGCATCGAGCCGGAATTGTCCAAGAGCAGCGTCACCATCGTGTCGCGGAACTCTGTATCCTTTTCCACCTTGAAGCTGAGCGGGGTGGTTGGGTTGGCCACCACGCGCGCAAGGCGGCCTGCGTCGAGGATGCCCTCTTCGCGGTCGAATTCCCAAGAGCGGCTCTGCTGCGCCTGAAGGCGGCGTTGCAATTTGTTGGCAAGGCGGCTGACCGCGCCCTTGAGCGGTTCCAACTGTTGATCGAGATAGGCGCGCAGGCGTTCAAGCTCGACCGGGTCGGCCAGATCCTCGGCGCGGATTTCCTCGTCAAAGGCGGTATTGTAGACGGTGTAATGCGGGTCAGCGTCGGAAATGGGCGCAGGGGCGGGCGGCTCGAGCGGTGCTTCGCCCTCGGGCAGCTCGGTTTCGTCTTGCATGTCCTCGTCGGCCATGTCCTCCATGCTGACCTGAGCCTGGGCCGCGTCCTGTTGTTCGTCCTGGCTGCGCTCGGGGTCGGCTTCGGCCTCGGTTTCCTCGCTGTCATCCTGACCGGAGCTGTCGGGCTCTTCCTGCTCTTCGCCGGATTCTTCCGCGTCGTCCTGCTGGTCGTCATCCATACTGTCGGGATCATCGCCCAACTGGTCGCCGTAGCCCAGATCCTCGATGATGCGGCGGGCGAATTTGGCGAAAGCTGTTTGATCCGCGAGGGTATCCTGAAGCGCATTGAGCGTCCCGCCCGCTTGCTCTTCAATGAAGCCGCGCCAGAGGTTCATCACGTTTTGCGCGCCTGCGGGCATGTCGCGGCCTGTGGCGAGATGGCGGATGAGGTATCCGGCGGCGGCGGGCAGGGGCGCGTCGGCGGTCGAAGTGATCCGCTCGAACCCCAGACGATTGGCGTCTTGCGCGATCTTGGCGTCGATATTGGTGGCGGTGCCGGGCATATCGCGGGCGCCCACCGCCTCGCACCGCGCGGTTTCCATCGCCTCGTAGAGGTCGCGCGCCATGTCGCCGGGGGGCGCGTAGCGGGCATGGGTGCCCGCGTCATGGAATTTGTGCCGAAGGGCAAGGGCGTCGGCGGTGCCGCGGGCCAAGAGCACCTCTTCGCGGCTCATGCGGCGAGAGACCTGCGGCAGGCGCATGGCCTCGCCCGAGATGCCGCTGGGGTCCACCGAATAGCTGATCGTCAGTTCGGAATCGTCCGCCATCACCTTGGTGGCGTTGGCGAGCGCCTTTTTGAACGGATCGGCGGGGTTGTCGGTGGGTTTGTTCATCGGGCTGTCCCCGTGGTTTTGGCAGTTAGCGATGTGTTAACCGAAAGTTTGCAATGATGCATCCAAGAGCTTATCTTGGCCCAAGAGGGAGCCGCCGAATGGCAGAGACACCGGACAATCATACCGTAGCACTCTTGCAAGAGATGCGCAGGGAAATGCGCGAGCGGTTTGACGCGATGGATACCCGTTTTGACGGGGTTGATGCGCGCATCGACGGGCTTACGCATATTTTGACACTCATGGCGGCGCATTCCCACGATCTTGACGCACGCGTGTCCACTCTGGAAGACGCGTCCAAGACCGAGGTCTGAAGCACCCGTTCGCGTCACCGCACTTTCACATTCGCGGCACTCTCGGGCAGTTCCTCGTCAAAGCAGCGCTGGTAGAATTCGGCGACGGTCTGACGCTCCAACTCGTCGCATTTGTTGAGGAAGGTCAGGCGGAAGGCGTAGCCCACATTGCGGAAGATGGTGGCGTTCTGTGCCCATGCGATCACGGTGCGGGGGCTCATGACGGTGCTGAGTTCGCCATTCATGAAGGCAGTGCGCGAGAGGTCCGCGACCGTCACCATGCGGCTGATGGTCTTGCGCCCGTCTGCGGTGTTGTAGAGCGGGTTCTTGGCCAGCACGATGGCGGTTTCGGCGTCATGGCTGAGATAGTTGAGCGTGGCCACCAGCGACCAGCGGTCCATCTGGCCCTGATTGATCTGTTGGGTGCCGTGATAGAGCCCGGTGGTGTCGCCCAGACCCACGGTATTGGCCGTGGCAAAGAGGCGGAAATAGGGGTTGGGCGAAATCACTTCGTTCTGGTCCAGAAGCGTGAGCTTGCCATCCGCCTCGAGCACGCGTTGGATCACGAACATCACATCGGCGCGGCCTGCGTCGTATTCGTCGAACACGATGGCGGTCGGGTTGCGCAGCGCCCAAGGCAGGATGCCTTCGTGGAATTCCGTCACCTGCACGCCGTCACGCAGTTTGATCGCGTCCTTGCCGATCAGGTCGATCCGGCTGATGTGGCTGTCGAGGTTGACGCGCACGCAGGGCCAGTTGAGCCGGGCGGCGACCTGTTCAATATGGGTCGATTTGCCGGTGCCATGATAGCCTTGGATCATCACGCGGCGGTTGTGGGAAAACCCGGCGAGGATCGCGAGCGTGGTGTCGGGGTCGAATTTATAGGTGGTGTCGAATTCCGGCACACGCTCGGTGCGGGTGGCGAAACCCTTGACGATCATGTCGGTGTCGATGCCGAATGTCTCGCGGACCGAGATTTCCTCGGTCGGTTTCGCGTTGATGTCCATCATTCCGTCAGCCATTACGCCGGTCCTTCAATCGGGTCGTTTCTCAGATCTCGTCGTGCAACATATCGCAGCAGAGGGCAAGGGGAAGGGGCAAGATTGCGCTGGCCTTATGGCGCGCGCGCGATTGGCCTCATGGATGCGCTTAGTCGCCGCTATGGGCAATCTCGGTCAGGGTGGCGCGGTCGATGAGGCGCACGGTGCCCCGCTCGATCGCCACGAGACCGCGGCGGGCCAAAGCATCGAGGCGGCGCGAGACCACCTCGCGGGCGGAGCCGATCATCACCGCAATCTCGGCATGGGTGGCATGGAGCGTGTCGCCCGTCGCGCGGTCAAGCAGGCATTGCGCAAGGCGGGTTTCGATGCGCTGAAACGCCACGCGGTCGAGCAGGTGCATCATGGATTGCAGGCGCTGCGCGAAGGCCGCGAAGACGAAATGCCGAAACGCGTCGGAGAGGTCCATGAGGCGCAGGAAGGTGTCGCGCGGCACGAGCACGAGTTCGCAAGCCGTGCGGGTGATCGCCTCGCCGGAATAATCATCACCGCCCATGAGGCCAAGGGTGGATTGCACGCAGCTCTGCCCCGGCTCGACCGCGTAGAGCAGGAGTTCACGCCCCGAAGTGCCGGTGAGATAGACATCGACCCGACCCGAGAGCATGATGACAAAGCCCTTGACCGTATCGCCGGGGTGAAAGAGCACGGTGCCCGCCGGGGCGGCCATCGGCGTCAGGCGGTCGAGCAGGGCGCGTGCCTTGGGGTCGAGCGGCGGCAGGCCGGGGGCGCGCGCCACCCATGCCATCAGCCGCGCCCGCGTTTCTCGAACCGGGGTAGCATGGCCGAGAAATCGCGGCCCGCGCCATCCTCGGATTCCACGAATTGCGCGTAGAGATCACAGGCGGCGCGACCCATGGGGGTGTCGGCATCCGCCGCCTCGGCGGCCTGTTGCGAGAGGCGCAGGTCCTTGAGCATGAGGTCGGCCGCAAAGCCCGGTTTGTAATCGTTGTCGGCGGGGGATTTGGGGCCCACGCCGGGGGCCGGGCAATAGGCGTTCATCGACCAGCTATAGCCCGACGAGGTCGAGACCACATCGAACATCGCCTGCCGGTCGAGGCCCAGTTTGTCGGCCAAGGCAAAGGCCTCGCAAGTGGCGATCATGGTGACGCCGAGGATCATGTTGTTGCAGATCTTGGCCGCCTGACCATTGCCGGAAGGGCCGCAATGCACCGCCTTTTGCCCCATGATGTCAAAGAGTTCGCGGGCGACGTTAAAGCCTGCCTCATCGCCGCCGACCATGAAGGTGAGCGTGCCAGCGGTCGCCCCGCCGACACCGCCCGACACCGGCGCATCGAGTGCCGAGAGGCCCGCCGCCTGCGCCTGAGTGGCCACATCGCGGGCGCTGGCGACATCGACGGTGGAGCAGTCCAGCAGCACCGCGCCGGGGGCCATGGCCGGGATCACGTCGGCTGCGACCTTGCGCAGGATGGACCCGTTGGGCAGCATGGTGATAACCACGGCGGCGTCGCGCGCGGCCTCTGCGGCGCTGGCGGCCATGGTCACGCCGTCGATTTGCACCGCTGCCATGTCAAAGCCGGTGACGTCATGGCCTGCACGGGCCAGATTGGCCGCCATCGGCGCGCCCATATTGCCCAGCCCGATAAACCCGATTTTCATGGTCTTGTCTCCTCCAGCGTCAGGGCGTTCTTGCCCAAGGGTTGCAGCATCTGCGCGACGGCACTGCCCGGCAGGCTGTCAAGCCCATGTTTCCAAATTGGTTTTCTGTCCTTGTCGATGATCGCGGCGCGGATGCCCTCGAGAAAATCGCCCTGTTCCATGGCACGATAGGTGAAACGATACTCAAGGCCAAGGGCGCGCGCGATATCGGCGGCGGGGCCGCGCAGGCGGTGGATCATCTCGATGGTGCAGGCCATAGAGAGAGGGGAACTGCGGCTGAGGAGTTTCATTGTGTCACGGGCGAAATCGCTGTCGTCGGCGCGCAGGGCATTGAGGATGTCGCGCAGGGTCTCGCCGCCGAAATGGCGGTCAATCTGGGGGCTGAGCATGCGCAAGGCACCGGGGGGCGGCGGTGCGGCATGGGCCGCGATTGTGCTGGGATCGCCGCTCTCGATGAGCGCGGCGGTGAGGGTGGGCCACTTGAGCTCTGGCACGTAAGCATCTGCAAAACCGGCATGAATGGCATCATCCGACCCCATGCGCGTGCCGGTGGTGCCAAGGTATTCGCCCAAGCGTCCGGGGGCGCGCGCAAGGATCAGCGAGCCGCCCACGTCGGGCACAAGGCCGATGCTACATTCGGGCATTGCGATTTGCGTGCTCTCGCAGGTGATGCGGTGCGACCCGTGACAGGAAATGCCCACGCCGCCCCCCATGACAAAGCCCTGCATCAGCGCGACATAGGGTTTGGGATAGTGCGCGATCTTGGCATTCAGGCGGTATTCATCGGCCCAGAAGCGGCGGCCAAAGGCGAAATCACCGGCGCACCCGCTGTCGTAGAGTTGCTGGATGTCGCCGCCTGCGCAAAACGCCTTGTCGCCTATCGCGTCGATCAGGATGAGGACCACGTCATCGTCGTCGCGCCAGTCATCAAGCGCCGCCTCGATCGCCATGGCCATGTCGTAGCTGAGCGCATTCAGCGCCTTGGGGCGGGTGAGGGTGATACGCCCGGCGCGCCCCTCCTTGCGGATGTGGATGTCGGCGGTCATTGGCCCGCCAGCATCTGCCGCGCCACGATCAGGCGCATGATCTCGTTGGTGCCTTCGAGGATCTCATGCACGCGCAGGTCGCGGACCAGTTTTTCGATCCCGTAATCGGCGAGATAGCCGTAGCCGCCATGCAGTTGCAGGCATTGGTTGACCACGCGACTGCCGGTTTCGGTCACGAATTTCTTGGCCATGGCGCAGAATTTGGTGGCATCGGGGGCGTTATTGTCGAGCTTCCACGCCGCCTGGCGGAGAAAGGTGCGGGCGGCCTGAAGCTCGATTTCCATATCGGCAAGGCGGAATTGCAGCGCCTGAAACTGGTCGATCGGTTTGCCGAAGGCGCGGCGCTCGGCCATATAGGCGAGAGTTTGGGTGAGACCCTGCTGGGCCGCACCAAGCGAGCAGGCGGCGATGTTGAGGCGGCCACCGTCAAGGCCATTCATCGCATAAGTGAAACCTTTGCCCTCTTCACCCACCAGATCGTCGGCAGAAATGTTGCAATTGTCAAACTGCACCTGCCGGGTCGGTTGGCTGCGCCAGCCCATTTTATCCTCGAGCCCGCCATAGCTGAGGCCCTCTGTGCCGGCCTCGACATAGACGGTCGAGATGCCCTTGGGGCCATCGCCGCCGGTGCGGACCATGACGATGTAAGCGTCGGAATAACCGCCGCCCGAGATGAAGGCCTTGGTGCCGTTGAGGGCATAGCCCTCGTTGGTGCGCTCGGCGCGGGTCTTGAGGGCGGCGGCGTCAGAGCCGGACCCGGGCTCTGTCAGGCAATAGGACAGAACCGTTTCCATGGTCAGGGCGCGGGGCAGCACGCGCGCCTTCATCTCGTCAGAGCCAAATTTGTCGATCATCTTGGCGCACATATTGTGGATCGAGAGGAACGCCGCGACCGAGGGGCAGGCCATCGAGAGCGCCTCGAACACCAGCGTGGCATCCAGGCGCGACAGGCCAGAGCCGCCCGCCTCCTCGCTCACATAGAGGCCGCCAAAGCCAAGGGCCGCGATTTCCGGCCAAAGCTCCTTGGGGATGGTGCCCGCCCGCTCCCAATCGCGGGCATGCGGCGCGATGCGGTCCTGTCCAAAGGCATGGGCCATGTCGAAAATGGCGGTCTGTTCCTCGGTAAGGGCGAAATCCATCGGCGGCTCCTCTGCTCTGAAATGAACGGCTGTTTAATTAAAAACTATTTCAGAACTATTGCAAAGGGGGGATGGGGGGAAGGGATGTGTGTAGCGTTGTTGTAGCGTGACAGCGAAGTTTGCAGTGAATTACAGTGAAGTTTACAGCAACGGGGTTTTTGAAAGTGGGCGTAAGGCGGCGGGTACGTTTCATCCGGTCTGATGATTTTAAAGAAGCCTATACAACTTGGAGATAAGACTCTTCACCTTGGTCACAGATGACTCGCAAAAACTATACGGGGCGATGCCAATATCCTTGAGCACGGAGCGCATCTCTTCCACCACCTCTACTATCGCAGGTTCAATTTTGCCCGTTGCTCGATTTAAGCCATAGCCTTGGAAATCAATTTGGCCTTTCTCATCAATTACTAAGGATTTTATGTATAAGTCCTGACCTCTTCCGAAGCCAATCCCGGAGGATTTCACCTTCTCAATCTTCGGAAATTCTTCATGCCTAATCGCTGCCAGTTTGTGGAGGGCGGAAAGCCATTTCACGCCTCTGTAGACTTGGACAGAGTCGATGAGCTGAAATATCTCAGGATTCTCATTTTCCATATTGGGCATCTGGTAAGCTCTGAACTTTTCGGCAAGCTTCTCTCTACTCGTCATGTTGATTGGGAAGTAAATGTTCGGCTTACCCTTACCTTCTTTTTTGGTAGCTTTTGTTTGCCAGACCGAATTCATCGCTTTGTCCAGAGCCAGTACACAAGAATTGCAAATTTCTGCGGCGACTATGCTCTCGTCTTCACTCATGGCACCACCTCCGAATTGTTTCAGCTCCTTGAGGTGTTTGTCCAAGCGGCGAAACTGAGCTTCGATGGAGGTTGGTACTACCATTTATTGGCCCTTTTTCATCCAAGGAACTCAAAAGCCCCGATAAGCACTGAAAGTTCTGAGGCCGAATAGCCATCAGCGCGATTCTAGGCCTTGTTCTGTCTATTGTTCGAATGGCTGTGTCGGTGATACTTCAATTACGAAGCGTCACGGTTTCAGTCTCTCGGGGTTCAAGCATACGCTTTAATAACGGACTCGATCTGGTCTGCAAAAATGTAGAGGTCTTCGGGTCCAGCAACCTTATGCCTGACCTCGTTTTTATCCGAATCAAACACGCCAATATAGCGAGTAGTGGTCGAGTTGAAATACAGGCGGCAGACTGGCTTTCTGTTGTTGTTATCCATCAAAATCGCGCAGTAGCTTTTGGCATCCCGGATGACCACCTGAGCTGCCCCCCGAAATTCGGACACTG
>NZ_JAGPVV010000278.1 GCF_018066915.1 Roseovarius sp.
GGGGTTGTGGCGCAATTCCGCGGTGCCCGCATCGAGATGATCCGCTGAGGCGATCCGCTCAACCTGAGACGGCTGGCTGCGTTTTGCCGCCCCTGTGAACTGGTCAACAAGCCCGGATCGACGTTGCGCCTGCGGTCTTCCACGGCTATCTTGCGCCCGTCTCCTGCGGAACCAAAGGGCTGGTCGTGACAATCAAGGTTCATCCCTTTGGCGATTATGCTCACCGTCAGCCTTTTGCCTATGATCCTATCCGCCGGGCCTGCGCGCCTCAGATCGTGGTCACAGAGGCGTTTGATGCGGCAGATATCATCCTGCTGGCCCATACCAAGGATCTCATCCGCCATGCCGAGGCGCTAAGGCCGCGTTTGGCCGCGCACCAGCGGCTTGTTCTCTTGTCTGAAGAGCCGCTCTGGGACTGTGTGTGGGCCGCTGATCCGCTCAGCAGAGAGCAGGTATTCGAGACCGACGCAGGGCAAGTCCCCTTTGTCTTTCTCAACCACGTCACGTCGGACATCTACGCGTTCGAGCATATCCCCTATTTCCTGCTGACGGATTACGCCTATCCCACGCGCTATGGCTGCTGGTTCAAGGAGAATGCGCCCCTCTCCGAGGCGGATTGGGCGGCACGGTTCGCCGCGACAAAATGGGATTTGGCGTTTGTCGCCGAATACCGGGACGAGCCGCGCTTTGACGCGGCCTTTCCAGAGGCGGAATTCTACGGGCTGGGGCGTTGGCGGACGCGGCTGGCACTGGCCTGCACAGGCGAGCGGCTGTTGCGGACGGGGGCAGGGTGGAACCTCTTGCCGCGCAGGCAAGCCCTGCCGGACTGGCATCTTGAGAAATACCTCGATCTGCGGGGCCGCTGCGCCGTGCTCTCGGCGGTCGAGAACACCTATCACCGGTCCTATGTCACGGAAAAGGTGTTCGACAGTCTCGCGATAGGTGCCATGCCTCTCTATGTCGCGGGGCCGGGTCACAGGATTCACGACCTGTTGCCGCAGGGGGCCTTTGTCAATCTGCACGGCATGTCGCCAGAGGTGGCGGCAGAGCGGATCATAGGCTACAGGCCCGATCCGCAGTCCCTCTCCGCCTATTGCGAGGCGCAGGCGCGGCTATCGGCGCTGTTCAACACGCCCGCGCTTTTATGTGCCGAGTATGACCGTCTGGCGCAGGCGCTCTTGCGCAACCTTTCCGATCTCGTCTGATCAAGCGTTACCTTTGGCGACCCAGAAGCCGCCTCAAAGGCGCAGTCAGCCGCCAACTGCGCGAGGCCAGAACCGCGTCAAGTTGCGCCTTTGCCTCTGTCAGTTCCGCCTCAAGGGCGGCAATTCGATCGGCACAGGCGGCGGTTTCTGCCTCTTGTTCTCGACGTTGGGAATAGGCTTGCTCCAGCGCACGTTGCACCTGATGCAACTGCGCAAGCAGGATCTGCTCGCCCGGTGTGGCCTGATCAAGGGGTTCGTTCGTCGTCGGGGTCATGACTTCTCCTGCCGATACCAAGCGACTTTATGCGCCCTGTGCTGTGCCGTCCATTGCCCTGATCGGTCTGGCGCGCTCAGTCCGGCTTGCGAATCGCGGGGGAGTGCCGCAGGTCTGGACCATGACACACACCGTCACCCTGACCGATTTCACAGGCGTCTGGACGCTCGACCGGGCCATTCAACATGCCGATGGCCTGCGCGCGCGGTTCCTTGGGCAGGCCATCTGGCGGCCTGACCCCAAGGGGCTGGCCTATCACGAGACGGGCGAGATGGTGTTGGGGGATGGCACGCGGTTCCTCGCTGAGCGGCGGTATCTGTGGGCACACGATCTGTCGGTCTGGTTCGAGGACGGGCGTTTATTCCATCATATTCCGCCCAATGGGGGCGAGACCGCCCATTGGTGCGATCCGGATCACTATGACGGGCATTACGATTTTGCCGATTGGCCCGAGTTCACGGTCACATGGCGCGTGCGTGGCCCGCGCAAGGATTATGGCATGGAAACCCGCTATCGCCGGGCGCGCGATTTTGCGGATGCGGCGGCGCGGGCGCTTGGCTAAGCTTGCGCCATGACAGAGATTCTCCAGACTCGATTGCCCTATGATCCTGAGGGTCCGCATGCCCTGCCGGGGGTTTCACCGCTCGCCATGGCTGACTGGTTGCAGGTCGATGAGGCCTTTGCCGGGCAGATGGCCGAACGCGCGCGGCTTTTGTCCGAGCAGCGCGCCGAAGTGCTGGCGGTGACGGACGGAGCAGTCCCGGCGGCGGCGGAGCTTTTGCAATTTGTGCTGGATTGGTTGCAGGAATACGGCCAAGGCTATGGCATTTCCGCAAATCAGGTGCAGCGCCCCGATGGTGTGATCGTCCCCATCGACAGGGCCGACCCGATGGGAACGCTGGGGCACCTGGTGCAAGAGGATCTTTGCCTCATGGAACGTCGGGGCGACGAGCATGTGCTGTCAGCGGCTGTTCTGTGCTTTCCGGCGAGTTGGCATCTGGCAGACAAGATCGGGCGACCGCTGACCACCATTCACGGGCCGGTCAAAGTCTATGACGAGACCCTCGCGCGGCGGGTGCAACGGCTATTCGATGGGGTGCAAGAGGGGCGGCCGCTCTGGCGGTTCAACGCGCTGCGCTATGCCAGTCCAACGCTGCATCAGCCCCGGTCGCGCGTGCAGCCGAGTGCCGAGGCCGAGTATCCCTATTTGCGCAGCGAACGGCAATGCGTGCTGCGCCTGCCGCAAACGCGCGCCTGCGTGTTTTCGATTCACACCTATGTTCTGGCCCGTACGACCGCGCAATAAGCAGCAAAGCCGGTTTACCGTCTTGCTCAGGTCAGAAGCGGTTGCGCCTCGCGCAGGGTGGTATAGGCCAAGAGTGCAGCCCCGAGCGGCGGCACATGCAGAAAGAGCGTGAGGCCAAAGGTGACGATCGTCAGACGCATCGGAAAAGAGGCTCCGGGCACCGCCAATTGCGCGTCCACCGCATCCTCGGGGATGGGGTGTTTGGGCCGCTCTGTGCTTTTGGGGGTCTCCTCTCGACGGCGGGCTCTTGACTGCCGCGTGGTCGGAGCCGGGCGTCGGCTGTGCGTGGCCTCGGTGGCGCAGCCGGACAACAACTCGAATGTCATGTCGAGAAGCGCGCTGCCGATGGGGCGGTTGGCGGCCCCATGCAGAACCGCGTCAAACGGAAGATAGCCGCGCACCCGCTCGACCAGACGCCGCGTCAGCATTTCATAGGCCTCGGGATCGAGGGTCACGTTGCGCTTGGCGTTGCGCGGCCCGACCGCCAGCACAAGATAACTCGGCTGGTTCAGGTTCTCGGCCGGAAGCCAGCCAAGCGCGATGCGCACCGCATCCCGGTCGATCAGGGCAATATCTTCGCCATCCCAGGTCAGGCGGCGCAGTTGCGGTGCCAGACGTTGCGAAGCGATGTCGAACTCCTCGACGATGTCGGGAAAGTCCATTTCAGGAGGATCAAAGAACTCCAAAGCGGCGATCTGGCCGTAATTCTGTCTGCTCATTTCATGCCCCGTTCTTGAGAGGGTTCAGAGAAAACCGGACATACTTGGCACGTTACCTGAGTGTGGGAGAGGACGATTGCCCGTCAGCCCCCGTCGATTTGCGCGCCCATCAGGGCAATCGCCTTTTGATAAACACCAGCGGCGTTCCATTGCTGGATCACGCTGAAATTCGGCTGACCTTCCTGATAGCCCTGACCGGGCTGCCAGCCCTTTTGGCGCAGGAAATTCGCGGTCGAGGCCAAAGCGTCGGTGAGATTGTAGAAATCGACCCGACCGTCGCCATTGGCATCAACGCCGTAGCGCAGGGCGTTGCCCGGCAGAAACTGGGTATGCCCCAACTCGCCATGTTTCGCGCCCTTGGTTTGGGCGGTGATAGCACCTTGATCCACCAGCATGAGCGCCCCTAGCGCATGGGGCCGAAAGAAATCAGAGCGGCGGCAATCATAGGTGAGCGTGACAATGGCCGATACCACGGAACTATCGCCCATGAACCCGCCAAATCCGGTTTCCATCCCGTGAATGGCAATCAGAACACCTGCGGGCACCCCATACTGCCGCTCCAGCGCGTCGTAAAAGGCGGCATCCTGCGCGCGCCGCTTGCGTCCCTGGGAGATGATGGTCTGGGCACCGCGCACCTGCATGAACTTCTCGAGACTGTATTTGAAGCTCTTCTGGTTGCGGTCCGCCGCGATGGTGCCGCTGGCATATTGCGCCCCGGACAGAGCCTCGAGCCCCCGTGCCCCGACCCCTTCGGCAGCCGCCTCTTTGGCAAAGGCGGCCTTCCATGCGGAAAACCCGTCAGCGCTGTTGCCACAGGCTGCGGCCAGCGCGCTGCTGGCTACAAGGCTCAATCCAAGAGCCATGGCAAGGGGCTTCAGGCGGCGCATCGTCGTCGGTAACATTACAATCTCCCGTGAAAAGGCTTTCGCTCCGAGTGTAACGCGCCACGCGCGCGCCACAAGTGCGCCTCTGCGGGGAAATTTCCGGTTCCGGTCATCCCAAGAGGTCCTGCATGGTTTGCAAAGCCGCTGCCGTGGCACCATTGACTTGCAAGGTCAGGAACAATCCGGTCATCGCCGCCGTCTGAGAGGCAAGGCGCAGGTTCTCGCCGCGCATCAGGTTGATGATGGCAAGGGCGGCGGCAACCGGCAGGGCAAAGAGACCCAGCGTGATCGTCATGATCCAGACGCTGAGGCGCAGAGGCGCTGTGCTCTCGCGGATGCTGTCGGGGTTGGGTATCGCCGCATCGACCGGGGCATTGTTTTCCCGGAATACCGCCCTGAGGGCGCCGGTCACGCGGTCGTCGGGGGCGGCGTCGCTCTCCGAGACAAAGCGTGCATGGAGCGCCTGATGGGTGAGCTCGATGTCCGGCAGACGGCTGCGTGCGGCCATGGCCTTGGGGTGGGGGACGACCTCGGCTTGAGGTGCGGGCGCCTCGTCGTCGTCCTGAAAGGTGACGGCTTCGAGAAACTCGGCATGGCTGAGCAGGGCCAGCGGATGAATCCACTGCACATAATCGGGGGCGAGCGTATTGTGCAACGCGCGCAGCACATGCGCCATGACCGACAGCGCCAATTGCGTCTGCGGCGGGGCCTCAGGATCGGGTTGCGAGAGGCTCAACGCCAAGAAGTGTTCGGCGGGCTGATCCAAGGCAGCCAGCTTGTGATCCTGTTTGATCTCGATCCTGAGAACGAAATGATCGGAGTGCAACGTCGCCGCGCAGTCGGACAAGATCCGCAAGCCCGTCGTCTGTTCGTCCAGCCAATCGAGGATCATGCTGATCCGGTTGCCGATTCGGACAATGTCGAAGGTTCTCGTACCGAGAAATACTAGCCCTGCCGTTACCCTGTGAGTGGAATTGGCCATGGGATGTTCCATTATCTGCGTTGTGAGTGTTCTCTTAATGACAACCGAAGGTGGAACTGATTTGTTTCAAATGCGGATTAATTTGGGCAATTCCTCAAATATCGCGATATTGATGCCAATCACGCAACGGTGAAGAGACCGTGAAGCAAGCGGAGGGAACGCATGAAAAAGGGCACCCCGTTTGGGATGCCCTGAATTTTGAACTGCGATGACCGCAATCAGCAGCTGTAGTACATGCCGAATTCGACCGGGTGCGGCGTGTGCTCGTATTTGTGCACCTCGTCAAACTTGAGGGCGATGTAGGCCTCGATCTGGTCCTTGGTGAACACGTCGCCAGCCAGAAGGAAATCGTGGTCCGCCGCGAGGCAATCCAGCGCTTCGCGCAAGGAGCCGCAGACAGTCGGGATATCCTTGAGCTCTTCGGCTGGCAGATCGTAGAGGTTCTTGTCCATGGCTTCGCCGGGGTCGATCTTGGACTTGATACCGTCCAGACCGGCCATCAGCAGGGCCGAGAACGCCAGATAGGGGTTTGCACTCGGGTCAGGGAAACGGGCCTCGACGCGCTTGGCCTTGGGGCTCTCTGTCCACGGAATACGAACGCAGCCCGAACGATTGCGGGCCGAATAGGCGCGCAGAACGGGGGCCTCGAAACCGGGGATCAACCGCTTGTAGCTGTTGGTGCCGGGGTTGGTGAAGGCATTGAGCGTCTTGGCATGCTTGAGAATGCCACCGATGAAATAGAGCGCCTCTTGGCTCAGATCGGCATATTTGTCACCGGCAAAGAGCGGCTTGCCGTCTTTCCAGATCGACATGTTCACATGCATGCCCGATCCGTTGTCGCCATAGATCGGCTTGGGCATGAAGGTGGCCGACTTTCCATAGGCATGCGCCACGTTGTGAATGATGTACTTGTATTTCTGGATTTCGTCGGCTTGCTTGGTCAGCGTGCCGAAAATCAGGCCCAATTCATGTTGGCAGCTTGCAACTTCGTGATGATGCTTGTCCACCTTCATACCGATGCGCTTCATGGTCGAGAGCATCTCGGCGCGCAGGTCCTGTGCGTCGTCGATCGGGTTCACCGGGAAATAGCCGCCTTTGAGGCCGGGGCGATGGCCGGTGTTGCCCATCTCGTATTCGGTGTCGCTGTTCCAAGAGGCATCAACGGCGTCGACCTGATAGGAGACCTTGTTGATGGTGTTCGAGAAACGCACGTCATCAAAGATGAAAAATTCGGCTTCGGGGCCGAAATAGGCCACATCGCCGATGCCGGAGGCTTTCAGATAAGCCTCGGCCTTTTCGGCTGTGCCGCGCGGATCGCGGTCATAGGATTCGCCGGTGTCCGGCTCGACCACAGAGCAATGGATGCAGAGTGTCTTTTCCGCGTAGAACGGATCAATATAGGCGCTCTCGGTGTCGGGCATCAGCTTCATGTCGGAGGCTTCGATCGACTTCCAGCCGGCAATCGACGACCCGTCGAACATGAAACCTTCTTCGAGGAAATCCTCATCGACCAGGTCGGCGACCACGGTCACATGCTGAAGTTTGCCGCGCACGTCGGTAAACCGGATATCGACGTAATCGACATCCTCGTCCTTGATCAGCTTGAGAACTGCGTCCTTGCTCATTCTCTTGTCCTTTTCTTGTTAGGGTAGATTTCAGAGCGCGTCCGAACCGGATTCACCGGTGCGGATGCGAATGGCTTGCTCGACAGGGCTTACGAAAATCTTGCCGTCGCCGATCTTGTCCGTTTTGGCCGCGTCGATGATCGCGGCGATGGCCGCGTCCACCTGATCATCATCGAGCACGACGTCGATTTTCACCTTGGGCAGGAAATCGACCACATATTCCGCACCGCGATAGAGCTCGGTATGGCCTTTTTGACGGCCAAAGCCCTTGACCTCGATGACCGAGAGGCCCTGAATGCCAGCTTCCTGAAGCGCCTCCTTCACCTCGTCGAGTTTGAAGGGTTTGATGATCGCTTCGATCTTTTTCATCGGCTCGGCCTCCCGCGGTTACGTTCGGAACGTGCAGACCACTTCTCACGACGAGGCTCAATCGGTTAAGCTGGTTTTTGCGGCACTCCCGACGGGTTGAGAGGATGTGTTGCACAAAAAAGATGCAAAATGCCGAAAAAAGCATCAAAAATAAAACGCATAGGGACCAAGTATGTTGGAAATTTTGTCAGCCACCGAAATGCGCGCGCTCGAGCAGGCGGCTATCGAGTCGCGCCATGTCACCGGGCTTGAGTTGATGGAGCGGGCGGGGCGCGCCCTGGTCGAGGCGGTGTTCACCGAGTGGCCGGAACTGGCCAAGGCACCGCAAAAAGCGATCGTTCTGTGCGGGCCGGGCAACAATGGCGGCGACGGGTTTGTCATCGCGCGGCTGTTGAAGGATTGGGGGTGGGAGATCGAGGTTCATTTGCTGGGTGATGCTGCCCGGCTTCCGCCTGATGCGCGGGTGAACCATGACCGGTGGTGTGCCATGGGCGAGGTGCATGATCTGGCCGAGGCACCACGGAACGTGCAGGGCGCAGCGCTCATTATAGATGCGCTCTTTGGCACGGGTCTGAGGCGACCACTGGAGGGGACAGCATGCGCTGCGGCGTTGTGGATCGGCGCGGAAAAGGGGGCAGCCCGTATTGTCGCGGTGGATCTGCCCTCTGGGCTATGCAGCGACAGTGGCCGCATCTTGGGCGCGGCGGGGGACGTGATACGCGCAGACCTGACCGTCACATTTCATGCGCCCAAGTTGGGTCATCTGCTCGACGCGGGACCAGAGGTCTGTGGGCGCGTTGTTGTGGCGGACATCGGTCTTGTGGCGCGGGCTGAGGGCGCGGTCAGGATGGTTGCAGCCCCCGACGCGCAGAGCCTCGACAAGGCGGCATCGGCGCATAAATACGGCCATGGTCACGCCCTGATCCTGACGGGCGGCGCAGGTAGGACCGGTGCGGCACGGCTTGCTGCGCGCGCGGCGCTCCGGATTGGGGCAGGGGTGGTGACGGTTGGCGTGCCACCGGCCGCGCAGATGGAGGTGGCGTGCCAGATCACCGCATTGATGCTGGGGCGTGTCAGGGATGGCGCGGATTTGGCCACTGTGCTCGAGGATGGGCGTATCACTGCACTCTGTCTTGGGCCGGGGATGGGGCTGGGCGAGGACAAGGTGGGCTTGCTCAAAGTGGCATTGCAGAGCGGACGCCCTCTGGTGCTGGACGCCGACGCGCTCACCCTGATTGCCCGCGATTCAGACCTGTGGGCGCACTTGCATCCCTGCTGTATCATGACGCCCCATGCGGGGGAATTCGCGCGGCTCTTTCCCGATCTGGCCCAGAGGCTCTCGGTTGTGCCTGCGACCGGTCCTGCCTATTCCAAGGTCAATGCCACCCGTGAGGCGGCCAAGCGGGCAGGTTGCGTCGTGCTGTTGAAAGGGCCCGATACGGTTATTGCGGCACCGGATGGGGGCTGCGCGATCTCTGCGGCGGCCTATGGCCGCGCTGCGCCGTGGTTGGCCACCGCAGGCTCGGGCGATGTCTTGGCCGGGTTCATCACCGGGCTCTTGGCGCGTGGTTTTGAACCGATGCAAGCTGCCGAAACTGCGGCTTGGCTGCATGTGGAATGTGCCCGGCACCATGGCCCCGGCCTGATTGCCGAGGACCTGCCCGAAACCTTGCCCGACGTGCTGCGCGCGTTGCCGGATCAGGCGGCGCGAGCGTCAAGCCGCATGTCGGCGCTGCTGGCGAGTTCCAGCCCATCGACATAGAGAATATGGGGGTCTGCAAAGTCGAGCGTAACGAGCGTCATCTCTTGCGCGGCCTCAAGCGTCACAAATTCGCCATCCACAAGCCGTGTCGCAGGCACCAGAGCCTGCGTGTCACCAAAGAGCGCCTTGGCCCGCCAATCGCGTACGAGCAGCAGTTGACCGGCGGGCAGAGTTACATCCCGCTCAGGCCGCGTATGCCCCAGAGTGCCCGCCATGATCCGCACCGCCGCCGTGCGCAGCCTGTGCCGGGTGATGCCACGCAACACCGCCGTGCCGCTATCGCGGGTGATCACGCGGTCCCCGACGTTCAGATCAGCAATGCGCCGCTCGCCGTCGAGGGTGAGAATGATGCTGTCGGCCAAGAGGCCGCATGTGTCCACAGGGGGAAAGACGGCCACTCCGCCATCTGACCGCCCGACCGTTTTCGGTTTCATGGCGTGTCTCGCTTGTTTTCTGCCTCAATTTACAACCAGAATATGGCAAGATTGGGTTAATGTCCTGCCTTTTTTTCGCCATGATCCGACGCGCCTGCGCTGAATTTTCCCCTCGCATCCGGCGGGGCGCTTTGCTAGACACCGCGCCAGCGGCCCGTGAGGGCACGCGCAACGGATGCGGGTGTGGCGAAATTGGTAGACGCACCAGATTTAGGTTCTGGCGCCGCAAGGCGTGGGGGTTCAAGTCCCTCCACCCGCACCAACAGACCGGCCGCGTAACGCCGGATTTCCCTTGCACGTTAGCGGGGGCCTCAATAGAACACGCGTGATTTTGACCGCCGCGGACGCCTCCGCGGCCCGATGCATATGAGAGGACGAAAATGCAGGTCACCGAGACCCTTAATGAGGGGCTGAAGCGCGGCTACAAGATGATCTTGTCGGCCAAGGATCTGGACGAGAAGGTAAATGCCAAGCTCAAGGAGGCCCAGCCGGACATCGAGCTGAAGGGATTCCGCAAGGGCAAGGTGCCGCTGCCGCTCTTGAAAAAGCAATTTGGCCAGCGTGTGCTGGGCGAGGCCATGCAAGAGAGCGTCGATGACGCCATGAAGGCGCATTTCGAGGCCAAGGGCGAGCGCCCGGCGTTCGAGCCTGACGTCAAAATGGCCAATCAGGAATGGAAAGAGGGCGACGATGTCGAGATCGTGCTGAGCTACGAAGCTCTGCCCGCGATTCCCGAGGTCGACCTCAAGTCGCTCAAGCTCGAGCGTTTGGTCGCCAAGGCCGACGATGCCGCGGTTGACGAGGCGCTCAAGAACCTTGCCGAGAACGCGCAGGATTTCAAGGATCGCAAGAAGGGCACCAAGGCCAAGGACGGCGATCAGGTCGTGATCGACTTTGTCGGCAAGGTCGATGGCGAGGCATTCGATGGCGGCAGCGCCGAGGATTATCCGCTGGTTCTGGGTTCGGGCAGCTTTATCCCCGGATTTGAAGAGCAACTCGTCGGCGTCAAGGTCGAAGAGGTCAAAGCCGTGACCGTGACCTTCCCCGAGCAGTATCAGGCCCCGCATCTCGCGGGCAAAGAGGCGGTGTTCGATTGCACCGTCAAGGCCGTGAAAGAACCGGTTGCCGCCGAGATCAATGATGAGCTGGCGCAGAAGTATGGCGCCGAGGATCTGGCTGCCCTCAAGACCCAGATCGCCGAGCGGCTGGAAATGGAATATGCTGGGGCCGCACGCGCGATCCTCAAGCGTCATGTTCTGGATCAGTTGGATGAGAAGGTCAGCTTTGAACTGCCGCCGACCATGGTCGAAACCGAGGCCAAGCAGATTGCGCATCAGCTCTGGCATGAGGAAAACCCGGACGTTCACGGCCATGATCATCCCGAGATCGACGTGACCGAAGAGCACAACAAGTTGGCCGAGCGCCGCGTGCGCCTTGGTCTCTTGCTGGCGGATCTGGGCCAGAAGGCCGAAGTGCAGGTCACAGATGCCGAAATGACGCAAGCGGTGATGAACCAGGCGCGCCAATATCCGGGCCACGAGCGGGAGTTCTTTGAATTCGTTCAGAAAAACCCGCAGATGCGCCAGCAACTGCGCGCGCCCATCTTTGAGGACAAGGTCATCGACTATGTGGTCGAACTGGCCGAGGTCACGGACAAGGAACTGTCCAAGGAAGAGCTGGAAAAAGCGATCGAGGCGATGAACGACGAGTGATCGTCTGACGCCTTGCTGAAAAATATGAAGGGCCGCCCCGGGGAGAAGTGGGGCGGCCCTCTTCGTTCGAGCGCAAGTGACGTGGTCGACAGTGCCGGTCGCCAGTCAGGAATGCGCGCCCCTGGGGGTTAGGCGCGCTGATCCATGCGCGAACGAATCTTGTCCTCGAGTGCGGCCTTGAGGCGCAGAGCGGCAATGCGCTCTTTCTCCGAGGTTGCTGAGGCAATCTGCTCATCGCAGTACTGCTCAAGCGGCGTTTTCGGTGCGGCAATGCGGGCAATCGCCGGCAGGGCCAGAGCCGCCTCATCGCTGATAAAAACGTCCCCCTCCACACCGCCAAAGGCGCGGATGCGGTTGATCCGCTCGTCCGTGCAATCCAGCAATGCCGCGAGGGCGGGAACCTTGCCCATATCAGCCGTCTTGCCGACATAGTCATAGGGCGCATTGCCCGAGCGTTTCAGAACCCGGTCCATCACCGGATCAATCACCGTCACGATGTCCGACACACCGGCGCGCTTGGCAGCCTCCAGCGACGCGATCATGAGCTCGCAGGTGGCGTAAGAGACGGAGTTGCGATCACGCCCGCGCCCAAGACGACGCGTGTCCACGCAAAACCGGGTCGATTCCCACAAGGTGGCGCTGCGCAGGGGCGGCTCACCATCGAGAATGTCGGCAAAGACATCCGCCAGCATGTGCGGACCCGTGGTCTGCAGCGCGCGTACGCAGGAAACGACGTTCCCCTCATCGTCAAGGCCCACGGCATAGGCCGGGTTCAGGTCATCGAACAAGTCCCGCTCGCGACCGTCCTTCACTTCAACCTGCCAGCCGAGTCGATCCCCAAAGACCCGTGCGCGCAGTTTGAACATCTCGTCCAGCACGTGGCTGAACCTGTCTTTGTTTATGGCATCAATTACCAAGATCATTGTTTCGTCTCCCCAAAAGTGGCGTGTCCCATGTGAGTGGTGCTTTCCGCAATCCAGAGGTTAGTAAATTCCCCGAAGTATACCATTGGGGAAATCCCGTACTGGGACGCACGAATTCTCACCAACCCGTGATAAACTCTTTCGAAATGAGGAAAATTTTGGAAAGTTGATCAAACGCCCGGCCCGCTCAGCGCGGATAGATCAAACCGAGGTTGATCGCGCGGCCAATCGCCTGCGGTGTTGTCAGTGCATTGAGCTTCTGACGGGACGATCGCAGATGCACTTCGACGGTCCGATGCGAGATCGACAGGATATCGCCAATGTCCTGTTGCGACTTACCCGCTGCCGTCCATTGCAGGATCTCGATCTCTCGGGTCGAGAGCGAGGGCGAATTGAGCATGCGCGTCAGGGGGTCGGATTGAATCACCATGTCGTGCATATGCACGGCTGCAGCCTGAAGATCGCCTATGATTCCCGAGATGAGAAGATGCCACTCTCGCTCGGAACAATCGCGGTTGATGCTGAGGCCGCCGACATCGCCGTAGGGTCCATGAATGGGAATCGTCAGGCCCCGGTCGGAAATCCCGAAATCGCGTGCGGCGCGAAAAATCGTCTGGAATTCCGCTCCACGGTCCAGCCTGTTCCAGTCCACCGGCGCGATGCTGTGGCGCGCCTTGAGAAGGGTCGGATCAATCTCGTAATACTTGTTCTGGAGATAATGCGCGGTCCAGTCAGCGCCATAGGTCATATGCCCATGTGATTGCCCACTGATCGGATTCATTCCGGCATAGGCCACATGATCAAGCTCGAACCTGTTGCGCAGATCGTCGAGAAACTGTCGGAATGGATCGACCTGGGCCATTACCGCGCCCCCTTGAGGTCTGCAGGCGGGCTGGTGGGAAGGGCAACCGAGATAAACCCCATGCCGGTTCTGCAACTGACGCAGCGGTTCTCATGGGGCGTCCCAAGGGAAATCGACCGAGTGGGTCGGTCATATGCCCTCTTCAGGATGTGCAGATGTTCCATGTCGGGCGGGCCCAGGTGATATGGTGACAATGTAGCCGATTGCCCCCAAAGGCTGGCTCCGAAGAGCGCGTGACGGTGGGGTTACAGCGCGAGAACCACAAGGACAAAAACCACTATGAGGACAAAAGACGCAACTCTGACGTAAAGAGTAGCATTGCATGGCGCGCGTTGTCGACAACCATGTCACAGAACTATGCCGCGCAGGGGGCTGCGCGGCACATTTTTCATAACAATTGCCTATATCAGGCGTTATTGTCGCTATCGCCGCGACGATCCGAATAGTCGTCATCGTCGCCTGCGGCACCGCCGATATCGTCAAACAGCTCGGCGATTTCGAAGTCAGCGGCCTGATCGGCCTCGGCTGCGGCATCGCGGATGGTCTTGCCAGTGGCTTGCAGCGCGGCTTCTTCGACCGAACGGGCGACGTTCAACTGGATCGTCGCCACGACTTCGGGGTGCAGCGTGACGAGCACGTCATGCAGACCGAGGTCTTTGATCGGTCGGGTCAGGGCAACCTGCTTGCGTTCGATGGTAAAGCCGTTCTCGGTCGCGGCGTCGGCCGCGTCACGGGTGCTGACCGAACCATAGAGCGCGCCGCTGTCCGAGGCTTGACGGATGACGATGAACTGCTGACCGTTCAGCTTGTCCGCCATGGCTTCGGCTTCTTTGCGGGTCTCGAGGTTTTGTGCCTCAAGCTGGGCCTTGCGGGCGGCGAAATCGGAAATGTTCTTTTCCGATGCCGACAGCGCCTTGCCCTGCGGAAGCAGGTAGTTGCGGGCAAAGCCGGGCTTGACGTCGACGACATCGCCCATCTGGCCAAGCTTGGCCACGCGTTCAAGAAGGATCACTTGCATCTGAGGTCTCCTTATTTCACGGCATAGGGCAGAAGGGCGAGGAAACGGGCACGCTTGATGGCGCGCGCGAGTTCACGCTGCTTCTTGGCCGAGACGGCGGTGATGCGCGACGGCACGATCTTGCCACGCTCGGAAATGTAACGCTGCAGAAGGCGCGTGTCCTTGTAGTCGATCTTGGGCGCGCTGTCGCCCGAGAAGGGACAGACCTTGCGGCGACGGAAAAACGGTTTTGTAGCCATGATTTATGTTCCTTGTCTCAGGTGAGGGATCAGCGACGTTCGCGGCGTTCGCCACGATCACCACGGTCAGGGCGGTCCCCACGGTCGGGACGGTCGCCACGGTCTGGGCGGTCGCCACGATCGGGGCGGTCGCCACGGTCGCCGCGCTCGTCACGCTTCTGCATCTGGACAGAGGGGCCCTCTTCATGGGCATCAACCTTGACGGTCAGCACGCGCATGACATCGTCATGCAGGCGCATCAGGCGCTCCATCTCTTGCACAGCGCTCGAGGGCGCATCACTCTTGAGAAAGGCATAGTGGCCTTTGCGGTTCTTGTTGATCTTGTAGGCCATCGTCTTGACGCCCCAATACTCGTGCTCGACGAGTGTGCCACCGTTTTCGGTCAGCACGGCACCAAAATGTTCGATGAGGCCTTCGGCTTGCGCGCTGGACAGGTCCTGACGCGCGATCATCACATGCTCATAAAGCGGCATGTTCACTCCATTTCTATCAAGGCGCATTTCATAGGACGGGCTTTGGATCTTTCGCGCCCCATCCACGAGAGACTGCGCGGTTCATAACGATTGCGAAAGATTGGGCGCGTATACATCGCCCCGAGGGTCGGCGCAAGGCGCTTTGATCCGGCCTGCAGAATGCCTCTGGCCCGCCGCAATGCGGACGAATTTGGCGGGCAGATTTGTAGTGTTCGAGGTGAAAAGGAGTATGACCATGGTTGCCCTGCCGGATTTTGAGCGCGAGTTCACGCACGCACCGTTCGATTACCACGAGACCGCTGGCCATGCTCAGGCAGAGGCCCCGGCCCTCGATCTTGGTCGCGCCACGCAGACCCTCTGCGGCAGCGCGCTGATCTTCTCGGCCTTTGGCCTCTGGCTGGTTTCAGCGGGGTCGCAGGATGCCGCGATGATGATGATCAAGCTGCTGTTTTTCGTGACGCTGCTCTTTGCTGGTTTGATGTGCCTGAGCCGCGCCCGACCCGTTCAGACGGGACCAGAGATCCAAGTGGATGTGATGAACCGTCGCCTGCATGTGATCGCCCCGGTTGCGGGTGGTCGGGCGGCGCGGGTGGCGATCCACGATCTTGACACACTCTCGGAGCTGTCGATGCGGGACCGTGTGCTGACGGCACGCGATGCCGCCGGCCGGCAGATTGTCGCGATGAAGATCGAGGATCGCGCTACGGCCAAGGCCCTGCGGCGCGCGCTCGGGTTTCCGGCACGCTAAGCCCCCGCATCTGGCAGGTGTTCGCCAATCCACAGAGGGTGTTTGAAACTACGGGATTGTGATTTGGAGCCTGAGCGCCAAATGTGATCATGCACGTCACATTTCACTCTCTGGAGGTTTCCAATGAAGAATATCCTGCTCGCCGCAGCGCTTGCCCTGACCGCGACCGGCGCCGTTGCCGCCCCCGAAAAATACGAGCTGGACCCCAGCCACAGCCAAGTTGTGTTTTCCTACAACCACTTGGGCTTTTCCACCACCACTGGCATGTTTTCGGGCTTTGCCGGTGAGATCCTGTTCGATGCCGAAGATCCCGCAGCCTCTTCGGTCAACGTGTCGATGCCGGTGATGTCGATGTTCACCGGCTGGGAGAAGCGCGAAGAGCATTTCATGTCCGAAGATTTCTTTGGCGCAAGCGAAGGGGACATGGTCACGTTCACCTCGACCGGGATCGAGGTCACGGGCGACACCACCGCCAAGATCACCGGTGATCTGACCATGAACGGCGTGACCAAGCCGGTCGTGCTGGATGCGCAACTCAATCAAAAGGCCGATGCACATCCGATGAACAACAAGCCGTGGCTCGGGTTTGACGCCACGACCACCCTGTTGCGGTCGGACTTCGGCGTCGACAAGTTCACGCCTTTCGTCAGCGACGAGGTCGAGGTGCATATCTCGATCGAAGCCGGCAAAGCCGAATAAGCTGTCCTGAGAAAGAAATCAGGGCCGTCCGCCGATTGCGGGCGGCCCTTTTTCATGGCGGGATCAGGTGCCGTAGGCGCGGCTGCGGCCCATCACATCCTCAGCCGCCAGAACCAGCGCATCAGCGATAAGGTCGAGATCGGGGCGCGTCAGGCGCGCGGGCAGTCGCGTATCGCAAGCCCGCATCAACATGGCGCGGGTTTGCGGCAGATCGGGTGTCCCGCCCGGCAGGAATTTCCAGTTCCAGAAGGCGCGCGCATTGTCGGTGCTCAGGCCAAAGACCTGCACCTTGACGCCGCGCGCGGCTGCAGCTTGGGCAAAGGTGCGGGTGTCCTCTTCGGTAAGTCCCACCAGATTGAACTGGATCGAATCCGGCGCGCGTTCTTCGGGCATCAGCTTTTCGGGCACCTGCATCCAAGGCGAGGTATTGAGCCGCGCTGCAACATAATCGTGATTGGAGCGCCCGTCGCGCACCCGCCGCGCCACCTCGGCCAATTGCGGGCGGATGATCGCCGCCGACAGGTTGTTGAGCCGCAGATTATAGAGCGGCAGCTGGTTCTGGGCGCGGGCAAAGGCCGCCTCAAGTGCCGCGTCCGGTGCGGTCAGATGCTTGGCCCAATTGTGCTCATAAGCCCCCGACATGATGACCGCGCGGGCGATCAGGTCGGCGTCGTCGCTGACCATGATCCCGCCTTCACCGGCATTGACCAGCTTGTAGGACTGAAAGCTGAAACAGCCGATTTTCCCGATGGTGCCGATGTTGCGCCCGCCCCAAGTGGTGCCGAGCGAATGTGCCGCATCCTCGATCACCGGAATTCCGCGCGCGGCGCAGAGCGCCATGATGGCGTCCATATCCGAGGTATGGCCGCGCATATGGCTGATGATCACGGCCTGCACCGTGCCCAGCCGTGCCGTAAAATCGGCGATGTCGATGCGGTAATTCTCACCCACCTCGCAGAGCACGGGCACACAATCGGCATGCAGCACCGAAGAGGGCACGGCGGCAAAGGTAAAACCGGGGATCAGCACGCGTGCATCGCGCGGCAAGCCAAGCGCCTTGAGCGAGAGAAACAGCGCGGCCGAACAGGAGGAAACAGCCAGCGCATATTTCGCGCCCAGCAGTGCGGCAAACTCCCGCTCCAGCAGCGTCACGGGGGCGTTTTCC
This sequence comes from Roseovarius sp., assembly GCF_018066915.1. Classification (GTDB taxonomy): domain Bacteria; phylum Pseudomonadota; class Alphaproteobacteria; order Rhodobacterales; family Rhodobacteraceae; genus Roseovarius. The sequence continues at coordinate 17,400 of NZ_JAGPVV010000278.1, forward strand.
GGGGCTGTGTAGCGAAAGAGATCGCCCGATTGCAGCATGCGGTCGATTTCCGCACGGGCGGCTTCGGGGATGGGTTCCGCGTCATAGACATTGGGGGCAAGGGCCATGTTTTCGGATTTCCTGAAGTTAGGTTTCGGTTTTCCGGAACATATAGGCGTGAATTGTGACAGTTTGTCAAAGGAAACCCCAAGGCCCATGGGCCAAAGGGCAGAATGACGCTGAAAGTCAGGGGTCAGAGCCCGAGGCGGTCGCGCAGCGAAAACCAGGTCATCGCCAGCACCAAAAGCGGGCTGCGCAGGGCCACCCCACCCGGAAAGGCGGGGGCCGGCACCCGCGCCATGCAGTCAAACCCGGACGCTTCGCCGCGCAGCGCCTCGGCCATCAGGCGGCCCGCATGGGTGGCGGTGCCCACTCCATGCCCGGAATAGCCCGAGGCGGTCAGGATATTGGGGGCAAGACGCGCCAGATAGGGCATGCGCCGCAGGGTGATCGCCAACGTGCCGCCCCACGCATAATCGAGCGTAACATCCTGCAAATGCGGAAAAATCTCGAGCATCGGTTTGCGAACGGTGGCGCGGATATCCTTGGGAAAGCGATAGCCATAGCTCTCGCCGCCGCCAAAAAGCAGGCGCTTGTCATGGCTGAGGCGAAAGTAATTGACCACGAATTTGGTATCCGCGACTGCGACATCCTTGGTTAGAATGCGTGCCGCCGCATCCCCCAAGGGCTCTGTCGCCACGATGAAATTATTGATGGGCATGACCCGCGCCGCGACCTTGCGCTCGAGGCCGCCGAGATAGCCGTTGCAGGCGAGAATTAGGTGATCCGCCTCAACCGCGCCCGCATCCGTGGCCACGCGCAGCTTGGCACCACGCGTGATCTGATGGGCTGCCGATCCTTCATGGATACGCACCCCTGCTGCCGCCGCCGCCCGTGCCAGGCCAAGCGCATAGGACAGCGGATGAAGATGCGCGGCCCCCATATCCAGCGTTCCACCGTGGTAGGCGGGCGAGGGGCAGAGCGCGGCAAAGCCTTGCGGGTCCAGCTTTTCGATCTGATCATAGCCATAGCGATTGGCCAGATGATCGGCATACGCATGCTCTGCCGCCACTTCGCGGCCTGAAAAACAGGCATGCGCCACGCCCGGTTTCAGGTGGCAGTCGATGCCATGCCGCGCCACCAGCGATTTGACCAGATCCTTGGCCTCTTCGGCGAGCCGCCACAGATGTGCGGCATCGTCATCGCCCACCAGCCGCTCGAGCGCGGTCTGTTCCATGCGCTGCCCGCTGCCCAATTGCCCGCCATTGCGCCCCGATGCGCCAAAACCCACGCGCTGCGCCTCGAGCAAAACCACATCGAACCCCGCCTCTGCCAGATGCAGCGCGGCCGAGAGGCCGGTATATCCCGCCCCGACCACACAGACATCGGCCCGCGTGCGCCCGCGCAGAGGCGCGAATTCCGGCAAGGGCTTGGCCGTGGCCGCATACCAGCTTGGCGGATAGGTGCCGCGCCGGTCGTTGGAGTAGAGCAGGTTCATGGCTTCTTCTTGGTGCAAATACTCAATCGCACGCCCATGCCGCGTGGCTCAGACATTGAGGAGGAGATGCTCACGCTCCCATGGGCTGATCACCTGGAGGAATTCCTCGTATTCGGTGCGTTTCACGATGGCGTAGACACGGGCGAATTCCGGCCCGAGAATCTCGTGCAGCGCCTTGGCCTCCTCGAACATATCAAGTGCGTCACCCATCACGTTGGGGATATCCGGCTCGCCGGAATAGGCGTCGCCCTTGAACTGTTTGTCGGGCCAATCTTCGTTGAGGATGCCCAAGAGACCGCAGGCCAGGCTGGCGGCGATGCCGAGATAGGGGTTGCAATCCATGCCTGCCATGCGGTTTTCCACCCGGCGCGACTCGGGGCCCGAGAGTGGCACGCGAATACCGGTGGTGCGGTTGTCGCGGCCCCATGCAAGGTTGATCGGGGCGGCGTGATCCTTGACGTAGCGGCGGTAGGAATTGACGTAGGGGGCCAGCACCGCGATGGCCGAAGGCAGGTGTTTCTGCAAGCCGCCGATGAAGTGGAAAAATGCGTCGGTTTCGCCGCCCTGCGGCCCGGCAAAGATGTTGCGCCCTGTCTCCATGTCGAGGATCGAGTGGTGGATATGCATGGCGCTGCCCGGCTCGTCGGCAATGGGCTTGGCCATGAACGTGGCAAAGCAGTCGTGGCGCAGAGCGGCTTCGCGGATCAACCGTTTGAAATAAAAGACTTCATCCGCCAGCTTGATCGGGTCGCCATGGCGCAGGTTGATTTCCAACTGACCGGCTCCGCCCTCCTGCGTGATACCGTCGATCTCGAATCCCTGCGCCTCGGCGAAATCGTAGATGTCGTCGATTACGGGGCCGAATTCGTCGACGGCCGTCATCGAATAGGCCTGACGTGCGGCGGCGGGGCGGCCAGAGCGGCCCATCATCGGCTTGATTTCCTGTGCCGGGTCGAGATTTCGCGCGACGAGGAAGAATTCCATTTCCGGCGCGACCACAGGCTTCATGCCATGGGCGTGATACATATCGACCACCCTGCGCAGCACGTTGCGCGGGGAAAAGGGAATGGGAGAACCTTCGCGGTCAAAGGCATCATGGATGACTTGCAGCGTCCAGTCGGCGGTCCATGGGGCGGCGGTGGCGGTGGACATGTCGGGGCGCAGGATCATATCGCGCTCGATGAAACCGCCTTCGCCTGCCGCCTCGCCCCAGTCGCCGGTGATGGTCTGGAAAAAGATGGAATCGGGCAGGTGAAAGTATTTCTGCCGGGCAAATTTCGTGGCGGGCACGGCCTTGCCGCGCGCAATGCCGGGCAGATCGGAGATGATGCACTCGACCTCGTCGAGGCGGCGATCCTCCAGATAAGTCTGGGCTGCCTTGGGCAGGGAATTGGTCAGTTCACTCAGATCGGCCATGGCTGGCACCTCGTTTGAAAAATTCCGCCATACGGGCGGCTATCGTGGCATTTGCGGTCGGTTGGTCAAGTTTGGCCTTGGCCTCGGCAATCAGGTCAGGCGGCACCACGCCGGGCGCGCGGTGGTGGATGAGGCGGTCGATCATGGTGGCGGTGAATTCGGGATGTGGCTGGATCGTGTAGATCCGGTCGCCATAAAGCAGCGCCGCATTCTCGCAAAACTCACTGGTTCCAATGACTTGGGCACCGTCAGGCAGTTCTGTGACCTGATCCTGATGCCAGGCGTTGAGCGGCAGGCGTTGCCCCTCGATGTCATAATCTGTGACACCCACCTGCCAGCCGCCGCCGAATTTCTCGACCTTGCCGCCCATGGCCTGCGCGATGATTTGATGACCAAAGCAAACCCCCACCAGCGGGCGCCCAGAAGCGTGGATATCGCGGATCAACTGTTCCAGCGGTGGAATCCACGGGTGATCCTCGTAGGCCCCATGTTTGGAGCCAGTGATGAGCCAGCCGTCGGCAGCGTCCGGTCCGGTAGGGAAGTCTTCATCAACCACGTTGTAATGATCGAACTCAAAGCCATGCCCCGCGAGCAACTGGGCGAACATCACCTCGTAATCCCCCAACTCGTCTTGGACGATGTCGGGGGCGTGGCCGGTTTTCAGGATGCCGATTTTCATGGCGGTCTCTTGATTTGATCAAATTAAGGCGGGGTTGCTGGTTCAGGCTACACCGTTTCGAGATAGGTCTTCCAGTGGTCTTCTTTGGGAATGGGGGACATATAGGCCAATTCCTGACGCTTGGTCATCACGAGGTTGCGGATGAGGTCGGGGTGAAAGATGCGCGCAATCATCTGATCCTCGGCAAACCAGTCAATTGCCGTGGCCCAATCCGCCGCCAATTGCGGCATCTCGACCTCATAGGCATTGCCGCTGATGGGCGGCGGCGGGGTCAGCCCGTCTTCGATCCCGGTGATCGCAGCCCCCAGAATAGCGGCAAAGCTGAGATAGGGGTTGATATCGCCGCCAGCGACGCGGTGTTCGATCCGGCGCGCGGCGGGGGGGCCACCGGGGATGCGCACGGCGGTTGTGCGGTTCTCATAGCCCCAGCCCGCGCCAGTGGGCGCATGGGCACCGGGCACCAGTCTTGCATAACTGTTGGCATGTGGCGCAAAAATCAGCGTTGAGGGCGGCATCGCTGCAAGGCAGCCCGCCACGGCGGCGCGCAGGATGTCCGTGCCTTCTGCGGTGCCATCGTTGAAAACGTTGTTCCCTGCCTTGTCCATCACCGAGAAATGCATGTGCATGCCGTTGCCCGTGTCATCGTCGAAGGGTTTGGCCATGAAGGTGGCGACATAGCCGTGCTGACGGGCTAAGCCTTTGATAAGTGTCTTGAAAAGCCAGGTGTCATCGGCGGCGCGCAGGGCGTTCTGATGATGCAGGGTCAGCTCGAACTGACCGATGCCCGCCTCGCTGACAGCGGTTTCGACCGGCAGGCCCATTTCCAGACCGGCCTCGTAGAGGGCGCTGAGGAAACCGTCGAACGCATCCATCTGCCCAAGCGAGAGAATACCCGGAGATTTCATCCGCCGACCATTGCGGGGGTCACGTATGTTCTTGAGAGTATTACCTTTTCCGTCCACCAATGTAAATTCCAATTCGGTCGCGGCCTCGACGTGCCAGCCCTTTGCGGCGTAGCGGTTGAGGACGGAAACGAGGGCGTGACGGGGATCGCCGGCGAAAGGCGTGCCGTCTTCGTGGTGCATGACCATGGGCACAAGGCCTTGGGGCACCTCGAGCCAAGGCAGGGGCACCGGGCCACGGTCGGTGGGCAAGAGCACGCCATCAACGTCGCCGGTGTCGAACACGAGCGGCGAGTTTTCGATATCCGCGCCAAAGATATCCAGATTTAGCGAAGAGAGCGGCATGCGCACGCTACCTGTCGAGAGTTTGTCGGCGTGGGCAACGGGCAGACGCTTGCCGCGCATCCGGCCATTCAGGTCACAGGCGGCCACGCGGAAGGTCTGGAACTGTGTAAGGTCCATTGGAAAAACGTCCTGATCTTGATTTGTGACAGCCTAGCCCGGCCTTGGGGGGCTTGCCAAGATAATTTGATCAAAAAATTTCGAGAGTGACGACTGGTAAGGTTTGTAAGGTCTTTGAGGGGATTTTGTAAGGTCGCGGGGGTGAGAGGTCCTCGGGTCAAGCCCGAGGATGGCGGTTGTGTCCGAGGTGAGAGGTCCTCGGGTCAGGCCTGAGGATGACGGTTGTGTCCGAGGTGAGTGGTCCTCGGGTCAGGCCCGAGGATGACTGTTGGTGTGGGGGTGAGAGGTCCTCGGGTCAGGCCCGAGGATGACAGGGGATCACGGGAGGCTCTGGTGCCAGCGGCTTTCGAGTTTTTCGATGGCGGCGATCCGTTCGGCGGTCTTGGGGTGGCTGAGCAACCACGCGGGCATGGTGCCGCCCGCACCGTTTGTTAACGCCTCGAGTTTTTCGAAAAGTGATTTTTGCGGCGCGGTGCCGATACCGGCCTTGGTCAGGAGGGCGGCGGCATAGGCGTCCGCCTCGTATTCGTCGCCGCGTGACAGGCGGGCGGCGAGGAGGGTGGTCAGACCGTTGG
>NZ_JAGPVV010000301.1 GCF_018066915.1 Roseovarius sp.
ATAGGGCAATCTGCGCGGGGGCTCAGCCCGATCTTGCGGCTTTCGCCATAGAGCGCGTCATAGATCAGCATCTCGCCGCGCAGGGGCTGTCCCGCGCCGGTGATGAGTTTCACGGCCTCCGCCGCCATCATCGCACCGACCACGCCGGGTAGGGGGCCCAAAACGCCCGCCTCGGAGCAAGAGGGCGCCAGACCGGGCGCCGGGGCCTGCGGGAATACGCATTGATAGCAGGGAGCGCCATGAGCCGGATCAAACACGCTCACCTGCCCCTCCCATTGCGATAAAGCGCCTGAAATCAGAGGCTTGCCTTGCGCCGCAGCGGTCGCATTGGCCAAATACCGCGTGTCGAAATTGTCGGTGCCGTCAAGGATCAGGTCATAGTCGGTAAAAAGGTCGCTTGCGATTTCGGGCGTCAGGCGGCGCTGATAGGGGCGCACGATCACATGCGGATTCTGCGCCTGCATCGCCGCCTTTGCCGATTGCACCTTGGGCAGGCCGATGTCGGCATCGCGGTGGATCACCTGCCGTTGCAGATTGGAATTATCCACCATGTCATCGTCGATCACCCCGATGGTGCCCACCCCCGCCGCCGCCAGATAGAGCAGCGCCGGAGAGCCAAGACCGCCCGCGCCAATGACCAACACACGGGCTTGTTTGAGCGCCTTTTGCCCCGGCCCGCCGATTTCCCGGAGCACGATATGGCGCGCGTAACGCCCGAGTTCTGTCTCTGAAAACAAGGGCTTGTACGTGTCAGTTGGTGTTTCGGCCCGCACCGAGCGCGCCCGCAGGCGGCGCAATCCGGCGCGGTAGATCAGCACGATCACCGCCGCGCCGCCGACCATCAGCCAGAGCGCGGGGCTCTCGCCCGTGGCCATGCGGAGCGGATGGCCCTGCGGCAGCACCAGATGTGTCAGCACCACCGCCGCCCAAAGGCCCGCAATCATCCCCCACCGCAGCCGCCGGGGCGTGCCCAAGGCCGCGCCAATGCCCCAGAGCACCGCCGCCATGACCCCTACCAGCAGCATCAGCCGATCCCCGTCGAGCCGAAGCCGCCCGCCCCGCGCGCGGTCTCGTCCAGTGTCTCGACCAGAGCGAACTGGGCCTGCGCAACTGGCGCCACCACCATCTGAGCGATCCGCATTCCATGCGTGATTTCAAAGGCTTCCTGCCCGGCGTTCATCAGGATCACGCCCAAGGGCCCGCGATAATCGCTGTCGATGGTGCCGGGGCTATTGGGGAGCGTGATCCCGTGTTTCAGGGCAAGGCCAGAGCGCGGGCGCAACTGCACCTCATATCCCACCGGCACCGCCAACCGAAGCCCCGTAGGCACCAGCACCCGCGCACCCGGTGCCAACGTGACCATCCCGCGATCCGGGAAATTCGCGCGCAGATCGGCCCCTGCCGCGCCTGCGGTTTCATAGGCCGGCAGACCAAGGGCGCGGTCCGCCCCTTCCTCCCATTGAAACGCGACGGTTAGCATGCGCCCCTCTTGATCCTGTTGAAAATACGCATGATTTCAGCTCAACGCCGTGGCGATCCGGGCCGCCAGTTGCGCGGCCACCTGATCCTTGCCCGTGCGCGGCCAGTCTTCGGCCCCGTCTGCGGTGATCAGCGTCACCGCATTCTCAGTGCCGCCCATGATCCCGGTGGCCGGGCGCACATCATTGGCAACGATCCAGTCACAACCTTTGCGCGTGCGCTTGGAGGTGGCGTTCGCGATCACGTCATCGGTTTCGGCGGCAAAGCCCACGACCAGTCTTGGTCTGCCGGTTGTCCTCTGGCTGAGCGTAGCCAGAATGTCGGGGTTTTCGGCAAACTCCAAAACCGGCAGACCGCCTTTGGTTTTCTTGATCTTGCGGTCGCTCGCACTGGCCACCCGCCAATCCGCCACGGCGGCGGCGCAGATTGCCGCATCGACCGGCAAGGCGCTTTCGACCGCCTCCAGCATTTCATGGGCGGTCTCGACGCGGATCACCGTCACCCCGTCGGGTGGAGGCACAGTGGCGGGGCCGGTGACAAAGATCACATGCGCCCCGAGGGCTGCAAGCGCGCGGGCAATCGCCGTGCCCTGTGCCCCTGACGAGCGGTTGGCGATATAGCGCACCGGGTCGATGGGTTCATGGGTGGGTCCAGAGGTCACGAGCACGCGGCGTCCACGCAGGGGGCCATCGCCAAGCGCGGCTTCGATGGCGCTCAGGATTTCCGGCACCTCGGCCATGCGGCCCGGACCATGCTCACCGCAGGCCATATCGCCCGCATTTGGGCCGACAAAGGTGATGCCATCCCCCTTGAGCGTGGCGATATTGCGCTGCGTGGCAGGATGCTGCCACATCCGCACATTCATCGCAGGTGCGATCAGCACAGGCGTATCGGTGGCCAAGAGAACTGTGGATGCAAGGTCATCCGCCCGGCCTGTCGCCATCTTGGCCATGAGATCAGCGGTCGCTGGGGCCACCACGATCAGATCGGCAGAGCGGCTGAGTTGGATATGGCCCATCTCCGCCTCGTCGGTGAGGTCGAAAAGGTCCGAGAACACCTTGTGCCCAGCCAAGGCCGAGACCGAGAGCGGGGTGACAAATTCCGCCCCGGCCCGCGTCAGCACTGGTGTCACCGACGCCCCGCGTTCGCGCAAACGCCGGATGAGATCGAGCGTCTTGTAGGCTGCGATGCCGCCGCCGATGATCAGAAGAATGCGTTTCGCGCTGAGCATGGCCGCTCCTTGTGACTTGCGCCCTGACACTAGGGCCGGGGCCGGGGCCGCGCAAGGGTGCGCCAGATCACTTGAACGCCGCGCAGGGATCGGGGCGCGCGACCGCAGGCGCGCTTGTGACGACGTCAAACCCGCCATCAAGCGGGCGCGCGTCCTCGGTCTGGCCCAGAACCCAAATGTCGAGGTCCGGCGCGACCATGGTCAGATAGGCGGGCACGCCCCAATCGCGGCGGGCGTGGCCATTGCCGGTGATCACCGCCACCGGCCCGCCGGTTGCCTCGAGCGCCTCTATTGTTGCGCGGGCCAAGACCGCGTCACGCAGGCGTTGAATTGCGACCATGCCGGGCAGCATTTCTGGGGGTAGGGCGTTGCAATGCGCCTCTTTCTGGAGGGTTTCACGGGCGGTTTGCTCTTCGGGCGGCAGATCACGGTCAAGCCCGTAGCGCGAAGCCTCTTCCCCGAACGAGGCGGCAGGCCCATCGGAGAGCGCCGCACGGGCGGTCTCACGGGGCACCTGCGCGCCATAAATCGCGGCATCTGGCGCTGCTGCAAAGATCGGATAATACATCGAAAAATCTGGCCAGCCACTCTCGGCCCAGCCTAACGCCGCCTCGAGTGCATCCTTATCGCCGCGCACATCCGGGGTTGCGCGCGCGGCTTGCTCAGCGGTCAGCATTTCAAAGACGACGGCCTTCGGCTGCGCTTGGGCCACGCGCGCCGCCTGTTCGGCATGATGCGCGGGATTGTCATGCACCTCGCCCAAAATCATCACGTCCTGTGCGAGCGCAGGTGAGGTCAAGCCAAAGCTCATCCAGAGGGCAAGGGCGCGCATGATCATGCGAGCAGGTTTTGCACCTCGCCGCCGTGCTTTTCAAGATGCTTGCGCATTTTCTGGAATGCCGCAGCTTCGAGTTGGCGCACCCGCTCCTTGCTCAGGTTCAATTCCTCGCCAAGGCTCTCCAAGGTGCGCGGATCATCCCGCAGCTTGCGTTCGCGCACGATGAACCGCTCGCGATCATTGAGCCGGGACAGCGCCTCTGCCAGCCATGTGCGCAGAGCGTGCATATCGTGGTCACGTTCCACGATCTCGTCGCCGCGCGCGCCATCATCCTCGAGCGTGTCGATCCACTGGCGGCCTTCATCCTCAGAAGATTGCGTGGCGTTCAACGAGAAATCAGAGCCCGAAAGACGCCCCTCCATCATCTCGACGTCGCGCAACGGAACGCCCACCTCATGGGCGATCATTTCGCGCAATTGATAGCCGTCAAGCTGCTCGCCATTGGCAAGCGCCTCGCGCTCCAGCCGTGCCTGAACGCGGCGCATGTTGAAAAACAAGGACTTTTGCGACGAGGTGGAGCCGGTTCGCACCATCGACCAGTTGCGCATCACATAGTCTTGGATGCTGGCCTTGATCCACCACACGGCGTAGGTCGAAAAGCGCACGCCGCGATCCGGATCGAATTTATCGGCCGCTTTCATAAGGCCAAGCCCCGCCTCTTGAATGAGGTCGTTCATCGGCGCGCCATAGCGGCGGAATTTCGATGCCATCGAAATCGCTAGCCGCATATAGGCGTTGATCAGGCGATGCAGCGCCTCTTCGTCGCGCTGATCGCGCCACGCGTAGGCGAGCGCCAGTTCGGTTTCGGCATCCAGCATCTCGGCCTTCATGGCGGTGCGGGACATGGACCTTTGCTGTGGTGCGTCGAGTGGCATCGGATTTCCCCCTATCGGCGGCGTGACTTCGTTGCGCCCTTTTTCCTCTTGTCGCAAAGTGCTACGCAGCGCGGGCGTGACCGGATCAAAAAAGGAGTGCGCGTGTCCAACCTTCCACGACTGAGCCTTGTTCTGGGTGGCGCTGCCTCGGGCAAATCCGGGTTCGCCGAGGCGCTTGTCACCGACACGGCGCGTGCGCGGGTCTATCTGGCGACGGCGCAGGCCTTTGACGACGAGATGCGCGCCAAGCTGGAACGTCATCGCGTGATGCGCGGCCCAGACTGGCGCACTGTTGAGGCGCCGCTCGATCTTGCCCCGGCGCTGGAACAGGCGGGGTCGGATGAGGTCGTGTTGCTCGACTGTATCACAATGTGGCTCAGCAATCACCTGTTAGGGGACCATGATCTCGACAGGGCGCAATCGGCGTTGATGGCCGCGCTCGATACCTGCGCCGCGCCGGTGGTGATGGTCTCGAACGAGGTGGGGCTGTCGGTGGTGCCCGACAACGCGCTCGCCCGCCGGTTCCGGGACGCGCAGGGCCGGATCAATCAGGCCCTGGCGGCACGCTCGGATCTGGTCGTGCATGTCATCGCGGGCCTGCCCCAGGTGCTCAAGGGCACGCTGCCGTGAGCCGATTTTTCTGGGTTCGCCATGGGCCTACGCATGCCAAATCCATGGTGGGCTGGTCGGATATCCCGGCGGACCTGAGCGATGTGGCGCGGCTGGCGCGGGTGGCATCGCATCTGCCCGGCGATGCCTTGGTGATTTCCTCTGACCTCAGCCGCGCGCGTGCCACGGCTGATGCCATCGCAGGTGCGCGAGACCGCCTTGCCGATGATCCCGACCTGCGCGAAATCCACTTTGGCACATGGGAGTTGCAGGCCTTTGATACGGTGCCCGATCAGCCCCTCTTGCGCGCCTTTTGGGAGCAGCCGGGCGATATCCGCGCCCCCGGCGGTGAAAGCTGGCACGAGGTGTCCGCCCGCGTCTCGCGCGCTGCGGAGCGACTGCGCGCCGCCCATCCGGGGCGCGATATCGTGGCTGTGACACATATGGGGGCGATCCTGACACAGGTCCAGGCCGCCCTCGGGGTTACAGCCTATGAGGCCTTTGCGCATCGGATCGACAACCTCTCGGTGACGGAATTGCACTGGAGCGGCGCAGGTTGGCAGGCGCGGGCGATCAATCACCATCCGTGATGCAGGGGCGCACAAAATTGCGCTAGGCGCGGGCCGGGGCCAGCGATAGCATTCCCCCATGACCTATGATCTCATCCTTGGCGATTACGCCTATTCGTCCTGGTCCCTGCGCGGATGGCTCTTGCTCGCGCGCTTTGGCTTGCCATATCGCGTTCGCCTGCTCGATTTCGACGCCGAGGCGAGCGTGGCGCAGCAATTGGCCGATCTTGCCCCGGCGCGCACCGTGCCGGTGCTGGTCACGCCCGAGGGGGTCGCAGTCTCTGACAGCCTTGCCATGGCCGAGGAATTGGCCAGCCGCCATCCCGAGGCTGGCATATGGCCCACTGATCCGCGTGCCCGCGCCACGGCGCGCACGCTTGCGGCGGAAATGCACGCAGGCTTTGGGGCCCTGCGCGGCGATTGCCCGATGAACCTGCGCACGGCCTATGTGGGTGTCACACCCGCGCAGGCGGTGCTGAATGATCTCGCCCGGATCGAGACCCTGTGGCAGCACGCCCGTGCCACCTGCGCGCCCAATGGCCCATGGCTCTGTGGGGATTACAGCGTTGCGGATGCGTTTTTTGCCCCGGTGGCCGCGCGGATTGCGGGCTATGGCCTGCCGGTGTCCGAGGCGGCGCGCGCCTATGTCGCGGCCCATCTGGGCGATCCGGCGTTCCGTCGTTGGCGCGCCATGGGGCTGGTGCGCGGGGCGACGCTTGCCCGCTATGCCAAGCCCTATGCCACCGCACCTTGGCCCGGCCCGGAGCCGCGCCCGGCGCGCGCAGTGGCTGAGGGCACGCCCGAAAATACGGCCTGTCCCTATTCCGGCGATCCCGTGACCGACCTGATGGAAAGCGAGGGGCGGATTTTTGGCTTTTGCAACCCGTTCTGCCGCGACAAGACCGTGGCCGACCCTGACGCATGGCCAGCCTTTGTCGCGCTGCGCGACGGGGCCTGAACCTATCTCAGCCGCAGTATCGGTGCCGGGCCAATCGGGATCGGACCCAGCAGGATGCGCCCGTTGCGAAACGTCAGCGGCACATCGAGAGTTTCAGGATTGCCCGACATCTGCGCCATGAGGGAAAGCCCGCTTTCCAGCGTTCCCAGCATACTTTCGGGCACAGCACCGGTTTCTGCCGCGATTTGAAGCATGTCGCGCCAATTGCGCGCCTTGAGCGTGATTTCGCCCTCCGGCCAGCCTTCGGGTGTCACCGTGACCGCGCCTGCGGCTTGAAGATGCAATTGCCCCCACTTTGCATCCGCCAGCTTTACCTTGATCTCTGTTGGTTGTGGGCGCGCGTCCTCGATGGCGCTTCGGTCCCAGATCCGGTCAAATCGCACGGTCAGATCGGCATGGAGCCCGGAAATTTGCCGGGGCAGGCGCCCTTGCGGATCAAGCCGCGCCTGCCAAGGGGCGGCGAGCGTCAGCCCCTCTGCGGAGAGGCCCAGACGATACTCAGCCTCTTGCTGCCGTTCCGCGGCCAGCGTGAGACTAGTTAGGGCGGTCGGCTCGTCTGGCCGCGCCTCGGGCGTGATTTGCAGGAATTCCGCCGTCAGTGTGGCGCGTTCCGGGGCCAGCCGCGTATCGGGCGTGATGCGCAGGCTGGCGCGCATGTCGCGGCTCTCGACGCGGAATTTCTCTTGCGGCGTGGCAATCAACTGCTGATCTGGCCAGACCGCGATGACATGGTTGGGCTGATAGCTGAGGGCGAGGATCTGAAAGAACTCTGCCTCCCAGGCGAGACCTGTCGCAGGATCGGCCAGCACAAGATCGGAAAATCCGGTATCAAATCGGTTGGGAAAGCCCTGCACCGTGATGTCCGAAGTTTCGGCCACCCACCCTTCGGCGCGCCGCGCCTCGAACCATGCCGCAAACCCACGGCTCAACCCGTTTTGCCCAACGAACCAGTAACCAGACCAGCCCGATGCGACGATCAAGATCGCGGCAAGCAGAAATCTCATGGTGCGCGCCCCTTTCATGCCTCGTGAGAGCTGTTTATAGGGGGCGGTGCGTGAGGAACAGGGGCAAAGGCAATGTGGGTATTCGGCTACGGGTCGCTGGTGTGGAATCCGGGCTTTGACGCGGTAGAGCGGGTGATTGCCCGGCTCCCCGACTATCACCGCAGCTTTTGCATGCGCAGTATCCACCATCGCGGCACGGATGAGGTGCCCGGTCTGGTTCTGGCGCTTGATGCCAGCCCCGGTGCACTCTGTCAGGGGGTGGCACTACGGGCTGACCCTGCGCAGGCCGAAGAGGTGCTGGCCTATCTGCGCGAGCGCGAGCTGATTTCCTCGGCCTATCTGGAGCGGATGCTGGAGATTGATCTGGCTGATGGGCGCCGGGTCGAGGCCGTGACCTATGTGATCGACCCTGATCACGTGCAATATTGCGGCGGTCTCGATCTCGAGGAACAGGCGTCGATCATCGCCCGCGCCGTCGGCGGGCGTGGGCCAAACACCGAATATCTCTACAACACCGCCGACCACCTGCAACAGTTGGGCATCCACGACAAAGAGCTTGACTGGCTGGTTCGGCGGGTGCGCCATATCTGTGGATAAATCCTTGGCTTGGGCGTCCAAGCCGCGTAGGGTTGGCCCAAGAAATCCAAGTGTCGGGAGCGTCCAGATGGACCAGCCGGACCGTGAGGTCGAGCCGCAGTTTTCATATCCTTACCGCCAGATCTTTTTGATGCTGGTGGTCATCGGGCTGACCGCGCTCGGGGCCTTTGTGGCGCTGCCTCGGGTGCTGCCGGTGTTCGAGGCCAATCTCTGGCTCAACGGGTTCATTTTCTTTGTCTTCGTGCTCGGGGTGATCGCAACCTTCTGGCAGGTGCTGCAATTGATCGGGTCGGCCCGCTGGATCGACGGGTTTGCCGCACAACTGCCAGGCCACGAGATGACGCAACCGCCCTCGATGCTGGCGCCGCTGGCGACCTTGCTGCGCTCGCGCGGCAAGCGGATGCAGATTGCGTCAACCTCGGCGCGCTCGATCCTCGACTCGGTCGCGCAACGCATCGACGAGGCGCGCGAGATCACCCGCTATATCGTCAGTCTGCTGATCTTTCTCGGGCTGTTGGGCACGTTTTACGGTCTGGCCACCACGGTGCCCGCAGTCGTTGATACGATCCGGAGCCTTGCCCCACGCGAGGGCGAAGAGAGTATCGCCGTTTTCAACCGCCTGATGACCGGGCTTGAGGCACAGTTGGGCGGCATGGGCGTGGCGTTTTCCTCGTCGCTTCTGGGGCTTGCCGGATCGCTGGTGGTGGGCCTGCTCGAGCTGTTTGCGGGCCACGGGCAAAACCGGTTCTACCGCGAGCTTGAAGAGTGGATGTCCACGATCACGCGGGTCGGGTTCGCCAGCGGCGATGGCGAGGGTGGCGACGGCGGCGAGAGCGGCGCCGTGGCGCACCTGCTCGATCATATGGCCGAGCAGATGGACGCGCTCCAATCAATGCTCAGCCAATCGGACATGAGCCGCGCGATGGTCGATCAGAAACTCGGGGTTCTGGCGGATTCCATCGAGCGGCTGACCCACAGGATGAGCGATCAAAACCCTGTGCAACTGGCGCTCTTGCGTTTGGCCGAGGGGCAGGAGCGGTTGATCGCCACGCTGGAGGCCCGCGAAACCACGCCGCACGAGGGGATTGATGCCGAAAGCCGGATGCGCCTGCGCTCGATCGACGTGCAGATGCTGCGTATTCTCGAGGAAATCAGCGCCGGTCGGCAAGAGACCATGACCGAGTTGCGCACCGATCTGGCGGCCCTCACGCGGGTTCTGGGACAGGTCCGCCCTGCCGCCGCCCCGCGTGCCGTGCGCCCAGTGGTGCCGCGCCCCGATGCGGATCAGGACGAGGAGGGCTGACCATGGCCCTCTCGCGGCGCAGCGGCGCGCGGTTTCAGGCCTCGATCTGGCCGGGCTTTGTCGATGCGATGACCGGCCTCTTGCTGGTGCTGATGTTCGTGCTCACTATCTTCATGATGGTGCAATTCGTGCTGCGCGAGGAAATCAGCGGACAGGCAACCAAGCTTGACGCGCTGTCGGCGGAGGTGGCGGCGCTGTCCCTGGCGCTCGGGCTTGAACAGGACCGCAGCGCGGGGCTCGAGGATCGGGTCGGCACCCTGACTGCAACGCTGGATGACGCCCGCACCCGCGAGGCCGAGCAGGCCGAGGCGCTTCGGGTTGCTCAGGGGCGGATTGCCAGTTTCGAGGAGCAGGTCGCAGGCCTCTTGGCCGAGCGCGAGACCGCGCAGGGGCGCATCGCCGATCTCGAAACGGCGCGTGCCGAATTGCTCAGTGAACAGGAACAGTTGCAACTTGCCCTTGCAGGACTGCGGGATGAGGTGGACGCACAGGCAGAAGCCGCGCGCCTGGCCGCCGCCCGGCGTGAGGCGCTCGAGGCGCTCGCGGCGGATCTGCGGCAGCGCAATACCGAGGCCGCCGAAGCCCAGGCGGCCCTTGCGCAGCAATTGAGCGCAGAGGAACAGGCGCGCCTGACCGAGGCTGCCGCCGCTGAGGCTCTGCGCGCACGGCTGGCGGATGCGGATGCCGAGCTGACTGCGATGACCCTGGCGCTCGAAGAGCAGCGCAAGCGCGCGGAAGAAACGCTGACCCTCTTGGCGGCGGCTGAAACGGCGCGTGCGGATTTGAACAGCCAATTGGCGCAGGCGCTCTTGGATGCCGAGCAGGGTGCCGCCGCACAAGAGGCGGATATTGCCCGGTTGCGCGGCGAGTTGGCCGAAACGCGCGATGTGGCAGCGCAAAGCGCGCAAGAGGCGCAGGCTGTGCGGGATCAGTTGGTGGCGGCCCTTGCCGCGCAGCGTGCCGCCGAACTGGAAATGACCGAGGCCGAAGAGCGCGCCGCGCTTTTGTCCGAGGCGCGTTCGCGGCTGGCAGAAGAGGCGGCGCAAGCCTCCGAGGCGCAAAAGCAGCAAGCCTTGCTCAACCAGCAGGTGGCCGCCCTCCGACAGCAGCTTTCGGGCCTACAGGCGCTCTTGGACGAGTCGAAGGCGCGTGAGGCCGAGGCAGAGGTGCAGTTGCAATCGCTTGGCAATGAGCTCAACACCGCCCTTGCCCGTGTCGCCGCCGAAGAGCGGCGGCGGCGGATCGCAGAGGAAGAGCGCGCACGATTGCTGGAGGCAGAGAAAGAGGATCTGGAAAAATACCGCTCGGAATTCTTTGGCCGCCTGCGTGATGTGTTGGGCCAGCAGCAGGGCGTGCAGATCGTTGGCGACCGGTTCGTGTTCTCGTCCGAGGTGCTCTTTGCCCCCGGCGAGGCGGAATTGTCACCGGCGGGCGAGGGTGAGATTGCCAAGGTCGCGGGCATCCTCCGCAATGTGATCGGAGATATTCCCGAGGGGATCGACTGGGTGCTGCAGGTCGATGGGCATACGGATAACGTGCCGATCATCGAGGGCGCGCGGTTTGCCGACAACTGGGCGCTGAGCCAGGCGCGCGCGCTCTCGGTTGTGCGCTATCTCACCGGGGTGCTTGGGTTCCCGGCAGAGCGGCTCTCGGCCAATGGCTATGGTGAGTTTCAGCCGGTCAATCCGGAGGATACGCCCGCCGCACGGGCACAGAACCGGCGGATCGAGTTGAAGTTGACGACGCGGTAACAGCGTTCAGGGCGCGACGGTGATATCGGCGTGTCGCACCGCAAGGATGGTCTCGCCGCGCGTCAGGCGCACATAGCCGCGATAATCGCCTGATGGCCACCCGCCCTCCGGTGCCTTGCGGCCAAAGGCGCGAAAAAGCTGCGCTTGCGGCGCGTCTAGCGAAATTTCGTGGCTGAAAACCTCGCCCCCCGGCCCTTGGGCCGTCAGGGTCAGGCGGTCGCCCGGTTGAGCGTAAAAGACATGCCCATAGAGGACGAGTGGCTGACCCGGCTGCGCGGTGCTGGCACGGGCGGCACCAGAGCGGACTGCGTCAAACTCGGGCACGGCGGTGGAAAATCCCGCCGTAAAGAGCCCTGCGGGGTCATAGGGCAGGGCGGTTTGCCACAGGCTCTGATCGAGGGGCGCGCCGCAGGTATCGCCCGCCTCGGGGCTGAAGGGATCTACAATCTGACCGTCCCGCAAAACACCCAAGTGGACATG
>NZ_JAGPVV010000302.1 GCF_018066915.1 Roseovarius sp.
GTGCATCGGGTTCATGCGGGAAAGGGACAGAGATCATGTAAGAGGCCGCCACCTCGTCGATCCCGGTCAAAAGCGCGCGCGTGAGGATCTTGTAATCGCTGCGCCGCCGCCCGATCAGATCGGCCAGGATCATCCCATCCACCAGACCATGCGGATGGTTGGCCACAACCACCACCGGCCCCTCAAGCGGGATATGCGCCACCTCGGCATCGGGGGTCAGGAGCGGAATACCCATCGTATCCAAGGCCGCGCGCCAGAATGCCTGACCGGTCGGCGCGCCGCGCTTCTCGAATTTTCGGATCATGCGCAGGATGGTGATCTTGCCGGTCATCCATTCCATCACGCGGATGATGAACGATGTCAGCCCATTGTCGAAACTGTTGGCATAGGTCAGGCTGCGGCGGTCGTATTTGGTAAAGAGGACCGTTTCGCCCGTCTCTTTGCCGGACTCTGGCTGCGCCTTGGTGTTCACTAGTTTGTTCCTGTCCCGCTCATGTCGCGACTGCCTGATCCTGCGCGCCTACATGCCCTCGCCGAACCTGTCCGCAACCAGTGCCGCAACCGCCTCGGCCAGAGGGGTTGCGTCCGGCCCGACGATTTCGACGTCAATAGTGGTTCCTTTGGCCGCTGCCAACATCAAAAGCCCCATGATGCTGTCACCAGAGGCAGATTGCCCATTGCAAGAGACCTCGGCGCGGGCGTCAAAGCCCTCGACCACCTCGACAAGTTTGGCGGCGGCCCGCGCATGCAGCCCCTTTTCGTTGACGATCTCCATTCGCCGCGTCACCTTGTCCATGCTCACCCTCGCCTCCTCACTCTTCCGATACATTGTGGCTGTCGATATATTTGCGCCCCGCCTCGAGCGCCGCGCGCACCGCATCGGGCAGCGCCATGTGCCGGCTCTTGGCGAGCTTGATCAGCATCGGCAGGTTGGCCCCATAGAGAATGCGCCGGTCATTGGGGCGGCAGGCGCGCAGCGACAGGTTCGAGGGCGATCCGCCAAAGATATCGGTCACGAGCACGACACCGCCCCCGGTATCGACCGCATCGGCGGCGGCACAGATCTCGTCCTGCTTGGCGGTGCGATCATGGTCGCTCTCGATGGAAATCGCCATCACGCCGGTCTGGGCGCCCACCACATGCTCGACGGCCCT
Source organism: Roseovarius sp. (assembly GCF_018066915.1). GTDB lineage: Bacteria > Pseudomonadota > Alphaproteobacteria > Rhodobacterales > Rhodobacteraceae > Roseovarius. The sequence continues at coordinate 1,155 of NZ_JAGPVV010000302.1, forward strand.
GAGATACTCATTGGCCAGCCCGCCATGTGCCACGATCACGATCCCGATCAAGACTGCGTCACTCCTCAGACGTCGCGGGCGGGGCCATGGGCCTCTGCCCCGCTGCGCCGCTCCAGTTCCCGATGCCTTATTGACACTTGCCAGCCGTCTTTCGCAAGGGTCGCACCCAAAGTTTCTGCCATGGCCACGCTGCGATGTTGCCCGCCGGTGCAGCCAAACCCGATCGAGAGATAGGCTTTGCCCTCGGTCTCATAGGCCGGCAGCAAGAGTTCGACCATCTCTGTCACCCGGCGGCGAAATTCCGCAAAGAGCGGATCACCTGCGATATGTGTCGCCACCTCGGGCGCGCGACCGTCCAAGCTGCGCAACTCCGGCTGCCAATAGGGATTGCGCAGGAAACGGCAGTCGAACACCATATCAAGACCACGCGGCAAGCCGCGCTTGTAGGAAAACGAATGCACCGAGACCGCAAGGCTTTCGGCCTCGCCGGGACCAAACCACCGCCCCAACTCGGCGCGCAGGTCATGCGGCGTCATGTCGGAGGTGTCGATCAAGAGGTCTGCGCGCGCGCGCACTGGCGAGAGCAGATCAAACTCGCGCGCAATCCCGGCCTCTGCGCTCTCGTCCGGGGCCAGCGGATGCCGCCTGCGGGTTTCCGAAAACCGCCGTTGCAGGATATCCGCGCGGCAATCGAGGTAGAGCACCTGAAGCGGCTGGCCGGGGTGCCAATCGCTTTGGTAGATCATGCCCGTCAGCGCGTTGGTCGAGAAATCCCGATTGCGGGCGTCGATCCCAAGGGCCAGCGGCTTGTCCGATTGCGGCCCCTCCAACAGGCGCGGCAAGAGCGAGAGCGGCATGTTGTCGATTGCCTCATAGCCCATATCCTCAAGCGCGCGGATCGCGGTGCTGCGCCCGGCGCCAGAGGGGCCCGTGACCAGAACCAGGCGATTGCGCGCCTCCCCGGCACTTGGGCGGGCGTCAGGCTCGGGCGGCATGGTGTGGCTCCTTCAGATCAACGTCCCATGAATGAGATATAGCAGGACCGCCGCCGGGAAATGTGCATGATCCGCTTTTTTTACAAGCGGCACGCTCTGCCCCAATAAATCGGCATGGGTCAGCGGCGGCAGGCGCTCTGTGCTCTCAGTGTCCAGATCGACGATGAGCGCAAGCGGCTGTGGCCCGACAGCGGGCAGGCTTAGGATACCCATGCCGCGCGCCTCGATCTGACCTCGGATGGTGGCTGGTGCGTCTGCCATGATGCACCCCTCCGCCAGCCAGAGCCGCGTGCGGTCATCGGCGACCAGCCCCGCGCCAAGCGCCAAAAGCTCTAGGGCAAGGCCGGATTTACCGCGCCCCGATGCGCCCCGGATCAACACCGCGCGCCCCGAATGGGCCACGCAGGTGGCGTGCAGGATGATCTCGTCGCGGGGGGGCGTGCCTGTCACCGGCTCAGACCGGCAGACCCACGACAAACCGTGCGCCCAGCGGATCAGAGGTGGCATCGGCATGGGTGGGGCGAATGTTTTCGGCCCAGATCACGCCATCATGCGCCTCGACGATCTGCTTGGAGATGGCAAGGCCAAGACCGGAATTGTTGCCGAAATCGCCCTCGGGCCGCTGCGAATAAAAGCGTTGGAATACCTTTTCCAGCGCCTGTTCGGGAATGCCCGGCCCGGTATCCTCGACCACTACCAGCACGCGGTTGGCCCGCCTGCGCGCCCAGACGCGGATCGCGTCACCGTCTTCGCAGAAACTGATGGCATTGGTGATGAGATTGACAAAGACCTGCGCCAGCCGCCCTTCGAGCCCGGTGATGACGATAGGCTGCGGCGGGAAATCCATGATGAATTCGATCCCGTTCTTCTGTGCCTCTTCACCCAGATAATTCCCGAGGTTCTGCAACATCTTGAGCAGATCGAACGCTTCCTGCTCTTCCTTGACCAATTCGCTGTCAAGCCGCGAGGCGTTGGAAATATCGCTCACCAGACGGTCCAGACGGCGCACATCATGTTCGATCACCTCCAACAACCGCTCGCGCTGATCGTCGCGCTTGGCGATGCGCATGGTGCCCACCGCCGAGCGCAGGCTGGCCAGCGGGTTCTTGATCTCATGCGCCACATCGGCGGCGAATTGTTCGTTGCTGTCGATCCGGTGATAGAGCGCCGAGACCATGCCGCGCAACGCGCCGCTCAGACGCCCGATCTCGTCGGGGCGCGCGGTCAGGTCGGGGATGCGGATGCGCCCCTTGGCTCCCTTGCCTTTGTTGCGGTCGCGCCCAATTTCCGCCGCCGCCGCCAGATCGGCCAGCGGGTTGGATATGGTCGAGGCCAGGATAAGGCTGAGGCCCACCGACACCAGCGTCGCAATCAGGAACATCTGGAGCACACGCTCGCGCTCGACCCGCGCCAGTTTGTCAATTTCGCCGCTGGCATTGGCCAGTGCCACCACCGCAACCGGCGTATCGCCCTGCATGACCGGGGCAGCCACGGTCAGCACGACCCCCTGCGCGGTTTCAGCGGTGCGCAATTGCACGCCGCCGCCAACCGCCAGATCAACCATGTCACGCGCCACGTCTTCGACCCCGCGCCCTGCTGCGGTCTTATCCGCCCCGGAAAACGGGCTCGAAATCCGTTCCCACAGGCGGCTGAGGAGATCCGTCATCGGCGTTGCGGGCAGGGTTGCGGTGCCGCCTTGGCCCAGCGTGTCCCCCTGCTTGCGCCCGACGAGCATCCCGGTGCGGTCAAAGAGCAAGACCTCGGTGCCGGTCTGCACATCAAGATGCGCAAGCGTGCTGGCCATATCCACCCCGTCGCCGGTGGCAAAGCTGACCGGCGCGCCTGCGGGCAGCCGCGCCTCGACCACATCGGCAATGAGCGCGGTCTGAACCATCAGGCTGTTGGCGCGCTGCATCGCCAGATTGTCGCGCGATGAGTTGAGATACAGGATGCCCACAACCAGCACGTTGAGGGCAATCAGATTGAAGGTGATGATCTTGCGGGTGAGCGAGGAGTCACGAAAACTGAACCACCCGCGCTTGGCGCGACGGGCGTTCAGCTCTCCTTCGTCCAGACGATCCGGTGCCACGAAATCATCGCCAAGGACAAGATCGTTATCCTTACGCGGCTGCACGTTCCGCACCCCTATCCGCTCGACCAGAGCCATTATTCTTCGTTGTACCGATACCCGATCCCATAAAGCGTCTCGATCGCCGAAAACTCGGGATCGACCATGCGCAGCTTCTTGCGCAACCGCTTGATGTGGCTGTCGATGGTGCGGTCGTCGACATAGACCTGATCGTCATAGGCCACGTCCATCAGTTGATCGCGGCTCTTGACGAAGCCGGGCCGCTTGGCCAGCGCCTGAAGCAGCAGGAATTCGGTCACAGTCAGCGACACGTCCTGCCCTTTCCAGCTTACCGAATGGCGCAGCGGGTCCATCAGCAGATTGCCGCGTTCGATCACCTTGGTTTCTTCGGTCTCGACCACGACATGCCCGTTGGCGGCATCCTGACGCCGCAACAGGGCGCGGATGCGTTCCACCAGCAAGCGCTGCGAAAACGGCTTTTTCACATAGTCATCGGCACCCATGCGCAGACCCAGAACCTCGTCGATCTCATCATCCTTGGAGGTAAGGAAGATCACGGGCATCTGCGATTTCTGGCGCAAGCGCTGCAACAGGTCCATGCCATCCATGCGCGGCATCTTGATGTCGAGCACGGCCATATCGGGCAATTTCTTGCTGAAGGCGTCAAAGGCCTGTTGGCCATCATTATAGGTTTCTACCTCAAAGCCTTCGGCTTCAAGAGTCATGGATACGGATGTCAGAATATTCCTGTCATCGTCCACGAGGGCGATTTTGGACATAGTTCTATTCCTTTTACTGCTCGGTCTGCCTGCATTTTTTGTGCCACTATGCTCTGTTTCCGGCCATCTTATCAATTCAAATCTGCGAATCAGCCGGGTCGCCATGGTCAATTGACGCAAAAATATCTTGATAATGGCTAAATTGACTCACTTTACACGCTCAGGGGGTGCAATGTTTGCGCCAACATCCACTTGGTTGCGCTAACCTGCGGCTGGTTGCGCTAACCATATGAATCTGCCCTGTTATTTTTCACAAGCTGCGTGCTAAGAGCCGCCCAGCCGGGCATGTTGCCCGACCGACGCCGCAACGGCGGCGCCCTGAACGATCCGACAGCACAGGCGCGGATCTGGCGAACAGGAGCTTGACAATATGACAATCGGACGGGTGAACCCGCATTTCCAGCTTGAGGATCAAGGCATCACAGGGCTGGGCCATGTCCATTACAACCTCATCGAACCGGCGCTGATCGAAGCGGCGCTCAAGAATGGTGAGGGCACGCTTGGCCAGGGTGGCACGCTGCTTGTGACCACCGGCACATTCACCGGCCGCTCGCCCAAGGACAAGCATATCGTCAAGACCGACAGCGTTGCCGATACGATCTGGTGGGAAAACAACGCCGCCATGTCGCCAGAAGGGTTCGAGGCGCTCTATGCCGACATGCTGACCTATCTCAAGGGCCGCGATGTCTATGTGCAGGACCTGATCGGCGGCGCAGACCCTGCGCATTCCATCAACATGCGGATGATTTCGGAACTGGCGTGGCACAGCCTCTTCAATCGCACCATGCTGCGCCGCCCCGAGCGCGCGGCGCTCGACAGTTTCACCGCCGATTTCACCGTCATCAATTGCCCCGGCTTCAAGGCCGACCCCGCGCGCCACGACTGCCGCTCGGAAACCGTGATCGCAATGAATTTCGACCGCAAGCTGATCCTTGTGGGCAATACCGAATACGCAGGCGAAAACAAGAAATCGGTGTTCTCGCTGCTCAACTACCTCTTGCCGGAAAAAGGCATCATGCCGATGCATTGCTCTGCCAACCACGCGCAGGGCAATCCGGTTGATACCGCCATCTTCTTTGGCCTCTCAGGCACCGGCAAGACCACGCTATCCGCCGATCCTGACCGCACGCTCTTGGGCGATGACGAACACGGCTGGTCGGATCGCGGCACCTTCAATTTCGAGGGTGGCTGCTATGCCAAGACCGTCAATCTGAGCGCCGAAGCAGAGCCGGAAATCTACGCCACCTGCTCGATGTTCGGCACCATCATTGAAAACATGGTGTTCGACCCCGAAACGCTCGAGTTGGATTTCGAGGATGACAGCCTGACGCCCAACATGCGCTGCGCCT
>NZ_JAGPVV010000304.1 GCF_018066915.1 Roseovarius sp.
CGTCAGTATCGGCTCGAGGAGTTGCGAATTCAACTCAGTCATGCGCGCACCAGACTTTCGATTGCGGAACGCGCGCGTGCAGGGAGAGAGGACGATCAACGCCCGGACCAAGGGCTGGAGGGCGACAGCGACCGCGTGCCGAATATGTCCGACCCGGAAGGCTTCGCACTTGATCAAGCCCGAGAGCGCGTGAAAGTCCTTGAAACCGCGGTGCGCGCCGCCGAGCAGCATGTGTTTCTAGGCGATGGATACAATGACGCGCCGAATTCAGAGCAACGCGCGGTGGCACTGGATAGCGTCATCGCTGGCCTTGAGGCTGATCTTGCAGAGGCCAAAGCGCATTTGGACGCTATTCTGAACCGCATTCAACGGGAACAGGTGCAGATCAACAGTCTTGCCGGAGGCGAAATTCGCTCTCCTGTGAGCGGGCTTCTGTGGGAGGTTCTGGAAGCTGACGGGGTCTATGTGCAGCGCGGTGACCCCTTGATTCGCCTGGTCGATTGCAACGCTTCCTTCGTCACACTCTCGGTCGCCGAGTCTGTTTACAACAGCCTTGTGAATGGCCAGTCCGCCCGGTTCCGCCTTACGGGCAGCAATCAGGTCTTTAACGGAACTGTGACGCGTCTTGCGGGCAGTGGCGCGGCTACAATCTATGAGAAACTTGCCGTGCGTCCGAGCCAAAAGCATCTTGAGCGTTACGATGTCGCGTTGCTGGTGCCTGAGATGTCCGCTGATCCGGAATTGGGTTGCGCCATTGGCCGGACTGGTCGCGTTTTCTTCGAAACCCGGCCTCTGGACTGGCTGCGGAACCTTTTGCGCTAGTATGCTTCCCCCTGTTTTCCTCAGTGAAATCGGCGCTGCGACCCTTCAATTGATACTGTTGCTTGGCGTCGCGCTGGTGCTGCCGTTGTTCTTTGATCGCGACCGGAACATGCACCGAACGCTTCTGCTTGCATGTGCGGCGCTTCTTGCCGCCCGATACGCGTGGTGGCGCGCCACTGAAACGCTCGCGCCTCCCGGATGGACGCTCGACATGCTGGCCAGTTGGTCGCTCTTCGGGTTGGAAGCCGTTGCGCTCTTGGGGAACATGTCGGCGTTTCTGATCATGACCCGCCGCAAGGATCGCAGCCGCGAAGCCGACGCCAATCTCGGTTGGTGGGGCGATGCGCAGGTGCCGCGTGTTGCAATTCTCATTGCAACCTACAACGAAGACTTCGAGGTTCTGGAACGAACGATCGTCGGCGCAAAATCTCTGCGACACAGCAACAAAGAGGTGTTGGTGCTTGATGATGGTCGCCGCGACTGGTTGCGCGACTACTGCGAGAAACTCGGGGTTCGATACATACGCCGATCCGAGAACAAGGGGTCTAAAGCAGGCAACGTCAATCATGCACTGGAATGTCTTGCAGCAGATGCTGTGCAACCAGATTTCGTGGCCGTCCTGGACGCTGACTTTGTGCCGCACTACGGGTTCATCTCACGCACGCTTGCGCTCTTTCACGATCCAGATGTCGGGCTTGTCCAGACACCGCAGCATTTCTTCAACGCAGATCCCATTCAGCACAATCTTGGAATCAGCCGGTCCTATCCTGATGAACAGAGATTTTTTTTCGATCATGTTCAACCGTCGCGCGATGGGTGGGGTATTGCGTTTTGCTGCGGAACGTCGTCGGTCACACGTTGGACAGCCTTGGAACAGATTGGAGGGCTTCCTACCGAAAGCATTACGGAAGACTTCATGTTGACCCTCAAGCTGCAGAACTCTGGGTGGAAGACTGTCTATCTGGAAGAGCCGCTGACAGAAGGGCTCGCACCGGAAGGCTTGAAGGAATATCTCACGCAGCGCGCGCGGTGGTGCCTTGGGCTGATGCAGATTGCGCGCTCGTCGCTTGGCCCATTCGCAAAGAGCAATCTACGGATACGCGACCGTTGGAGCGTCATCGACTCCATGTTGTTCTGGTCGACGACCTTTTCATTCCGCCTTGCCGCGTTGGTCTATCCACTTCTCTATTGGTTTCTGAATGTCACTGTGGTTGATGCGCGCCTCGCGGACGTCATCTCGTATTTCGGCACTTACTACCTCATGATCATGGTGGCTCTCAATAATCTGAGCCGTGGCATGGTGGTGCCAATTCTGAATGATGTCAGCCAGTTGATTGGTGCAATCCCTATCACGAAAGCGGCGTTCGTCGGGATTCTAAAGCCAAAGGGGCACCCCTTTGTCGTCACGGCCAAGGGCGGGGACAGATCCGGTATCATTGTCCAATGGCGCATTCTCGCGCCTTTCGCGGCCTGTCTTTTCCTGACTTTGCTTGGTTTGGCGCTTGGCATCGCCTCCGACCGTTTCGCGTTCAATGACGCCGGAGATGGCAAGGGCGTCATACTGTTCTGGACGCTCTACAACATTCTGGTTCTGGCCGTTACGATCATAGCCTGTATCGAGTTGCCGCGACGCGAGCGCCATATCGCAGATCGTCCGGAACGGGTTGATTTCATCTCAGATGGAACCAGACTCCGACTTTGGATGACCTCTCTGACGCTCGATACCGCTCGGGTGCGCGGCGAGGTTCTGCCGCTGGGCAAAACCGGCATCCTCGATATCCAGGATGTTGGGCAGGTTGATGCGACCGTTCTTGCGGAAACGGCCGACGGAGCACGCTTGCTTCTCAAACTGTCGGAAACTCAGCGGAACGCCTTGCTGCTTCGTTTTCATGCCGCGGACGACACGGCGCCAGGTGTGGCGCAAACTCAGAGTGCCGCGTTGCTGCGCGACCTGCTCCGGCGGCTATCGTTCAACCGTCATCCTCATTGACCCGCCTTGCTTGGATCAGGGCCAGAGCCGTGGACAGGCGCGCGGCCTCTCGCGTGCTGCGTGTTTCCAGAGGATATAGCTCCTTGCCCGAGGCGACATGCCCCGCCTCTTCTGCAAGACGTTCCAAGGGGCGCAAGAAGGAATAGACGTAGATACTCGCCGCGCCGAACAGAACCAAGGTAACAATCACCAATGTCGTGCCGATATTCCAAGCTAAATCATTGACTTGGGGTCGAAAGGTCTCTGATCTCAATCGCCCGATCGCGCGCCAGCCAAAGTTTGGCAATGACTTGTAGCCTACTTCCGGGACAACGGAGCTGAAATATTCCGCGCCATCTGGCCAAGTCACTCTTGCCGCAAGAGCCGAGCCTGCGCGCGCCACGCGCGACAATTCCGGACTAATGGCCTCTTGAGTTTCGCCGGTGGTTGAAAAGCTTATGTTACCGTCAGGGTCGAGCAAGAAGAGGTCAATGGCCAAAGATGCGCTGATTTCATTCAGCATCTGCTCGAACCATGCGGCGTCAATATGCAGACCCAAGACTCCAAGGGTTCCGTTCGACTGGGATACGATAGGGATTGCCAGGTCGATAAAGCGCATTGGCTCTTCCGCGTCAGGTGCAAGCGCCTGTGCGAGAAGAACGGCATCATGCACGTCTTCCGCCACTCTCCCTTTCAATCCATTGCGAAACCATGGACGTTTGCTAACGTCTTTACCTACCAACAACCCGTCCGATGCGAGTTGCACGATCCCGTTCGCATTCGCATACCCGATCCAAGAGATGTGATCCCCACTTCCGCGCATTCCCTCGATCAGCGCTTGCGCCCCCGAGAGATTGTCCCGACCGAGCATCTGCGCTGCGTGATCCAGATCCTGCCAATCGGAATAGAGACTGCGGAGCAACATTTCCACGGCGGCAGAGGTGCGAATCCGGACCATTTCGTCAAGCGTGTCATCAACCACGCCTCTGAGGCGTGTGGTCAGCGACAGCCCACCGGCCAAGCCGGCGAGGATCAGCGCCACAAATACAAACCCGTAAAGAGAGCGACTTAAAGTCAGGCTTGGAAGATCGGCTCTGGGTTCCATATCATCGCGTCCGCTAGAATGTATTGTAGGACACCCCGACGAAGATCTCTTCTTCGACAAAGCGATATCCGGCCCTCAACGAGATTGGACCTTCTCCCAACTTTTTTGACAGACCGATGGAACGCTCGTCATAGGCGTCACTTCCACCGGCGGAAAACTCTACCGCATAGCCCGATTGACCCAAGCCAAACTGCGAGAGGACGAACCAACTTCGGTCAATGCTGTTGACCTCACCCAAGAGATAAAGAAAGCCGAAGTCTGTTGCTGTGTAACGGTCCACCGAAACCTTCAAACCACCTTTCACGCTCTCGTCAGACTTGTCGTCGTCTTTCACGAGCGAGACAACGGGACCGACTTTTACCGCGACGTCCCCCGTCCCCGGAACCTGATAGGTGACACTAAGCGATGCGACTGCTCCACCGTCGTAATCCGCGACAAGCCCGCCAAAGGTAAGTGGTCCTTGGGATACGCTCAACACACCGTTCAACGAGTTTCTACCGGCATCAAGCTGTATGAATGTCCCATCTGCCGCAGCGGGGGCCACAACGAGCACAGATGACGCAACGGTTGCTCCCATCATGCGGTAGTGCCGTATCAGTTCGCTGCTCGCCATATCTGGACGTAACATCCTCAGGTTGCATCAATCAACCCTCTACATTTCAAACAAGCATCAACTCGCGCATGCGGCCCTGCAAACATCAAGTGGTCCAACTGGTCCGCTTCCTGGTGCAGGCCGATGTCGCACAGGCCAAGGCTGCGCACGACCGGATGGCAACCTTCACAAAAGCGGAGCTAGGGTTCATCTGCCGCGAAGTCCTGATCGAGACCGCAGACTGTGCCGCGATTGTCGTAGACCGCTCTCGCTCTGAAAATAGGCCCGTTCACGCCATGCCTGAGCCGCGTGAGCGAGGGTGTAAGCCCCGGCGCTGCCCGCACGCAGCAGACCTACGGCAGGCTTGCGTTGGCGGCCGCGACATGGTTCCAGACCTTCGAGATGACGACAGAGCCTTCGCCCACAGCCGAGGCGACGCGCTTGACCGACGTCGCGCGGACATCGCCAACGGCAAAGATGCCGGGGCAGGAGGTGGCGTGGCTGGCGTCGGTCAGCACAAAACCCTTGGCGTCAAGATCGACCAGTCCAGCCAGCCAGCCGGTATTGGGTGCGGCGCCCACCATCACGAACAATCCGGCTGCGGGCAGGCGACGGTCTCCGTCCGGGCCATGCAGGGTCACGGCCTCCAGCGTCTCCGCTCCGTGCAGCGCCGTGATCTCCGAGTTGAAATGCACGGTGATCGCGTCGTTCTTGCGGATTCGTTCAATCAGGTAATCCGACATCGACGCTGCCAGAGACGCGCCTCGAACCACCAGATGCACGCGCGCCGCGCGGCGGCTGAGGAACATCGCCGCTTGGCCTGCCGAGTTGCCACCACCGATCACCACCGCCGCCCGGCCTTGGACATGGCGCGCCTCAAGCTCGGTCGCCGCATAGGACAAACCCGCGCCTTCGAATTCCTCCAGTCGGTCGATCGGCAAGCGGCGATACTGCACCCCTGTCGCCACGACAATCCCGCGGGCGGTGATCGCGACGCCATCGTCCAGCGTCAGATTGAAACCTGTCTCGGCTCTTTCCACACCAGTGACCCGGCGCGGCACGGCAAATCGGGTGCCGAATTTAAGCGCCTGAATTTCGCCCCGTGCGCACAGATCGGCACCGGATATGCCGGTGGGAAAGCCCATGTAATTCTCGATCCGCGATGATGTAGCCGCCTGTCCGCCCACGGCCAGTTCGTCGATCACAAGCGCGCGCAACCCTTCGGCCCCGGCATAGACCCCGGCCGCAAGGCCAGCCGGACCCGCGCCCACGATCACCACATCGAAATCGGCGCCTTGCTCCACGGCCTGATCCAAGCCGAAGTGCCGCGCAAGGATGCGCGGCGTCGGATCGGCAACGACCGTTCGTTCGCCCAGGACCACGCTAGCGCGATCCTCCGCAACACCGCAGCGTTCGGCCATCGCCAGCGCTTCGGGGCTGCCGATGGCATGGGCACGGTAGGGAATGCGGTTCTGCGCAGCAAAAGCCTCGATCCGCCGAACGGCGCGGTCCGCCTCCGCCCCGATCAGGGTCAACCCAGCCTGACCGCTTTCGATCAACCGGCGGCGGCGGGCGGCAAAAACGGTGATGAGGATGTCGCTCATCTCGGGAATATCGGCCATCGCTTGCAGCATGGCGGCGCGCGGCACACGGATCGCGGTCAGCGGCGTGATCGCGCGATTGGTCAGTTGCGCCGTTCCCCCCGACAGAAAGCTCATCTCGCCGGTGAATTGCGTCGGGCCAAGCGTAGCGTTGCCATAGCGGGTGCCGGTCACTTCATCCCAGGCGGCCGCCTCGCCGTCGAGGATATAAAAGAACGCCTCGTTCGGGGCTCCAAAAGCGACCATAGTCTCGTTCGGGGCAAAGGTGACGACCTCGCCAATCTCGCGCAGCCGAGCGATGTGGGCATTCGTGAGCGGGGTGCGGACATAGGTGGAAAGATCAACGGCGGCATTTTCCATCACGGGGTTCCTTCCACGGGGTTCCTTCGGATATTAGGGATATGATAGGTCGCGGCGCATCAACCGGCAAGCCAATGGGTCACACGCGGCTCGGTTCCCGGCTTCAAGAATGCCCGCAAGGTCGCTTCCATGGTTTGCGCCTCGGCCGATTGGCGGCTGCGTTGACGCAGGTGATCCTCCCAACTGGCAACAAGGTTGGTTTCCAACCACTGGCCGGGCTCGGCGCCATGCCGGAACAGATCCCATTCAAGGGTGCCGCTGGACCGCCTTGTCTGGGCGATCCTTTGCATCAGGGCGGTAAAGTCTGCCTCGGTGCCGGGCACGACGTCATAGGCGATGGTGACGAAAACCGGACCGGATGTCGCGGGGCAGGCGACCTGCGGCTGCGGCCAGCGCGGTTCGACCACCACGGCGGCATCCGACGTTGTGCCGGGGGCGCGTAGGTGCCGCGTGGCGAGGGCGGTGGCGATCTGGGTCATCCCTGCCGCCACCAACGCCGTCACCAGACCGGCCTGTGACGCCAGCGCACCCCAGCCCGCACTGCCAATCGCAAGCCCAAGTCCAAGCGCCAGCATGAACAGCGCTGCAGCCCGGCCCCGCACCCAAGGCGGTGTCGCCGTCTGCGCACCCGCCATCAAGAGCGCGAGCGTCACCATCCAGCCGACGCCAGCCATCACCAGGGCGGGCCAGACCAGCGCAGGCACCGTCACAGCCAGCAGCGCGAGGCCCAGAAGCCCCCCGGCCATCGCCAGCAATTGCTGCGCCGTCAACCGCGCTCGCAATCTGGGCAGCGCTAACCCGGTTAGGGCCGACCCGGCCCCCACCAGTCCCAGAAGGATGCCATAGTCCAGCGGCCCCGCCCCCGGCACACGCCGCGCCACCACCGGCAGCAAGGCCCAAAGTGCGCTGGCCGGAAGCGCAAAGGCCAGTGTGCGCAGCAGCGTATCGCGCAACTCTGGCGCATGGCGGGCATAGCGTAAACCGGCGCGCAAGGCTTGCATCGGACGCTCGCGCGGCATGGTGGCCGCAGGCCGCGCCGCCGGCCGCCACAGCAAGAACACGACCAGAACAGCGCCAAAGCTGACGGCGTTCAGGGCGAAGACCGCCGGAACCCCCGCCAATGCCACCAGGGCGCCGCCAAGGGCGGGGCCGACCGCGCGCGCCACGTTGAACGAAATGCCGTTCAGCACCATCGCCTGTGCGAGTTGCGCCTCGCCGACGATCTCGGCCAGCACCGCCTGTGCAGGCGGGCTGACAAAGGCTGCCCCGGCCGCCCCCGCAAAAGTCAGCGCAAGGATCAGCGCGGGCGTGGCCAGCCCAAACGCCGCCACCAGCGCCAACGCCCCCGACACCGCGATCAGCCAGACGTGCCCGGCCAGAATCAGCCTCCGCCGGTCCAGCAGGTCGGCCATGATCCCCGCAGGCAGCACGACAAAAACCATCGCCGCCATCGCCGCGGATTGCAGAAGTGCGATCAGCGTGGGCGAGGTGGTCAGGTCCGTCATCAACCAGGCGCGACCCACCTCCTGCATCCAGGTCCCAAGGTTGGACACGGCGGTTGCGATGAAAAGCATCCGGAAAACCGGCGCGGCCAAAGGCCCGCGCGATGGTAAAGATTGGGTCATGATCGCCTCATGTAAACGGGTCGGACGTGTTGCGCGTGCTGATCAGCGTGCTGTGTCCGCGCAAGGCCAAAAGCGTCGCCAGCATGCCGCCGATCATGCCCGCGCCGATAATGCCGATCTCCATCATCGCGCCCACGCCGTTGCGGCCGAGCGTCGGCAGGAAAGGATAGTTGTGCGTGTCATGAAGGGGCTCCCTGATCGGCGCCGCGCGCGGATTGTGGGGGGGAAATGCGCCGAAGCTCCGGCCAAGCCGTCAGCCCTGCCGTGTGAAGACCTGCTCGACGAACAGATACGATGCGCCGCCCGGATAGCGGACATGGATGCGCTGGCTGTTGGAGTCGGGTCCATGAACCGCAAAATCAAACCGCAGATCGCGCTTTCGGCCCGTCGGCTCTGGCCCCATCCCCGCCTCGATGCTGATGCCGTGCAGGGGCAACAGCTCCGGCGTCTCGTCGCCGCGCCCGGTGTAGATCATCTGCCCGGGCTCATAGCTGTCCACAGTGACCAGCTCGAACCGCCCTTCCAGCCGGTTGTATCCCAGCGTCGCCTCGCGCACCGTCACGCCGTCGCCGCCGATCAGGGTTTCGCGCAAGTACCGCCCTCCAAGGATCAGATGCCGTTCGGCCGTCATGCCGGGAATGCTGAAAGGCTCGGCGCCAAGCCCCGGCCAGACCCGCATCGCGACGGTCCAGTTGCCCAGAAGTGGCTGCATCCAGCCATGCTCGACCCCCGGTGCAGCCAGCCTGTCAGATGCGGTTTGTGCTGAAGTTTCAGACGTCGTCATAGGTTTGTCCTTTCGTGTATCGAATGGGCTGCGTGTCGCGCGCTTAACTGCCGTCGAACACATGCTCGACCTTGCGCTCGGCGCCGCCATGCATTGTCCAGAACGCATCGGCGATGCGGTCAGGGTCAAAGGCGGTGCCTGGGGCGACCTGCCCCGCAATCGTCACGGTGCCAAGCCGCAGGCCCTCGGCCGCGAATTCGGGCGCGCTGGCGTGAACGAAGCCGCGCAGCGCGGATTTCACCGCCGTCAGTGCAGGCACGGCGCCACCGTATTGCGGTGCCAACGCAAGTCCGCCCCCCGTCATCAGTATCGATCCACCGCCCTGCGCCGACATCATCGGCGCCACCACCTGCGTTGCCGTCAAAGCGCTGGTCAGGCCCAGCCGAAGCTGGCGGTCAAAGTCTGCGGGTTCCAGCGCGAGCGCTGGCGTTTCATCCCACAGCGCCGCGTTCCAGACCAGAACCTCTGGGGTGCCATGATCTGCAGTGATCGCCTTGATCACCCCTTGCACTGCAGCGTGATCAGACAGATCCGCCGAATAGGGTGCTGCCACGCCGCCAGCGGCCAGAAGGGACGCCGCAAGATCGGCCAGACGGTCTTTATCGCGGGCGATCATCGCCACCCGGAAACCCTCGGCTGCAAAGCGGCGCGCGATGGCGGCGCCGACACCCGGGCCAACCCCGGCAATGATGGCAAGACGAGTGATCATGCGGTCGTTCCTCTCGGGTTTCATTATCTGAACTCGAACATGGACCTTTCCTCAGAAATTTCTATTCACTATGGTGAATTACAGATATCTGTTTCATGGATAAGGGTGCCAGATGACCTTTGATCTCAATCTGCTCCTGACTTTCGAGGCGATGGACAAGGCACGCAGCGTCTCGGGTGCTGCGCGGCTTCTGGGCCTGAGCCAACCCGCAACCAGCGCTGCATTGTCCCGCCTGCGCCAGTCCCTTGGGAACGAGCTGTTCAGCTATGCCGGCGGTGCGATGCAACCGACCCCCATGGCGCGGCGGCTCGCGCCGGGACTTCATGCCGCGCTTACGGAGTTGCGCGGCCTGCTGGATGCGGAACGGACATTCGCGCCCGCGACCGCCACTGGCTGCTTTGTGCTGGGCATGACTGATTACGCCAGCACGGTGATCGCGCCCGCCCTGTCGGCCTTGGTCGCCGCAACCGCCCCCGGCATCGACCTGCGCTTGCAGGGCTATGACAAGGCCAGCGTGGCAGCGTTGATCGACAGTGGCAGCATGGATTTGGTGATCGGCAGCTTTGCGGATCCGCCGGAACGGTCAGTGGCCACACCCTTGCTGCGCGAAGGCTTTGTCGGGGTGGCGCGCGCCGGACATCCCGCCCTGACCGGCTCGATGGACGCGGCCCGGTTCGCAGCACTCGACCACGCTTTGTTTACGCTGGCCCGCGACGGGCGGGGTGCTGTAGACGATGTGCTTGCAGCGCAGGGCCTGACGCGCCGGGTGCGGCTGGCGCTGCCGCATCTGATGGCCCTGCCAGACATCTTGCGCGCCACCGATCTAGTCGCGGCTGTGCCAGCCCGCGCAGCGGCACGCTTTGGCCCCGGCATCGCGACATTTGATCTGGATTTTCTGGGACTGCCACAGTGGACGTTGCACATGCTGTGGTCGCCGTTTTCGCGAAAAGACAGCGCGACAGCGTGGTTGCGCGAGACGGTGGTAAAGGTTTGCGTTGATCTGTAAAAACTGTTCATTTACGATGGCACATACTCTCAAGTCAAAATTAAAACTCTGATATTATTAATCTATTTCGTTCAATCTGCTGCATAGTTAACCCACCGTTTGAAAATGATTGCAAGAGCGCGCGTTGTGGCGCTGCTTACCGGACTGGCCTTGGTTTCTATACCACGAGCGCGAACAGAGAGCCCTCGCCGTCCATCGCCCGCGCGCTATATAAGAAGTGTGGGCGCGGGTGACAAAATCTTTGGTTAAAATGCAAAATTCCAGCATTTTGCACTTATGAAGCCTCGTGCGCCGTCCTTCCATGATGAATCGGATGCTCTCTTCCTCGACGCTGAGGAGGTGGAACAGTCGTCCGAGGGATCTTTGGTTCCGGCCCGGTCAGATGGATGAGGAGCCGGATTACTTGCCGCCCGGACCACGGGCCGAACCGCGTGAAGCCGAAGTCCTCGACGATTGGCGGAAAGCAAAGGCGGGTCATGCTGCGCGTCTTGCCCGTCTGGCCGGCCACGCGCGCACTGGCGTAAGCATTGGGATAGCGGAAAGACCCCGTCATGGCGGCACTTGCCGGAGTGGGGTTTCACCGCAGGAGCGGGCCGTCGTGATCGAGATAGCCTGTGTCAAAGGCTGATACGTCCCTGAGGCGGTCGAGGTTGTCGAAGGTGACGCGGCCCTTTTGAAAGGTCAGAAGCCCTTCATCGCGCAGATGGCGGAGCACGCGGTTGACATGGACCGCACTCAGCCCGAGTGCATCCGCGAGATGATATTGGGTCAGCGGACAGGGAAACCCTGTCTTGTCGCCCAATCCCACCAGCCGCAGGCGCGCTCCAAGTTCGAGCAGCAGATGCGCCATGCGCTCTTCGGCGGACCGGCGGCCGATGTTGACCAGATGTTCCACCACCATCGCCTCGTCCCTGGACGCCGCCCAGAGAACAGCGGTGGCAAGGCGCGGGGCATGCGCGAAAGCATCGAAAATATCGGTGGCGAGAACCTCGGAGGCCTCGATGCGCGTGACCGCCTCGCTGCTGTGATCCGACGTGCGGAAGAGGATGCTGCGCAGCCCTAGGAAATCACCCGGAACCTGGAAGTTCACGATCTGGCGGTCGCCGTCGGGCAGAACCTTGTAAGCGACGGCCCAGCCTTCGGCGAGGATGAAGGCGGAGGCGTTGGATTGCCCCTCATGGAGCATCTCATGCCCCGGCAAGAAGGTTCGTCTGCGTCGGTGAAAGCGTGCGAGCGTTTCGAGATCGACCTCCGACAGAGCAACGAAAGCCGAGAGTTTTTGGGTCAGGGGGCTGTCCAGGGGCAACGTTCGACCTTTCATGAGAAAGTTGCGGCTGAGGTATACCCGATACCGATAGCCGGAACATGCGCGGACAAAACTGCTCTGCATCAGTCCATCCTAGCAGGAGATACCTATAATTGCGACCATGTTGCGGGTCCCTGAGGACCGGTGCAGCAACCTCGAGTAGAAAGTGAAGCTGACATGTCCCTTCCGCCTGACACCGCCGGAACCGCCGCCCTGGCAATTTGCGAGTCGTTGCTGCTTGCCCTTAACGATCACAACATCCTGCCGGAGAAAGAGATTGTCGGCATTCTCGAGGATGCCGCCGCCGCGCATGCGAACGCCCCGTCCGGTGATGACGAGGCGCTGCACAGGTCAGTGGCGGTCTTGATCAACGGCATTCTGGCCGGGGGCAATTCCGTGCGCCGGCGCTGAGGTGGACATTGGCCCCGCCGTCAGAGGCGTCCGGTGAGGACCAGCACGATCAGGATGACAAGAACAAGGCCGAGCCCGCCACTTGGCCCATAGCCCCATGACCGGCTATGCCCCCAAGTTGGCAGCACGCCGAGCAGGACCAGGACGAGAAGAACGATGAGAATGGTGCCAAGCATGATGTTTGCCCTTTTTTGCTGTGAAAGTTCAGAGGTCCTGCTGTGCAGGGAGCGGGACTGCGCGGATTGATCTTGTGGAAGCCGTTTCAGTCCCTTTCCGGGAACTTACGACTCCGCATGTTGTCGCGAAGGATGCTTTCGACCGCGCGCGACTCTTAGGTGGCCGCGGTGATCAGACCAAGGCCTCGATGGCGGCGCGACATTCCTCCAGGCACATGGTTTGATCATTGAGCGCGAGCGCGGTTTGCGCCGCCCGGAAATGTGCCAGCGCCTTGGTCTTGCCTGGACCACCGGGGGCGTCGCAGCACGTTTTCCAGGTGTCGTTCATCTGGTGCGACATGGATGTGAAGAGCGGTCGATCTGATGTCACGGTCGGTTCCTTGGCGCGGTCATAAAAGGGGCAAGCGCTCCGCTTGCGGAATAGGTTGGGGTGGCCCCAGTCCATATCAAACTAGGGGATGAATCGAGCGCCTAGGCTGATCCATGTAAGTATCGAGCCGTGTTTTTCCTGCGACAAGCAAGGCACGAGCGGGCGGATCTGCGAAGAGCCCGCGGATGTTCGAACTTCACATCACATCCGGACAGGGAATGCGCGTTCTGGCCTCAAGGCCCTGACGTCTGGCTCTGCCGGTGAGAGCAAATCAAGGATATTCCTATGAAACTTCTTCACACTACAGCCCTGTGTTGCGTCTTTGCTCTGGCTGCCGCCGGTCCTTTGGCCGCTGCGGGCAAGACCCTCTCCGGGGTTGCCGTCAGCTCTGACCTGAGCGCCTATGAGGACAACAATGTTCTCAAATACTGGCCGACGCTGGAAGAGGATATCGCCGCGGCGATCGCCTCGAAACTGACCGTGGATGACAGTGCCGATGCACCGCGGATCTCGGTCGAGATCAACAAGGTGGCGATTGATGGCGATACCAAGCTGCCGGACTCGGGCGAGTTCAACCAGCTTGAAGGCACCGTGACCACCCATGAGGGCAACAACAACGTCAACTCGGTGGCCAAGGGCCAAACCCGCGATGCCCTGATCGGCAGCTATGCCCTGCGCATGACAGCCGTCAGCGGCGAGCGCGTGGTGCCCGATGACTGGGTCCTGGTGGCCCCGTCGCAGGAGGATTTCTACAACGCCCTCATCAATGCCTATGCAACGACCATCGTCGAGCGTATCGCGGAATAACCACCACACGGAACCGCCGGTCCGATATGTATCGGGCCGGCGTTTTTACCTGCGCCTGCGCTTGCGGATCACGTCGCAGGGATGCAACCGCCCGGTTTGCGCGTTGCTGCAGAGGCGTATTTTGCAAAGCCTGCCCGCCCCGCTGCTCACCCACAAAGGGGGGGCTGGCGATGGCGCATGAGATTACAAGCAAAAGGACGCAGCCATGACAGATGAAGATAGCCTCTGGGCGATGGAAGAGCGGTTCTGGACCGAAGGTGCCAACAGCGCCCGGACGATGACAGCCAAGGGGGCGGTGTTTGTCTTTCCCTATCCGGTCGGCATCCTGCGGGGCGACCAGATCTGGCGCGAAGGCCTGGTGGCGCAGCGGTGGCGCTCGGTCGGGTTCTCCGAGCAGTGCTTTGCCCGGGAAAAGGATGTGGCGATCCTCGCCTATCATGTCTCGGCCGAACGCGACGGCACGCCGATCTACGAGGGCTATTGCACCTCGTCCTACCTGAACGACGATGGCACCTGGCTGCGGATGGCGCATCAGCAAACACCCACCTCCTGAGCCTTTCCCTCGCCGTTTCGCAGCGCCGGGATTTGTGCGCGAAATGACGTCAGGCCGCAGGCAGCCCTAACCCAGATCAGTCGCACCACGGTCAGGCCATGACACTGTGGACCGGTCTGGTGTCACCGCTGCGCAGTCTTTTGCGCAGGCCGCACCAAGGAAAGGACAAACGCGATGGGCTATCATGGGTTGAAGATCGGGCATGGGTTGAAGATCGGGGCCGTCATTCTGGCGGCGGCGCTGCTTGCGGCCTGCACGAACGCGGATGGAAGCGCCAACAAGGCGGGCACAGGGGCCGTCATCGGGGGGCTCACCGGCGTTGCTGCCGGGCAGATCGCCGGGGGTGGCACCGGGGCCACAGTGCTCGGTGGTGCGGTCGGAGCCGGGGTCGGTGGGTTGATCGGGGCAAACCAGTAGGGGCGTCGAGGTCCGGCAACTGAGCCCGGTGATCAACCTGCTCTTGTCGGATCAATGTGCTGGATCCGTGGCGCTGGCCTTTGCCGAGTATTTCGACGTGCCTGCGGAAGACATGGTTGTCCAAGGCTATGGCGAAAGTTTCGTGAAGGTCCCTACACCATAGGACACATGATGCGGGGCAGCGGACATAGCGGGTGGGGAGGTTCCGGGATGCTTCTTTTCTGGGGCCTCATCATCGCGGTTGCTGTCATTGCAATGCGCGCTCACCGACAAGCGCCAAGGCGACATGCGCGATCCGCTAGAGATTCTCAAGGAGCGCTTCGCGCGCGGCGAGATTGACGAGGACGAGGTTCGCCGCCGCAAGCAAGACCTTCAATCGTGAACGCCCCCCCAGCGACAGCTAACACCTGCTTTGGGCGGGTTCACATCCGCAAGATTTTGGATTGTTTACAGCCCGCAGTCTGAGTTGGCACTGGTCTTGTCATGCTTACACTGTTGAATACGCGAACCCTCGCTTGCCGATATGATACCCGCGACAAAGCATTTGTTCGTTATCTCTCTTAAAGGTATAAACGTCGTATGGATTTGGTGCGAAAACTGGTCGGAATGCTCATCGTGGCGCTCGTCATCGTGACGGGCGCAAACAGCGTCGCCATGGCCTCAAGCAAAATCGAGCATCAAAAGCACTGCGTTGACGCTGTTGACGCACAAGTACAAGATATGGGTTTGCATGACGCTAACTCACATGATCATGGCGACACCTCATCGCGCCATACAATGCCAGGACATGATCATGAAACCTGCATGCTTCACGCCTGCCAGGCGCTGTCGCCAGAGATGAGCGTGGCTCAAGAACCGCATCATGTCTTGCTTATGACTTTGATTTGGCCTGAAAATTCGCTGAACGATCCTGTCCACAAGGACGATCTGCAAAGACCCCCAAGATCCTGATCCAGCTCGCCTAGCGGGCACCTTGGACTGCAACGGGCCACAGCGTGGCCCCCAAAAAGCAATCTGGACCGGATCTGGAGGTTTCATTGAGAACCACACTTTTGTTGGGTATTTGCACAGCCCTTTCGGCCTGTGCAAATACCCCCGACCTGCCGACGCGGGATACGCTTGCACCAGCGGCAAGGACGGATGCCGAGACACCCCCCACAACCTTTCCCGATGTTCTCGTCGGCTACACGTCCCGTCCCGTCAAAGGGCCTGACGATTGGCGCACCTTGAACCGACGGCAATCCCCCGCCGAAGGGGAGGGTTCCTGATGCCGCGCATATCGAAATCTGGACTTGCAATTCTGACATCTTTTGCCCTTGCGGCCTGCACATCGCCTGATCAGGTGGCGCGCCTGTCCGACCCCAAAGCAGGGTTTTCGGCAGTCACCAGCCCGGCGCGCGCAATCCTGAACAAAGATACTGTAATGCTCCTGTCAGCCTCGGAAATCGAGACCAATGCCAAGCGCGTGCATGCTCTGGTTCATGAACGCACGATTGACGCTGACACAGCCGTGCAGGTGGCGTTGCTCAACAATCGCGGCCTTCAATCTTCCTACGCCCGGCTCGGCGTGTCCTCTGCTGATGTGTGGCAGAGCATCATGCAACCCAACCCCGTCGCGTCCCTTGGGGTATTCCAGATCGGTGCCGATGGCCTTAATGGATACGGGTCTGTAGAGGGCATGATCGCCTTCAACCTGTTGGCAGCCTTCACGCAACCGGATCGCACACGTCAAGCCGAATTGCGTTTCACGCAAACCCAGCTTCAGGCACTCGAGGACACACTTCGCGTCGCTGTGGAGACGCGGCGCGCATGGATCGAGGCGGTGTCGGCCTTCGAGACCGCGGGTCTGATACGGCAGGCGCAGGAAACCGCCGATGCTGGCTCAGAACTGGCGGCGCGGCTTGGGGATACCGGATACCTCAACAAGGCCGAACAGGCCCGCGAGCATGCCTTTCACGCAGAGCTTTCAGGACAGCGCGCCAAGGCCCGGCTTGATGCGCAACTGGCGAAGGAGGCGTTGACCCGGCAACTTGGCCTGTGGGGCAGTGAGGTCGATTACTATGTGCCCAATGCCCTACCAGGTTTGCCCGCTCGGGTGGTCGACGGGTCCGACATCGAGGCGCGCGCCCTTCGCAATCGCGTTGATCTGGCCATCGCGAAGCTCGAATTGCAAGCCTTGGCACAGGCGTACGGGATGACCAACGCCACGCGTTTCGTGAGCGACTTAGAGCTGATCGCGGGTGCCGAAACGGAACGCGAGAATGACGGCGGCAGTCTTCAATCGGACACCAAACCGCAACTCGAGTTGGAGTTTGCGATACCGATCTTCGACAGTGGCAAAGCTCGGATGAAAAAGGTTGAGGCCAGTTACATGATCGCCGCGCATGATCTGGCGCAACGAGCCGTCAACGTGCGCTCCGAGGCCCGCTCGGCCCATGCAGCGCACGTCGGCAGCCACCGGATCGCGCGGCACTACCGCGATGCCGTTCTGCCGCTGCGCAAGACCATCGAGGAGGAAGCGTTGCTCAGTTACAACGGCATGATCACCAGCACGTTCGAGTTGTTGGCCGATACCCGCGCACGGATGAGCTCGAACCTGTCTGAGGCGGAGGCGCGGCGTGATTTCTGGCTGGCAGATGCCAATCTCATGGCGGCGATTTATGGGGGTGGGTCGGCGTCCAGTGGGCGGGACGGCCGGGCGAATATCGCCAACGAATCGGTCGCCGGACATTGAGAACAAGGAGACAAGGAATGATGAACCGACGTCAAATGCTCACCGCAGGCGCAGGCCTTTTGGTGACCGGGGCTGCTGCTCGGGCGCAGAGCACGGGCTTGCCAGAGGCGGCCTTTATGGAGAGTGCGGCCACCCAGATCACCCCGCGCCCCACAACTGGGCCGGATTACAATCCAGTGGTCACACTGAACGGATGGACGTTGCCGTTTCGCATGAATGGCAACGTCAAGGAGTTCCACCTTGTGGCCGAGCCAGTGGAACGAGAAATGGCTGATGGTATGACCGCCAATCTCTGGGGGTACAACGGCCAGTCCACCGGACCGACCATCGAGGCGGTCGAGGGTGACCGGGTGCGCATTTTCGTGACCAACAAGCTGCCTGAACACACGTCGGTCCATTGGCATGGCATGATCCTGCCCTCTGGCATGGACGGTGTGGGCGGCCTGTCTCACAAAGCGATCCCGCCGGGCAAGACCTATGTCTACGAGTTCGACTTGGTGAAATCCGGCACATTCATGTACCACCCGCATGCAGATGAGATGGTGCAGATGGCCATGGGGATGATGGGAATGTTTATTGTGCATCCCAAAGACCCCACCTTCATGCCAGTCGACCGCGACTTCTGTTTTCTGCTCAACGCCTTCGACATCGTACCCGGTAGTTATACGCCGCGCGTCATGACGATGACGGATTTCAACCTCTGGTGCTGGAACAGCCGTCTATTTCCGGACATCGACCCGCTCGTTGTGGGCCTGGGCGATCGGGTGCGCGTGCGCGTTGGCAACCTCACGATGACGAACCACCCCATCCACATGCATGGCTACGATTTCGAAGTCACCTGCACCGATGGTGGTTGGGTGCCCAAGGCGGCACGCTGGCCTGAGGTGTCCATCGACATCCCCGTGGGAGCGATGCGCGCCTATGAATTCGACGCCATCCATCCCGGGGACTGGGCGATCCATTGTCACAAATCGCACCACACGATGAACGCCATGGGCCACGACGTGCCGAACTTTATTGGTGCGGACAAGCGGCAGGTCACGGACATGATCCGTAAACATCAGCCGGAATTCATGCCGATGGGTTCGAGCGGCATGGCCGAAATGGGAATGATGTCGATGGAAATCCCTGACAACACGGTGCCGATGATGACTGGCTGGGGCCCGCACGGCCCCATCGAGATGGGTGGCATGTTCTCGGTGGTAAAGGTGCGCGATGGCATCGCGCCGGGCGATTATTCCGATCCCGGCTGGTATGAGAACCCGCCCGGAACCGAAGCCTGGGAATGGACAGGCGAACTTCCTGATTTCACACGCAACGACAGCGCAAGGACCAAGCTCACCCCAACCAAGGGCTGAGATCATGACACGAAAGAGGAGTATCTCCATGAAACTAACAGCACTCACCACCGCTTTCCTGTTCGGTGCCGGCACCGCAATGGCCGCAGGCAGCCATGCTGGTGGGCATGGCCACGACGACGGGCAAATGGCAGGTCATGGCCACGCCGACATGATGCAAGTCGGCCAGCCCGGCACGCTGGAAGAGGCAAGCCGCACCATCGAGATCACGATGCGCGAGACATCAGACGGCGGGATGCTCTTCGAGCCCGGTGATCTGAATTTCAAACCCGGCGAAACCGTGCGCTTGCGCATCCATAATGCGGGTGAGGTCGACCACGAGTTCGTCATGGATACCCATGAAAACAACGAAGAACACCGCAAGCTGATGCAGAAGTTTCCGGAAATGGAGCATGACGATCCCAACGCCATCCGGCTTGCACCGGGCGAAACCGGCGATATCGTCTGGAGCTTTGCGAACACCGGCACCTTCCAGTTCGCCTGTCTGATCCCCGGCCATATGGAAGCTGGCATGCACGGACCGATCCACGTCCAGAGCAATTGAACATACCGAATAAGGAGACCACTATGAAACCGATCAAGACCGCTGCCGCCGTAAGCTTCGCCCTCGCCGTCACAGTGTTGGGCGCATGGGCCGAACCCGTCTATACAAAGGGCGTGGTCAAGTCCGTAAAGCCTGAAGACGGCAAGGTGACCATCATCCACGAAGAGCTCGTCGAGCTTGAAATGCCCGCGATGACCATGGTGTTTCGCGTGTCCGACGAGGCCATGTTCGACAGGCTCGAAGAAGGCAAAGAGATAGAGTTCACTGTCGAGCGACTGGATGGAAAGCTGACCGTGACGGGTCTGAAATGATAGAGTGCAGGGGTGATCATCTTTGATCACCCCTGCCGCCGTTGTCGAATGAAGGAGATCAGGCATGGTCGAGGCCTGCTGCCCTTCGGCGCACGCCCTGGAGGTTATGTGATATGATCCTGCGCGCCGCACTACTGACGGGCCTAGCCATTCTGGGGCTCGCAACGCTTGGTATTTGGATCTTCGCACCTTGGGCGCTGACCGAAGCCCTCAGCTTGCTGGAAGGCGCGCGCGTTGAGGAACTGGTGACGCGCGCCGGGATCTGGGGACCTGTTCTGATCATTACGCTGATGACCCTAGCCGTCGTGGCCAGCCCGATCCCGAGTGCGCCAATCGCCTTGGCGGCGGGGGCGGCTTATGGGCACCTCTGGGGGACACTACAGGTCGTCATCGGTGCCGAGCTAGGTGCATTGATCGCATTCGGCCTCGCTCGGTTTCTGGGGCAAGATATCCTACGGCGCGTGTTTGGCGATCGCGTTGACGCCGGGCTTCTGGGGTCGCAAACTGCCTTGACGGCCACGGTCTTTGCCTCGCGCCTTATGCCCTTCGTGTCGTTTGACATGATCAGCTACGCCGCCGGTCTAAGCCGCTTGCATGCCTGGCGATTTGCCTTGGCGACACTGGCTGGCATCATCCCGGCGAGTTTCCTCCTCGCGCATTTCGGAGGCGAGGCGGTTAGTGGCGATATCGGACGGACGACATGGGCGGTGCTCGGCCTCGGACTTGTGACCGGCTTGCCTTTGCTCTGGGTGGCAACACGACGAAAGACCGACGAAACCTGACAGGAACGCAAAGTAGCTGCGCATAGAATTGCCAACTCTATCCTTGACCTTCCAGTGACGGGAATCCCCACATCAAGACTGAAAGGACACAATCAGATGGCTCATCACGATCACCACAGCGCCCTTGAGATTGCTCCGGGGGCCAATGTCGCGACTGATCCCGTCTGCGGTATGCAGGTCGAGATCAAGGAAAGTGCACGGAGCCGGGATTACGGGAACGCCACATTCTATTTCTGTTCTGACGGGTGCCAGAATAAATTCGACGTCGATCCTTATTTCTATGCCTCCGGCAATGCCCAGACTGTCAAGACGCGTGCGCAGCGTGGAGCCCAATATACCTGCCCGATGCATCCCGAGATCGTCCGCGACGCGCCCGGCTCCTGCCCGATCTGTGGCATGGCGCTGGAGCCGATGGTGCCTTCGGACGAGCCCTCCGAAGAACTGACAGATTTCACCCGGCGGATGTGGATCAGCGCTGCGGCGGCGGTGCCGCTCATGATCATCACGATGGGCGAGTTGGTTGGGCTGGACGTGCGCGGCTGGCTCGGCCACCGTCTGTCGGTCTATGCCGAATTTGTTCTGGCCACACCGATCATCCTCTGGGCGGCGCAGCCCTTCTTTCGGCGCGGCATCGATTCGATCCGAAATGCCTCTCCCAACATGTGGACGCTGATTTCGCTCGGCGTCGGGGCTGCGTATCTCTACTCGCTGGTGGCCACCTTCGCACCCGAGATATTCCCAAACGAGTATCGGATGGGCGACGGTGTCGGCACCTATTACGAGGCCGCCGTCGTGATCATCGCGCTGGTTTTTGTCGGGCAGGTTCTGGAACTGCGCGCACGCGCGCGCACCGGCGATGCGATCCGCGCGCTTCTCGACCTTGCCCCCAAGACAGCCCGCCGCATCCTGCCCGATGGGTCGGAATATGATGCCCCGCTCGAGAATATCTCGGAGGGCGACATGCTGCGCGTGCGTCCGGGCGACAGCGTGCCGGTGGACGGCGAAGTGATCGAGGGCCGCTCCTCAGTGGATGAGAGCATGATCACGGGCGAGTCATTGCCGGTGGAAAAGACTGCGGGCGATGGCCTGACCGGCGGCACGATCAACAAGAACGGCACTCTGGCCATGCGCGCGACCAAGATCGGTGCCGATACGGTGCTGTCGCAGATCGTCGACATGGTGGCGGGCGCTCGCATGTCGCGCGCGCCAATTCAGGGGCTGGCGGACAAGGTCGCCTCGGTTTTCGTGCCTGCGGTGGTGCTCGTGGCCTTGGTTGCCTTCGCCACTTGGCTCTCGGTCGGGCCCGATCCGGCACTGGCCTTTGCCATCGCTTCGGCGGTTTCGGTGCTCATCATCGCTTGCCCCTGCGCGCTGGGGCTCGCCACTCCGATCTCGATCACCACCGCCGCGGGCCGTGGCGCGCAGGCCGGCGTGCTGATCAAGGATGCCGAGGCGTTGGAACACATGGGCCGGGTCGATACCCTGATCGTAGACAAGACCGGGACACTGACCGAAGGCAAACCCCGGCTCACCGATGTGATCGCACTCAAGGGCGAACAGGGCGAGGTGCTCCGTCTTGCCGCCGCACTTGAACGCGGGTCCGAGCATCCGCTGGCCGAAGCCATCGTCGCCGGGGCCCACGAGCGCGGACTGAAACCGGAGCGCGCCGAGGATTTCGAGGCGGTGACCGGCAAGGGCGTGCGCGGCACGGTCGAGGGGCGAAGCGTGGCACTTGGCAATGTGGCGATGATGCGGGATCTCGGGCTCGACACGGATGCGGCGGACGCGCAGGCCGACGACCTTCGGGGCGACGGCAAGACGGCGATGTTCGTGGCCGTCGACAGCGAGATTACCGGGATCGTGGCTGTGGCCGATCCGATCAAGGACACGACTGAGGCCGCGATCCGCGAACTGCATGCTCTGGGCCTGACCATCATCATGGCAACCGGCGACAACCAACGCACGGCCGAGGCGGTAGCGTCGAGGCTTGGCATCGACGAGGTGCGCGCCGGTGTTCTGCCCGAGGACAAGCAGAAACTGGTCGTAGAGTTGCGCGCCAAGGGCGCGCTGGTAGCTATGGCGGGCGACGGGGTGAACGATGCGCCTGCACTCGCCGCCGCCGATGTCGGCATCGCGATGAGCACGGGGGCGGATGTCGCGGTGGAAAGCGCCGGGATCACCCTGCTCAATGGGGATCTGACGGGCCTTGTGCGGGCACGCAAGCTGGCGCGGGCGACGCTGCGGAACATTCGACAAAACCTGTTCTTTGCCTTCGCTTACAACGCCTTGGGCGTACCGATCGCGGCCGGTGTGCTCTATCCCTTTACCGGAACGCTGCTCTCGCCGATGATCGCGGCCGCCGCGATGAGCCTCTCCTCTGTCTCGGTGATTTCCAATGCGCTGAGGTTGAGGCGGGTGAAGCTCTGATCCACCGTGAAATGCCCTATTGATCCACTGTGAAACTCTGAAAGGACGACACCATGATCCAAGATCCTCTCTCACGCCGCACACTGGTGCTCGGTGGCGCCGCGATTGTTGCGACATGGCCCATCGGATCACTGGCGCGAACCACCGGGCCAGTGATGCATGTGGTGAAAGACCCCAACTGCGGCTGCTGTTCGGCCTGGATAGACATCCTCGAACGTGACGGGTTCCGCGTGACGACAGAGGCGAGCACGGGCACGCAGCTTATGCGCTACAAGTTCGAGAATGGCATCCCCCAAACGATGGTTTCCTGTCATACGGGCCGTGTTGACGGTTACATGATCGAAGGACATGTTCCGGTCGCGGATATCCGTCGTCTGCTTGAAGAACGTCCCAATGCAGTCGGCCTTGCCGTCCCAGGCATGCCCTATGGCTCACCGGGTATGGGACCGGCGTCCGAGCGCGAAGCCTATGACGTCTTCTTGATAGATCGCGAAGGCCGCACAGACGTGTTCAGCCATTACGAAAGCGCCTGACGGCCGATCGTGCGCTGCGCGGAGGTTGGCGGGCGTTCTTTTGGGATCGCTATGGTCGGCGACAGCGGCGAGGCAATGCGCCTTGCGGGCCAAGTAGATGCCCTCGGTCGCTGCGGTCAGGTTGCATCCGCGCCCCGGCGCGCGCCTAATAGCGTGGATATAGGGGGCAAGGGTCATTCCGCCGCCTCCAGTCGTTGCGTCAGAAGGGCGGCCAAGTCCGGTCGGCACGATCCGCAACTTGTGCCCGCTTGCAGCGCCGCGCCGATGTCATCGACACTTTTCAGGTTTTGCGCCGTAATCGCAGCGGTGATCGTGTTCAGACCCACATTCAGACAGACGCAGACCATCGGGCCGGGATCGGCCACACCCGCATCGGGTCGCCCGGCAAGAAGGCCCGACCCCTTTTGACCCACCGCTGCCGCCAGATGACCACGCGCAAGCAACACAGGGTCGGGCGCGATGAACAGCGCAGCAAGCGTCCGCCCGCCCTCCATTAGCGCAAGCCGATGCGTACCTCGCACCGAGTCTTCGACGCTCAGGCAGGCGGCATCCGGCAGGTTGAAAAGTGCGCGCGCAAAGGTTTCCCAATCGGAAGGCGGTTCAATCCCCGCCATTTCGCAACGCCAGCCACCGCTGTGGCGCGCGCGCGCCCAATAAGTCGCATCTGGGTTTTGTGCACCAACTGAGACCGCAAAGCCGTACCATGCAGGGTTGAGCGCGCTTACAGCGACATACGCGCCTTTGCTTTCAGGCTGGCCAGAAACAGGATCGGTGACAGCCGCGACCAGCGTATCGACGCGTCCCATGGGGGCGGTGTCAGCGGTCCAGTGCATAGGTGCGAAGACATGATAACGCTGCACTCGGTCAGTGATCGAAACCCGAAGGATTGCTTGGCCTTGCGGGCTGCAGACACGGGCCAGCGTTGCATGGGCAAGGCCAAGCTGCGCTGCGTCTTCGGGGTGGATTTCAAGGAATGGCTCTGCAATATGTTGGTTCAGGCGCGGGGCCAGCGCGGTGCGCGTCATGGTGTGCCAGTGATCGCGCACGCGGCCCGTGTTCAGGCGGAACGGATAGGCAGCCGCAGTCTTGGAAGCCAAACCGCGCGGAATGATCGGCAGCATCCGTGCGCGTGCGTTGGGGGTGAAGAACCCACCCCGTCCGAAAAAGCGCCCGCCCTTTTGACGTGTACTGACCGGCCACCGTGTGGGTGGCAATGCATCATAATCGGCGTCAGCCAGAGCTGATATGTCGAAGTCCCGGCCAAGACCACCCGCAATGCCAGACAGTGCCGCGTATTCCGCAAAGACTTGGGCGGCGGTCTCCCAGCCGAAGGCGTCTTCCCAACCCATCCGCGCTGCCACGTCCGCGATCATCCGCCAATCGTCACGCGCCTGCCCCGGTGCAGCCAGAAAGGGGCGCTGGCGGCTGATGGTGCGGTCAGAATTGGTGACGGTGCCGGATTTTTCGCCCCAGGCTGTAGCAGGCAGGATCACATCAGCCAGTCGCGTCGTATCGGTCTGCGTGATATCGCTGACCACGACAAAATCGCACCCCTTGATGGCGGAGGCCACCGCATCGGCATCTGGCATAGACACGGCGGGATTGGTGTGGATGATCCATAAGGCCTTGATCCGTCGCTCGGCCACCGCGCGAAACATATCAACGGCCTTGAGTCCGGACGCCTCTGGCAGGGTGGGGCTGTGCCAGAAACCTTGAACTGCGGCGCGGTGAGAGGGGTCTTCGACATCCAGATGACAGGCCAGCATATTGGCAAGCCCCCCCACCTCGCGTCCGCCCATGGCGTTGGGCTGACCGGTCACAGAAAACGGCCCCATGCCGGGGCGACCGATCCGGCCCGTTGCGAGATGGCAGTTCAGGATTGCGTTCACCTTGTCGGTGCCGCTTTCCGATTGGTTGATGCCCTGAGAATACACCGTGACGACCCTCTGGGTCGAGGTGAACCAGTCACAGAATGTCGCCAGTTGACTGTCGCTCAACCCTGTCAGCGTCGGGTCAGTCGCGCGCGCGGCGGCCAAGGCCGCGTCAAATCCGTCGACGTGCTGCGCAACATAATCGTGGTCTACCCCATTGCGATCAGCCAACGCGACGAGCAGCGCATTGAACAGGACCGCGTCGCTACCGGGGGCGAGCGACAGATGCAGATCCGCGATATCGCAGGTCGCGGTGCGGCGCGGGTCCACCACGACCACTTTTGTGCCGCGCGCCTTTTTCGCTGCCACCAGTCGTTGATAGAGCACCGGGTGACACCACGCCAGATTGCTGCCCACCAGAACCACCAGATCGGCCTCATCCAGATCCTCGTAGGTCCCGGGAACGGTGTCTGCACCAAATGCCCGCCGATGCGCCGCCACGGAGGACGCCATGCAAAGCCGGGAATTGGTGTCGACATTGGCGGTGCCCATATAGCCTTTGATCAGCTTGTTCGCGACATAGTAATCCTCGGTCAGCATCTGGCCCGACAGGTAGAAGGCCACACTATCCGGTCCATGATGACGGATAGCCGCGCCAAACCTGTCGGCCACAAGATCAAGAGCTGCGTTCCACGTGGCCGGAACGCCGCCGATCAAGGGGCTCAGGACACGCCCGTCAACCCCGAGCGTTTCTCCCAAAGCAGTGCCCTTGGAACAGAGCCGCCCAAAGTTCGCAGGATGGTCCGGGTCCCCCTTCACTTGTGCCCCGCCCTGCCCATCGGGGGTCATCAACACCCCACAACCAACACCGCAATAGGGGCATGTGGTGCGGATTGCGGTCACGCGACCGCCCCTTGGATCAAGCGCGCCACGTCCAGCAGAATACGCCCGCCTTCAACCCGAGCCGCATAAGTGACGACCTTACCCATGTCTGTTCCCTTAGCCAGCCCGTCTGTCAGCCCGATCACCATTCCATGCAGCGGACAGGTCACGGCATGGCCATGCACGATCCCTTCCGACAATGGCCCGCCCTTGTGCGGACAGCGATCATCCAGAGCAAAGACTTGATCATCTTGGGTGCGGAACACGGCCACGCATCCATGCAAGGTTTTGACCACGCGCGCCCCGCGCCTGGGGATACTGTCCAATGGCCCGACATCCAGCCAATTCATTCTGCGGCCGCCTGCGTCAGATCCGCCAAGGGGCCGAAATCCGCCTGTGCCTGCCGTGTTGTGCGATCTGCCCAAGGGTCGCGTTGATAGACGCTTTGTGACAGATCGAACCGGGCGATCAGGGCGGCGCGGTTGTCCTGATCATCAACTACGCGCGCCTTGACCCAATCCAGCCCGACCTTGGCCAGCCATTTGTAAGGGCGATCCAGATATTTAGCGTGTTCGCGGTAAAGCTGAACAAAGGCCACGGTGAGGTCGATGGCCTCTTGTTCCGTTGCGACCTTGGCAAGGCGTTCGGTTTCACGCAGATCCATCCCGGCGGCCCCGCCGACGCCAATCTCAAACCCAGAGTCGACGCAGACGATGCCAACATCCTTGCAGGTCGCCTCGGCGCAGTTGCGGGGACATCCCGAGACAGCGAGTTTAACCTTGTGCGGGGTCCAAGACCCCCAGAGGCGCTTTTCCAGCTTGATCCCGAGGCCCGTCGAATCCTGCGTGCCGAACCGGCAGAAATCCGTGCCGACGCAGGTTTTCACAGTGCGCAAGCCTTTGGAATAGGCGTGGCCAGACACCAACCCCGCCGCGTTTAGATCGGCCCAGATATCCGGCAGGTCCTCTTTGCGAACGCCCAACAGATCGATGCGTTGACCGCCTGTCACCTTGACCGCCGGGATGGCGTATTTGTCGGCGGCATCGGCGATAGCGCGCAATTCGCGCGGGTTCGTCATGCCGCCCCACATGCGTGGCACCACAGAATAGGTGCCGTCCTTTTGGATATTGGCGTGGTTGCGTTCATTCACAAATCGCGACTGCGCGTCGTCGGTGTAATCCAGTGGCCAATCGGCCAAGAGGTAAAAGTTGAGCGCCGGTCTGCAGGCGGGACAACCGCATGAGGTGTCCCACCCCAGTTCCTGCATCACCGCAGGCATGGATCTAAGCCCGCGCGCCTTGATCAGACGGCGCACGTCCTCATGGGACAGTTCAGTGCAGCCGCACATTGGCAGCATCGCCGGTTTCTGGAAAGCATCGCCCAAGGTGCTGGCAAGCACCTGTTCCACCAACCCCGTGCAGGTCCCGCAGGAGGCGCTGGCCTTGGTCGATCCACGGATATCCGCAAGCGTTGTGGCGCCCTCGTCAATCGCAGCCAGAATCGTTGCCTTGCAGACGCCGTTGCAACCACAGATTTCCGCATCAAGCGGCAAGGCTGCAACGGCTGCCAAAGGGTCCGTTTGGCTACTCCCTTGATACGCAGGCCCAAAGATCAGTGTATCGCGCATCGCAGCGATATTCGCCCCATCCTTGATCAGGCCAAAGAACCACGACCCATCTGCGGTGTCGCCATACATGACCGCACCGATCAGCTGGTCTTGTTCAATCACCAACCGCTTATAGACGCCGCGCGCCGGGTCGCGGAACACGATATCCTCGCGCCCCGGCGCATCTGCAAAATCACCTGCACTGAAGAGATCAACGCCTGTGACCTTGAGCTTGGTCGCGGTCTGCACAGGCTGAAACGCTGCCGCCTGCCCCAGAAGTGTTGCCGCGACCACCTTGGCCTGATCGTAGAGGGGAGCCACAAGCCCGAAAAGCTGTGCGTTGTGTTCGACACATTCGCCCACGGCCAGGATATCTGGATCAGAGGTCACCATCTGGTCATTCACGACAACTCCGCGCCCGATTTCGAGCGCGGCGTCGGTGGCGATGCGGGTTTCCGGACGGATACCCACGGCCATGCAGACCAGATCGGCCTCGTATATGGTGCCATCCTCCAGCAGCACGGCCTCGACCCGGTCTTTGCCAAGGATCGCCTTGGTGGCCCCCTTGCAATGCACGCGAATGCCGCGCGCCTCGAGGTCTTTTTGGAGCAGATAGCCGGCTGCCGGATCAAGCTGACGTTCCATCAGGTGGCCCATCAGGTGTATGACCGTCACCTCCATGCCGCGCGCCTTGAGGCCCGCTGCAGCCTCCAGCCCCAGCAACCCACCACCGATGACAACTGCCTTGGCATTGGGCGTCGCGGAGGCGTCGATCATCGCCTGCGTGTCGTCCATGTCGCGATAGGTGATAACGCCGGGCAGGTCTTTGCCCGCAACCGGGATGATGAAAGGGGCCGATCCGGTGGCGATCAGCAGCTTGTCATAGGGTGTGGGGCCGTTGTTTGAATAAACCAGTTTGGCCGCGCGGTCGATGCGCACCACGCTCTCACCAAAGCGGCAGGTGATGTTGTGCGCGGTATAGAACTTTGCGTCATGGGTGACGATTTCGTCATAGGTCTTATCCCCCGAAAGGACTGGTGACAGCATGATGCGGTTGTAGTTGCCGCGCGGTTCCGCGTTGAACAGTGTGATGTCCCAGCGGTCCGGTTCGGCAGCGAGCAGATGTTCCAACGCACGGCCAGAGGCCATGCCCGCCCCGATGATCACGAGTTTTCGTTTCATCATGCGGCCTCCTTCTTATGTGCGCCATGTTCGTAATCCTCAAGAAATTGAAGCACTTCAGCGCGGTAAGTGTAGTAATCGGGATGTTCCAGCAGCGCCTTGCGGGTGCGGGGGCGGGGAAGGTTTACATCAACGATCTTGCCGATGCGGGCGCGCGGCCCATTGGTCATCATCACCACGCGGTCAGCCAGCAGGATCGCTTCGTCGACATCATGGGTGACGCAGACCGCCGTGACCTTGGTGCGCGACCAGACCTCCATCAGCACTTCCTGCAACTCCCAGCGGGTCAGGCTGTCCAGCATCCCGAACGGCTCGTCCAGCAACAGCAATTTGGGTGACAAGGCGAACGCCCGCGCAATGCCCACGCGCTGTTTCATGCCGTTCGACATCTCCAGTGCCACACGGTCCATACTGTCGCCAAGGCCGACACGTTCCAGATAGTATTCCACCACTTCTTGTCGTTCGGCGCGTGTGGCGCTCGGATAGACGCGGTCCACCCCGATTGCGACGTTTTCCTTGGCCGTCAGCCACGGGAACAGACTGGGTGACTGAAACACCACGGCGCGTTCGGGATCGGCACCGCGCACTTCCAGCCCGTCCAGCTTGATTGCCCCGCCAGAGATATCGTTCAGCCCCGCAGCCATTGTCAGCACGGTGGATTTTCCACAACCAGAATGACCGATCAGGCTGACGAACTCGCCCTTTTTCAGTTTAAGATCGAACTTGTCCACGACAGTCAAAGGCCCCTCCGACGACGGGTAAACCTTGGAAAGCTGCGAAAACTCCAGATACTTCTCGTCCAACGGGCTTTTGGCCGCCTCGGCATAAGCCTTGGGCGCGCCGTGGATTGGCGTCACTTGTGGCAGCTTGCGGGTCTCGGCAACCTTGGCGGCAATCCCCACATCCATCAGGTATTTCGTGATATCAACACGCAGACGCTTGAATGCCGCGTCGCTGTTCATCGCCGTACGCGACCTCGGACGCGGGATCGCCACCCTGAACGGTGCGCCAAGTGTGCCATCGGGGTTCAGTGGAATGATCCGGTCCGCCATCAGGATCGCCTCGTCCACGTCATTGGTGATCAAAACGACACTCTTCTGGTCAGCTTGCCAAATGGCGATGATCTCATCCTGCAAATTGGCCCGCGTCAGCGCATCCAGCGCCGAGAGCGGCTCGTCCAGCAGAAGCACCTCAGGGTTCATCGCCAGTGCCCGCGCCACCGACACTCGCTGGCGCATCCCGCCAGAGAGTTCCGCCGGACGGCGTCCCTTGGCATGGGTAAGCCCGACCATAGTGATAAACTTGTCTGCGATGGCCGCACGCTCAGAACGGCTGGCGGATTTGTGCACCGCATCGACAGCTAGCGCCACATTGCCTGCCACCGTCAACCACGGCATCAGCGAATAGGACTGGAACACCAAACCCCGCTCAGGCCCTGGCCCTGTGACGGGCTTTCCCTTGAACAAGACCTCACCTCGATCTGGCTGCGACAGTCCTGCGATCTGGTTGATCAGCGTAGTCTTGCCCGTGCCTGAAAACCCAAGGATGGCCAGAAACTCGCCCTCCTCCACGGATAGCGTGATGTTTCTCAACACGTCCTTGCGGTTCAATCCAGTGCCGAACCCCTTGCAAACATTCTTGAATTCTACAATGGCCATGATGGATTACCTGTTGTTCGAATAGGTGAAAAGCGACTGCATTGCATACATCAGTCGATCCAGCACAAAGCCGATGATGCCAATGGTAAAGACCGCAACCATGATCTTGGCGAGACTGGTGGATGACCCGTTCTGAAACTCGTCCCAGACGAATTTGCCAAGGCCGGGGTTCTGCGCCAGCATTTCCGCAGCGATCAGCACCATCCAGCCGACGCCAAGCGACAGGCGCAGCCCCGTGAAAATCAACGGCAACGCCGAAGGCAATACCAACCGCGTGATCTTGGTCCAGGTGTTCAATTTCAACACCCGACTGACCGAGATCAGGTCGCGGTCAATACTCGCCACGCCCAGTGCCGTGTTGATCAGTGTCGGCCACAGCGAACATAGCGTCACGGTAATCGCCGATGTGAGGAAAGACCGCGAAAACATGCCATCCTGTGTCACATAGACGGCAGACACCACCATTGTGACAATCGGGAGCCAGGCAAGCGGACTGACTGGTTTGAAAATCTGGATCAGTGGGTTCAACGCGGCATTCGTTGTGGGTGACAGTCCGGCGGCGATGCCCAAGGGCACCGCAACCAAGGTGGCGACCAAAAAGCCAAAGAACACCGTTTTGACCGAGGTCCAGATCTGCGCATAAAAGGTGGGCGATCCGGTATAAGGACGCTCGCGCACACGCTCTGTCTGACCTGCCGCAATCAATTCGGCATTGCGGGCGGCTTGACGTTCTTGAAACTCGGCCTTTCGTGCTTGTTCCGCCACATGCTCGGCGTGCAACACACCCACCTGTTCCCAAACCTGCGCCGGGCCGGGAATGGCCCCGAGCGAGGTTTCCACCCGTGGCGCAAGATTGTTCCACAGCAGCAGAAAACCGACAATGGCAAGTACCGGCACGCCGAGAAGCTGCCATATCTGCTTGGCCTGTGCTTTGGGATTGTCACCCGCAATAGCGCGGAGCAGCGGGGTCACGAAAGATAGACCCAACACCTGAAACCAGCCATCCAGTTTGTTGATTCGTGTGAACAGCCGTGCACGGCGCTCGGCGTGAAGTTGGGTTGGTTCTATTGCAGTCATGTCATGCGCTCCTTGGCTGAACTGCGGAACATCAGCCCTGCACCTCGTTGCCTATGACAACCTGATTGCCCTTCAGACCAATCGGCAGGCTGTTGATATAGGCGTTCGGTGCGCGGCCATCGAAGGGGATGGCGTCAATCGCCTGATCCGCAACCGGGCGGAACCCGTCATGTCCGAACGGAAAAGCACCAGCTGGCACTAGACCATCTTCCACCAGCGATTGAGCCGCATCCTCGAACAGATCGGACAGGAACACGCTGCGGGCTTTTTCAATATACCAATCATCGGTTTGCGCCTCGGTAATCTGGCCCCAGCGGCGCATTTGCGTCAGATACCAAACCGCATCGGACGCAAACGGATAGTTGGCATTGTAACGAAAGAAGACATTGAAATCCGGCACGGGACGCACATCGCCCTTTTCGTATTCGAACGTGCCGGTCATGGAGTTTCGCAAGACGTCGGGATCGGCACCCACATAGTTGGGACTGCTGATGATCTGAACGGCCTCTTCACGGTTGGCATTGTCATTCTCGTCCAGCCAGATCGCAGCGCGGATCAAGGCACGGGTCAGCGCGCGCACGGTGTTGGGGTTTTCCTCAACAAAGTCAGCCCGCAGGCCCAGCACCTTTTCGGCGCGCATCGGGAACACATCGAGATCGGTGGCCACCGGCACGCCAATACCCATGGCGACGGCCTGCTGGTTCCACGGTTCACCCACGGTATAACCGCTAATCGTGCCCGCCTCCAACGTGGCGGGCATTTGTGGAGGCGGGGTCACCGACAAGAGCGCTTCGGCATTGATTTGGCCGGTGACATTGTCGGCACTATAGAAGCCGGGATGAATACCGCCCGCAGCCAACCAATAGCGCAGTTCGAAATTATGGGTGGAGACAGGGAACACCATCCCCATGTTGAACGGACGGCCTTGATCGGCGAAAGCCTCTAACGCAGGGCGCAGGGCCTCGGCCGAAATGGGATGGACGGGCTTGCCATCCGCATCCGATGGGATCGCGGGGCGCATCAGATCCCAGACCTCATTCGACACTGTGGTGGCGTTGCCGTTCAAGTCCATGACGAATGGCGTCACGATATGCGCTTCGGTCCCGAACCCGATTGTTGCGGCCAGAGGTTGTCCGGCCAGCATATGCGCCCCGTGCAGATTGCCGTCGATCACACCGTCCAGCAAAACTTTCCAGTTTGCCTGCGCTTCAAGGGTCACAAACAACCCTTCATCTTCAAAATAACCGCGCTCGTAAGCAATGGCCAACGGTGCCATGTCGGTCAGCTTGATAAAGCCGAGCGTCAGGTCTTCGATTTCCGGAAAGGTATCTGCCTGCACCGCCGTAGCGCTGATGGCTGCGATCAAAGACGTGGTGGCAAGACGCGTGCGGATCATGATGTCATCCTCTGGCTGGGGCCCGTCAGCGCGGGCCAGAAACAAAAAAGCCGCCGACCGATACTGCGCGGAAAGCGCAATCTGGTCAGGCGGCTGTGCCCAGAAGGGTTCAGCATTGAACCCAATGTTTCGCAGAAACGACCCCATCGTCGCATCGCATTCACACTCTGCGGGTGCCATTCTCGTGATTCAAGACAAAGCCACCGAGGCGGCGCGCAATATGCACATCCAGCATCACGATGCCGAAATAATCAGCACCCTATCGCGCTGGAGTCAAAAATCTGACCATCAAAGAAAGAATCCGGCGCAAGGATCATCTGCCCGCGTTCCGATGCGACAGCCATGGCATGATGCAGACTGCCCTCCAACTTTTCCGACGCACCGGGCAGATCGGCCCCGGCAGACCGCAAGTTCCGACGATAGAGATCGGTGCGGCAGATCGCCTTGGCGGCCGCGATACTGTGGCCCATATCCAGCCCGTGCCGCGCCGCCATTCGTGCTGCAAACCAAGCTGCCTGCGACCGCCATGGAAAGCTGGCCGCCCCGTCGAAGAAACGGATCATGTCTGGCACCTGACGCAACTCACCTTGCGCGGAAATCACCATCTCGCCCCGAAGGCTTCTTTCCAACAGATCCACCGGCACGTTTACATATTCCGACTGCGCAAGGATGTCCGATGCAATCAACCGGTTCCCCGGCACGCTCAGCCATCGCGCCGCCCGCCAGATCGCCCGCATCAACCGACCTGTCAGGTTCGGGTTCTCGCGCACCCAGTCGTGACGCGCGGCCAGCACCTTTTCCGGGGCCACAGCCCAAATGGCCCGGCTTGGCAGCAACAGCGTGCCCACACCAAGCTCCACCGCAACCGAGCCCCATGGCTCGCCCACACAAAAAGCATCAATCTCTCTCGCGGCCAAAGCTTC
The DNA here is from genome assembly GCF_018066915.1 of Roseovarius sp. GTDB lineage: Bacteria > Pseudomonadota > Alphaproteobacteria > Rhodobacterales > Rhodobacteraceae > Roseovarius. The sequence goes on from NZ_JAGPVV010000304.1 coordinate 33,898, forward strand.
GACCATGCGCGTGGGTGGAATGGTGCACAACGCGTAGTCAATCGGCGCGTCACGCAGCCAATATCTTATCAGTTCGACATGTGTGGACAGCGGAAACGGAACGCCGATCCGTACGGTCCCATCCGCGGTCTGCGCAAGCGCGTCACGTGCGCGCGCCGCATCGGAAAAACCGAAATCATGTCCCACCGACCGCAATCGGCCTGCAAGGGCCTGCGACACGCCGATCACATCGCCATTCACAGACAGCACCTGCAAGATGTCCAGACGTTCGACCGCGCCACCCAGCCCCAAGGCCATAGCCACTGGCAGGGGCGCCAGCATCTGCGCGGCGTCAACCTGCCCCCACAGAAGCATGTCGCGCAGGCTTGACCATGACGGCGCGTGCTGCAAGTCCAGGCCAAGCCCTTCTTCGGCGGCAAAACCCATTTCATGCGCGATGACGATCGGGGCCATATCAAGCAGCGGGACAAATCCCACGCGCAACGTGGTCAGGTTCATGACAACAACCCCGCGGCCGTCACGAGCGAGCTGGCCACATCGGCCACCTTGCGGCCTTGATCCATTGCTGTCTTTCGCAACAGCGCATAAGCGTCTTCTTCGGACATGTTGCGCGCCTTCATCAAGATGCCTTTGGCGCGGTCGATCAGTTTGCGTTCTTCCAACGCGCGGCGGGTTGTTTCCAGCTCGACACGCATGCGGCGAAACATCTGAAAACGTGCGATTGCTGCGTCCATGACACTAGCCACACGCTCAGGCTGCAACCCGTTGACGACATAAGCAGAAACACCCGCCTGAATGGCCTGCTGGGTGAGATCACGATCCGTCCGGTCTACAAAAAATGCGACCGGCCGTTCCATCGGACCCGAGGCTAGCGCCATTTCCTCCAGCGTGTCGCGCGAGGGGTTCGACATATCGATCAGGACGATGTCTGGAGCAATTTCGCACACGCGTCGGGCCAATCCCGCGGCTTCGCCGATCACCGTCACTTTATGCCCAAGAGGCTGCAAACTGTCGATCACAAGCCGTGCACGCGTTTCGTCAGGTTCTACGATAACGATGTGAAGTTTCATGTGACGCTCTTGTTTCCACAATCCGCACACTCTTTTTGACGGCCACACACAAGAACTTTCGATGATTTTCAATCGGTGGAGGCTTCGCTGTGACTGCAGACGCCCAAATACTGATCTGTCGAGGTAATTTTTCGGCGGAAGTGAAACATCCATGCGCCAGC
>NZ_JAGPVV010000305.1 GCF_018066915.1 Roseovarius sp.
ATAGGCTGCCAGCCCAAGGATCGGCGCAAGTGCCATATAAATCAAATAGTTGCGCGCCTCTTGCTGGACATCAGGGGCCTTGGCCATCAGATCAATCAGCGCCCCGCCATAGCTGGCAAAGGCGAGGGCAAGACCGATGCAAACCACCGCGCCCCACAGACTCGTCAACAGTGCCCCTCGCCGCAGATGCGCAACAGAGCGCGCGCCAAACGCACGCCCCACCAGCGCCTCGGCGGCAAAGGCGAACCCATCCAGCGCATGCGCGGTGATGCTCAGGAACTGCAACAGCACCTGATTTGCCGCCAGCGTGACATCGCCAAAATCGCTGCCCCAGAACAGGAAAGAGATGAAAATAACCTGCAACATCAATGATCTAAGCAGAATGTCGCCGTTGACGGACGCCATGTTTTTTAGCCGCTCCCGGTCAAATACCCTTGGCCAGTCACACCATGCGGGCACTGCAAAGGCATCGCGGCAGAACCAGAATCCCAACGCCAGACCGCCCCATTCCGCGATCACCGTTGCCCGCGCAACCCCCGCGACACCCCAGTCCAGACCCAGCACAAACCACAGATCCAAAAGGATATTTATGCCATTCATCACCAGTTGCAGCAGCAAGACCGCCCGCGTCCGCTCTTGCGCAATCAGCCAACCGGTCATGCCAAAGAGCGCAATCATCGCCGGCGCGCTCCAGACCCGGATCGCCATATACTGCCGCGCGAGGGTTTCGACCTCTTCACTGGCCGGGGAAATCTGAAAAGAAGCCCAGAAAACAGGGACTTGCAGGGCGATGAGGGCTATCCCCCCGGCAAAGCCGATCATCAGCGCGCGCGTCAAAAGGGCGGCCACCTCGCCCGTCTGCCCCGCCCCCTGCGCCTGACTGGTCAGGCCGGTGGTGCCCATCCGAAGAAAGCCGAAAACCCAATAAATTCCGGTAATTATGATCGCGCCAATGCCCACCGCGCCAATTGGGGCCGCCGCCCCCAACTGCCCGACAACGCCAGTATCCACAGCGCCGAGGATCGGCACCGTGGCATTGGAAATCACGATGGGCAGGGCGATTTTCAGGACACGGGCATGCGTGACCGCCCGCGCGACCTCAGCCATCGCGACGCGGCATCAGGAAATGCCCGGTCGCTTGGGCAAAGGGACGGCTGCGATTGTCCTGCCACGCCTCGACATGCACAGAGGCATAGCGGCGACCAGAGCGATTAACCTGCGCCCGCGCATAGGCATCACGCGGCAGGCCGGAACGCAGGTAATCCACTGTAAAATCAATGGTTTTTGGCAGCCGTGGCAGCTTGCCGCCGACAATCGCCTCGGGGTCGAACGCACCGCTCTCGATCTCTTCCCAGAGCATCCCCCAACTCAGCCCGATGATCGCCGTGATCTCGAGAAACGCCGCCGTCGCCCCGCCATGCAACGCAGGCAAGAGCGGGTTGCCAATCAGCTTTTCCTCAAACGGCATGATCGCGGTCAACTCATCCCCCCGGCGATCGAACTGCACTCCGAGAAACCCGATATAGGGCACCCCTTCGACCAAGGCCTTCAAAGCCGCATCCCGCCGCTGCTTGACCACTTGCACAGGTTCAGGACGGGCGCGGGCCATCATTTGCCCTCCACGGTAAAGGTGCCTGTCGCCGTCGCCACCGGGCGCGCCTCATCCTCATCCATCGCCCTGGCCCGGACAAAGGCCACGGATCGCGTGATATGATAGCAATCCGCATGCGCGCGGATGCGCTGCCCCGGTGTCGCCGGGCGCATATAGTCGATACGCAGATCAATCGTGGCGGTGCCGCCGGGCGAGGCCGGATGGCTCATCGCCGCCGCCCCGCAACAGGTATCCATCAAGGCCGAAACCGCCCCGCCGTGAATCACCCCAGTCTCGGGGTCGCCGACAAAGCGCGGATCGTAATCCATTTCGATCTCGGCTTGACCATCGCCCATCGACACCAGCCGCATGCCAAGCGCGCGGGCATGGGGCAGGGCCTGCATGAACTGCTGAGCGATCTTGGTCTTGGCGTCGGTCATGCTATTCCCCGCGGATCGTGATGCGCCCTTTATGAGCCCTAATCCGCACAAGCTGCAAGAGCACCGGTTGCATGGGCGGCGTCTTGGTCCTAACGTCGAGGTAACGGGAGGGACTGACCATGTCGGATAAAAAACTGTCCTTCAAGGAAATGTGCGCGACCTATGATGTCACGCCGCGCACCCTGCGGTATTACGAATATATCGAGCTTTTGGAACCCGAGCGCGATGGCCGCGCGCGCTGGTATGGCCCGCGCGAATGTGCGCGAATGACGCTGATCCTGCGCGGTCGCAAATTCGGCTTTGCGCTGGAAGAGATCCGGCAATGGCTGCTCATCTACGAGAAAGAGGGCACCAATGCGCAGATGCGCAGTTGGATCGCCTTGGCCGACAGACAGCTTGCGGAACTGGCCGAACAGCGCCGCCAGATCGACGAAGCTATGGCTGAACTGAAGAAACTGCGCGACGACACCGCCGCGAGTCTCGGGTAAAAGGCTGACGCTAGGGCAAGAATATTTCCGCGCCGCCCTGCTTACCTTGCCTTATCTTACGTCAACTTAAAAGTGACGCGACGTAGTGGTTACGTAAAGCCATCCGGCTGTTGTAACCATGGCGCATGATCCGCAGATTGTCGGCAAATGTGCTGTGACATGGGTAAACCGATGACCGACGATATGATGACCATTCGCCAGATGTGCGAGGCGTTCGACGTGACGCCCCGCACCCTGCGCTTCTACGAGGCCAAGGAACTGCTCTCGCCCCGGCGGGTCGGGCAAAAGCGGCTCTTTACCCGGCGTGACCGCGCCCGGCTGAAACTGATCCAACGCGGCAAGCGTTTCGGGTTCAGCCTCGAGGACCTGCGCCAGTTGCTCGATCTCTACGACAAGGGAGATCAGCAACACAGCCAGATTGCCCGCGCCTATGCTGTGGCGCGGACGCGGCTGGCCGAGATGGAGAAACAGCGCGACGAGTTGGAGGCCGCAATCTCTGAGCTGCGCGAACAGATGACATGGGGCGAGCGTATGCTGGCCTCGCTCAAGACCAGCCAAAAAGCCGCCGAGTAATCCGGTCCGGCACCTGTTTTAGGGAGAGAGACATATGCCAAGCTACACCGCCCCCACCCGTGACATGCAATTCGTGCTGCATGAGGTTCTGAACGTGTCCGAACAGAGCACGCCCGGCTATGCCGAGCTTGAGCCAGACTTTACCAAGGCCGTTCTGGAAGAAGCGGGCAAGATTGCCTCTGAGGTGCTGATGCCGCTCAACGCCGTGGGCGATACCGAAGGCTGCGTTCTGGAAAACGGTGTGGTGCGCACGCCCAAGGGTTTCAAAGAGGCCTTTGAGCAGATGAAAGAAGGCGGTTGGACAGCCCTCGATCTGCCCGAGGAATTCGGCGGGCAATATATGCCCTATATCCTCGGCACTGCCGTGGGCGAGATGTTCTCGGCCGCCAATCAGGCCTTTACCATGTATCAGGGTCTGACCCATGGCGCGGCTTCTGCGATCCTCGTGCATGGCACCGACGATCAAAAGGCCACCTATCTGCCGAGGATGGCCAATTGCGAGTGGACCGGCACCATGAACCTGACCGAGCCGCATTGCGGCACCGATCTGGGCCTCATGCGCACCAAGGCCGAACCGCAGGGCGATGGCAGCTACAAGATCACCGGGCAGAAGATCTTTATCTCGTCGGGCGAGCATGACATGGCCGACAACATCATCCATCTGGTGCTGGCCAAGATCCCCGGTGGCCCCGAGGGGATCAAGGGCGTGTCGCTCTTCATCGTGCCGAAATTCATCGTCAAAGATGACGGAAGCCTCGGCGACCGCAACGGCGTGACCTGCGGCAAGATCGAAGAAAAGATGGGGATTCACGGCAATTCCACCTGCGTGATGAACTATGACGGGGCAACCGGCTGGCTCTTGGGCGAAGAGCACAAGGGCATGCGGGCGATGTTCACCATGATGAACGAGGCGCGGATCGGTGTGGGCATGCAGGGTCTGGCACAGGCCGAGGTCGCCTATCAGAACGCGCTCGCCTACGCCAAGGACCGGCTTCAGGGCCGCGCCGTGACCGGCGACGCAAACCCCAACGGCCCCGCCGATCCGCTGATCGTGCATCCCGACATTCGTCGTTCGCTGATGGATCAAAAGAGCTTTATCGAGGGCGCGCGCGCCTTCATGCTCTGGGGTGCGGAGTTGATCGACCGCTCGCATCGTGGTGATGACGCCGCCGCCGAAGGTCTGATTTCGCTGATGACGCCCGTCATCAAGGGCTTTCTCACCGATGAAGGCTATGACATGACCGTGTTGGCGCAGCAGGTCTATGGCGGCCACGGCTATATCGAGGAATGGGGTATGTCGCAATTCACCCGCGACGCCCGCATTGCCATGATCTACGAAGGAGCCAACGGCGTTCAGGCGCTTGATCTGGTGGGGCGCAAGCTGGCGCAGGACGGCGGCAAACACGTCATGGCCTTCTTCGAACTGGTCAAAACCTTCCTCAAGGACAACGAGGGCAATGAGGCGCTCAAGGCTGATTTCCTTGATCCGCTCAAGGCAGCGTCCAAGGATTTGCAAGCCTCAGCCATGTTCTTCATGCAGAACGGGATGAAGAACCCCAACGCAGCGCTCGCTGGCTCCTATGACTTCATGCACCTTTTCGGCCATGTCTGCCTTGGCCTGATGTGGGCGCGGATGGCGAAGGCGGCGCATGCGGCGCTGGATGCGGGAACGTCGGACGAGGCGTTTTACAAGACCAAGCTGGCGACTGGCCGATTCTACATGAAGCGCCGCCTGCCTGCGACGGCCTTGCATCTGGCCCGCATCGAGAGCGGTGCCGATACGGTCATGGCCCTGGAGGCCGAAGCGTTCTGAGGAGAGACCGCTAGGGAGGAGGACAGATGCCGAAACGCTTTCGCCTCACGCGCCGCTTCAACGCGGCGATGACCGAGGATGGCTACCGCCGCCTGCGCCGCTTTGCGCAGGACTCGGGGCTGGATGAGGGCGAGGCGCTGTCCTTTCTCTTCGAGAATTTCGACAGCGTGATCAACGAGGAAACCTTTGCGCATCGCCTCAGGCTCTTCAATTCGGAGCTAGAGGCGCGCAAACGCTAAGGCGGCAAAGGGAGGGGAGGCCCGGTCATGACCTGGATGACAGACGAGCATCAGATGCTCTCGGAAATGACCGCCAAGTTCATCACCGATGAATGGCGGCCGCATTTCGCCCGTTGGCGCAAGGCGGGGATCATGGACCGCGACTGCTGGCTTGAGGCGGGGGCCCTTGGCCTGCTCTGCCCGTCCATCCCCGAGGAATATGGCGGGGCTGGCGGGGATTTCGGCCATGAGGCGGTGATCTGCATGGAACAGGGCCGCGCCAATCTGGCAAGCTGGGGCAATCCCATCCATTCCGGCATCGTCGCGCATTACATCCTTGCCTATGGGTCCGAGGCGCAAAAGCAGAAATGGCTGCCCAAGATGGTGTCGGGCGAGATGGTCGGCGCGCTCGCCATGACCGAGCCCGCCGCCGGGTCGGATGTGCAGGGCATCAAGACCCGCGCCATTCGGGACGGCAACGCCTATCGCCTCTCGGGGCAAAAGACCTTTATCACCAACGGCCAACACGCCGAGTTGATCATCGTCGCGGCCAAGACCGATCCCAAGGAAGGGGCCAAGGGCATCTCGTTGGTGGTTGTGGAAACCGAAGGCGCGCAGGGCTTTGCGCGCGGTCGCAATCTCGAAAAGGTCGGGATGCACGCGGGCGATACGTCGGAGCTCTTCTTCGACACTGTGGAAATTCCGCCCGAGAACATCTTGGGCGGCGAAGAGGGGCGCGGCTTTTACCAGATGATGCAGCAACTGCCGCAAGAACGTCTGATCATCGCCTGCGGCGCGCAGGGCGCGATGGAGGGCGCGGTAGAACGCACCATCACCTATTGTAAGGAACGTCAGGCCTTTGGCGGCCCGATCCTGCAGTTCCAGAATACCCGCTTCAAACTGGCGGAGTGCCAGACCAAAACCGCCGTCTGCCGCGCCTTTCTCGATGCGTGCATCACGGAACACATGCGCGGCGACCTCAGCGTTGAAAAGGCTGCGATGGCGAAATACTGGCTGACCGACAGCCAAGGCGAGGTGCTGGATGATTGCCTGCAACTGCATGGCGGCTATGGCTATATGCAGGAATATGACATCGCCGAGATGTGGGCCGATGCCCGCGTGCAGCGCATCTATGGCGGCACCAACGAGATCATGAAAGAACTGATTGCGAGGGCGCTGTGAGGGTCGGCGTGGCGGTTCGCATTGCAGGCTCGGAACCGGGGGTTTCACACCCCCGGACCCCCGCGGAGTATTTGCAGACCGATGAACCACGGCCCGCAATTTCACTGTTCCCAAAATACTCACATCCAACGCCCGCCAAGGGTGGAACGCCGGGAGGGCACAAATGACCATCAAACTCTACTGCTTTGGCGAAAGCGGCAATGCCTACAAGGCGGCGCTCGCGCTGCAACTCTCTGGTCTCGACTGGGAGCCGGTCTTTGTCGATTTCTTTGGCGGTGAAACCCGGCAGCCCGCGTTTCGCGAGATCAACGTCATGGGCGAGGTGCCGGTTCTGGTCGATGGCGACGTGACCTTGGCGCAATCGGGCGTCATGCAGATGTACATCACCGAGAAGACCGGCAAATTCGGCGGGACCACACCGGACGAGGCGCGTGAGGTGATGCGCTGGATGTTCTGGGACAATCACAAGCTCAGCTCTCAGGCTGGCATGACGCGGTTCCTGATGAACTTTCTGCCCGAGGACAAGCGCCCGGAGGCGGTGATCCCCTTTGCCCAAGGTCGCCTCAAGGCCGCCTATACCACGCTCGACACTCATCTGGCTGGGCGCGACTGGATCGTGGGTGACGCGATCACCAATGCCGATCTGTCCTGCTGCGGGTATCTCTACTATCCCGAACCCTTCGGCTTTGACCGCAAGGAGTGGCCCAATATTGACCGGTGGCTGAACAACATCAGCGCCACGCCCGGCTGGAAACACCCCTATGACCTGATGCCCGGCAGCCCCGCTGACCGCGCGTGATGACTATGATCGCAATGTTTGGCGAAATAGGTGAATGGAAGTACCTCAAGCACACTCTTGGGCTCTACATCATTGCCAGTCTGGTAATATGGCCTTTTTCCGAGTTTGCCGCCATCTGCATGCTTGTCGCAGTAATGCTTTTGCTTGCAATGTTCTTTGTAGTGACCGCCTTTTCGCTCTACTCAACTGCATCAATGATTGAATGGCATGCTCTTAGCACACCCAGAAGGATTCTTATCCTTTTGGCATGGTTTATTCCCCTTTTTCTCTTGGGATTGACCGATTCCGAGCCACTCAAAGGACTGGCAATCTTCGCGTGCATGTTTGGCTTACTCGGATGGAGTATTCGAGCATTCTTTCTATATGCGATCGCGATGCATGACCGAAATAAACGAAAGGGAAAACAACAATGACCGAAGCTTATATCTACGACGCCCTGCGCACCCCGCGTGGCAAGGGC
>NZ_JAGPVV010000141.1 GCF_018066915.1 Roseovarius sp.
GCCTTGAGCGCCAATAAATCCGCCCAGGCCTCGCGCTTGGCCGCAGGCGTGCGCAAGAGATCGGCAGGGTGAAACATCGGCAAGGCAGGCTTGCCATAGGCCTCGGCCCATTGTCCGCGCAACCGCGTGATGCCGTGCCGGCCAAGACCTGCCTCGCAACTGATATTGCCCATCAGCACGATCACCGCCGGGTTCACCAACGCCACATGCCGCGCCACAAACGGGCGCATCATGGCGATTTCCGCAGGTTCAGGGTCGCGGTTCTGTGGGGGCCGCCACGGCAGGACATTGGTGATATAGACCGCCTCTTGCGGCGCACTCGCCCCGCGCATCAGCCCAATCGCGGCCAGCATCCGGTCGAGCAATTGCCCCGCCCGGCCCACAAAGGGCTTGCCCTGCATATCCTCGTCCCGGCCCGGCGCTTCGCCGATGATCATCACCCGCGCCGCCGGATTGCCATCGCTGAACACCAGATTGCGCGCCCCGCGCCGCAGGTCGCAATGCGGATAGGCCCCAAGGGCCGCGCGCAGCGCCTCCAGATCCACCGCCGCCGCCGCCGCGGCCCGCGCCGCCGCCACCGGATCGGCGGTCGCAGGCGGCGCGGCATGTGCGACAGGTCGCTCCGCAGCCTTGGGCACCGCCACAGGCTTGGCCGTCTTCTCGGGTAATTCATAGCGATTGACTGGCGCATCGCCAATCGTCTCGGTCGCGCCAAGCTCGATCTGCCAGATCAGACTGGCCAAGGCGTCCTGAGGGCTGAGCATTGTTGATTCCATGCGCCAGACGCTATCCCGTGCCGCGCCGTGGCGAAAGAGCCATGATCGCGCGCCCTTGGCCAAGCGCGGATTTGAGTAGTTGCAGAACGATGAAAGGCAAACACCTGCGCACAAACCCCGCCTTGCCCTGTGGCGACACCGGTCTTACAAGGCTTTGGAAACCGGCTCGGAGGGCGGCATGACATTTCCACACGCGCATCTTCTGGGGATCGAGCCGCTGTCCCCGGCGGATATCACCGCGATCCTCGATCTGGCCGAGGATTACGTGACCCTCAACCGCAGCGCCACCAAACATGGCGATGCGCTGGCGGGGCTCACGCAGATCAACATGTTCTTCGAGAATTCCACCCGCACACAGGCCAGCTTTGAGTTGGCAGGCAAGCGTCTGGGCGCGGATGTGATGAATATGGCAATGCAGGCCTCGAGCCTGAAAAAGGGCGAGACCCTGATTGACACCGCCCTTACCCTCAACGCCATGCACCCCGATTTGCTGGTGGTGCGCCATCCCCATTCCGGCGCGGTGGACCTCTTGGCGCAAAAGGTGCGCTGCGCCGTGCTCAATGCCGGTGACGGGCGGCACGAGCATCCCACACAGGCGCTCTTGGATGCGCTGACGATCCGCCGCGCCAAGGGGCGGCTGCACCGGCTGACCGTGGCCATCTGTGGCGACATCGCGCATAGCCGCGTCGCGCGCTCGAATATCCTCCTGCTCGGGCGCATGGAAAACCGCGTCCGCCTCATTGGTCCGCCCACGCTCATGCCCGCTGGCATCGACGCCTTTGGGGTCGAGGTTTATGATGACATGCGCCGCGGGCTGGAGGGGGCCGATGTGGTGATGATGCTTAGGCTGCAAAAGGAACGTATGGACGGCGGATTTATCCCGTCCGAGCGCGAATATTACCACCGCTACGGGCTCGATGCCGAAAAGCTGGCCCATGCCAAGCCGGATGCCATCGTCATGCACCCCGGCCCGATGAATCGCGGTGTCGAGATTGACGGCGAGATTGCCGATGACATCAACCGCTCGGTCATTCAGGATCAGGTCGAGATGGGCGTCGCCGTGCGCATGGCCGCGATGGACCTGCTCGCGCGCAACCTGCGCGCCCGCCGGGCGGCGGCATGAGCACGGTTCTGCGCATCCCGGCCGGTGAGGCGCATGTCGTGCGCCTCTTTGCCGTGGACGAGGACCGCGCCAAACCCCATGCCGATGAGGCCATTCTTGCCGCGCTGGGCGCAGGGCCGCTCAAGACCGAGCACATCGAGCTTTTCGATCTGGCCGATCTGCAAGGCATGACACTCATTGATTATCTGGCCGAAGGGCACGGCATCGCCGCAGCCGAACTCGCGCCGATGCAGCCTCAGGTCAATGGCCTGAAGGGCCGCGTGCTGATCCTGCCCTCGCGCGCCTTTGAGGGGCGCGCGCAGGAAATGCGCCCACATGCGCCCCTGCGCCTTGTCGCGCGCTTTTCCGAAGAGGTGGCCCCGGTCCGCTTTGCCCCCCTGCCCAAGGGCGGGGCCGACGGCCTGCTCACCCCTCGTGCCAACGCCCGCCCGCAAGGTGCGGGTCGGTTGCGGCTCATGGCCTTTGCCGTGCTGGCGCTTATGGCCATCGGCGCGGCCATTGCCATCGGTCTGGCGGTCAAGCTGTGAGCGAGGGGCTGATCCATTCCATGACCCCGACAACGCCGCTCGATCCGGGCGAGCGCGTGATCCAGAGCTTTCATCCCGACAGCAGCGCCTATCGCCGTGACCACGCTTGGCTTGCCGCCGGGGCCATGGCGCTTGGCATGGGTATCCTCTGGGCGATTGGCAATCCGCATGTCTGGACCGGCGCAGTGGGCGGTCTCGCGGCTATTGCCGTGCGGGGCTTTTATGTCGCCTCGGATGAATTGAAGGCGCGGTGGGACCTGACCGACCGGCGGCTCCTTGGTCCCCAAACCCGCGTGGTGCGCCTGTCCGAGATCAAAACGGTCCGGGGCTTGGGCAGCGCCGTGCAGGTGATCACCGCCACGGGCGACAAGCACCTCATCAAATATCAGGCCGACCGCGCAGGCACCGAGGCACGCATCCGTGCCGCTGCAGGACTATAAGAGGACAGAATGCAGGAACCCAAAGACCCCCGCATGTCCGGCAAGATCGCCATGGCCGCCCTTCTGGTGATCGCGGCGCTGACCGTGGTCATGGTCTGGGTGGCGGGATGAGCCGTGCCGGAGCCGAAGGAAAGTAACAGTATGACCCAAACCCTTTTCACCAATGCCCGCCTGATTGATCCCGAGGCAGGAACGGACGCCCCCGGCTGGCTCCTCATCGACAAGGGCGTGATCATTGCGCGTGGCACAGAGGACGCACCACAGGCCGAGACCGTGGTCGACTGTGGCGGCCATTGCCTTGCCCCCGGTATCGTCGATATCGGCGTCAAGGTCTGCGAACCGGGCGAGCGGCACAAGGAAAGCTATCGCTCTGCGGGCCTTGCGGCGGCGGCGGGCGGTGTCACCACCATGGTCACGCGCCCTGACACATCCCCCGCCATCGACAGCCCCGAAGTGCTGGAATTCGTCGCCCGCCGCGCCAATGAGGCCTCGCCGGTCAAGGTGCTGGTGATGGCCGCCCTGACCAAGGGGCGGCAGGGCCGCGAGATGACCGAAATCGGCTTTCTCATGGATGCGGGTGCCGTGGCGTTTACCGATTGCGACCACGTGGTCAGCGATACCAAGGTTCTCAGCCGTGCGCTGACCTATGCGCGCAGTCTGGGCGCGCTCGTCATCGGCCACCCCCAAGACCCCGGCCTGAGCGCCGGGGCGGCGGCAACCTCCGGCAAATTCGCCTCGCTGCGCGGCCTGCCCGCTGTCTCGCCCATGGCCGAGCGGATGGGGCTGGACCGTGACATTGCGCTTCTGGAAATGACCGGCGCGCGCTATCACGCCGATCAGATCACCACCGCCCGCGCGCTGCCCGCCTTGGCGCGGGCCAAGAAGAACGGGCTCGATATCACCGCAGGCACCTCGATCCACCACCTCACCCTGAACGAACTCGACGTCTCGGATTACCGCACGTTTTTCAAACTCAAACCGCCGCTCAGATCCGAGGATGACCGTCAAGCGGTGATCGAGGCGCTGCGCGAGGGGCTGATCGACATCATCTCCTCCATGCACACGCCGCAGGACGAGGAATCCAAACGCCTGCCGTTTGAAGAGGCGGCGAGCGGCGCCGTGGCGCTCGAAACGCTGCTGCCCGTGGCACTCCGGCTTTACCATGCCGAGGCGCTCGATCTGCCCGCGCTCTTTCGCGCCATGTCGCTTAACCCTGCTAAGCGGCTGGGATTGCCCTCGGGGCGGCTCAGCATCGGCGCGCCGGCCGATCTGGTCATTTTCGATCCGATGAAGCCCTTTGTTCTCGACCGTTTCGCGCTCCGGTCAAAATCCAAGAACACCCCCTTTGACGGCGCGCGCCTGCAGGGTAAGGTTTGCGCGACCTATGTCGCAGGCACCCGCGTATACGAGGCCGACACATGCCCCTGA
>NZ_JAGPVV010000319.1 GCF_018066915.1 Roseovarius sp.
CGCTTGTGCGGGCCCCCGTCAATTCCTTTGAGTTTTAATCTTGCGACCGTACTCCCCAGGCGGAATGCTTAATCCGTTAGGTGTGTCACCGACAAGCATGCTTGCCGACGACTGGCATTCATCGTTTACGGTGTGGACTACCAGGGTATCTAATCCTGTTTGCTCCCCACACTTTCGCACCTCAGCGTCAGTATCGAGCCAGTGAGCCGCCTTCGCCACTGGTGTTCCTCCGAATATCTACGAATTTCACCTCTACACTCGGAATTCCACTCACCTCTCTCGAACTCCAGACTGGGAGTTTTGGAGGCCGTTCCAGGGTTGAGCCCTGGGATTTCACCCCCAACTTTCCAATCCGCCTACGTGCGCTTTACGCCCAGTAATTCCGAACAACGCTAACCCCCTCCGTATTACCGCGGCTGCTGGCACGGAGTTAGCCGGGGTTTCTTTACCAGATACTGTCATTATCATCTCTGGCGAAAGAGCTTTACGACCCTAAGGCCTTCGTCACTCACGCGGCATGGCTAGATCAGGCTTGCGCCCATTGTCTAAGATTCCCCACTGCTGCCTCCCGTAGGAGTCTGGGCCGTGTCTCAGTCCCAGTGTGGCTGATCATCCTCTAAAACCAGCTATGGATCGTAGGCTTGGTAGGCCATTACCCCACCAACTACCTAATCCAACGCGGGCCGATCCTCCTCCGATAAATCTTTCCCCCGAAGGGCGTATGCGGTATTACTCACCGTTTCCAGTGGCTATCCCGCAGAAGAGGGTACGTTCCCACGCGTTACTCACCCGTCCGCCGCTAACCCGAAGGTTCGCTCGACTTGCATGTGTTAGGCCTGCCGCCAGCGTTCGTTCTGAGCCAGGATCAAACTCTCAAGTTGAAACGCGTTTCCGCGTATCCTTGACGTTCGAACCTCTGCACATCTTCAATGCACTACCGCTGCGCTACTTGAGTGCAAATAAATCCACACACAATCGATCAGCAGCATGGTCGACCCGGCTAAGGAAACGACCGCATTGAAAGTCATCTGTCTGATGCACATCAGTTTCCAAAGAAACCGAAGTCCATACAAGACAGTGAAGCTGACACTACATCATCGAGATCTCTCTCTAGTAGCGTTGATATACAGACGTTGATCCATCGAAATGAACCAAACCGCCCACATATCTCTTCAGTCATCAAATTTTCAAAGAGCGTCGAGACAAAATCACCGAGAGCGCTAAACTACCTAGCGCAACCCGCCAATCCTACCTCAGATATTTTCTCCGCTAAACCTCCCAAGGCATCCGCCCCAGTCCGTCCCGCGTCCCAACAACCGCCTCAGCAGCGCCGGTGAAGGGGTATTTACGGTTAGCCCCGAAGAGTCGCAAGAGCTTTTTTACAGAAAAATGAATTTTTCTTCGCACCGCCTGTTTTCCCTGCAAATCGCTCTGTTTTCCAGCAATTCGGGCCTGAGCCCTTGACCTTACAGTGACTGGAATCCCTATCTACCCCTCAAATCACAAGAGGAATCGTCATGGCAGAGCCGAGCAACATGAGAATCGAAGTGCAGGGGCTAAGCTGCGCGGGCTGTGCCGGGAGGGCCGAGCGGGCGCTTGGCGGGGTTGCCGGGGTCAACCATGTCTCGGTCAATTTTGCCAATGGCACGGCACAGATGGGCCTGAATGGGGCAGAGGCCACCGAGATCGTAGCAGCGCTGCGGGCGGCCAATTATCCGGCCCGCGAGGACAGCGTGACGCTTGCTGTCAGCGGAATGACCTGCGCCTCTTGCGTGGGTCGCGCCGAGCGCGCGCTCATGGCCCTGCCCGCCGTTCTTGAGGCGCAGGTCAATCTTGCCACGGAAACCGCCCATGTGCGCTATCTGCCCGGCAGCACCGATGCGCGCGCCCTGGCCCGCGCCCTGACCGAGGCGGGCTATCCGGCGCGTCTGCGCACTCCGGGGGGCGAGGACCCGACCGCGCGGCGCGCAGAAGAAATCACCCAGGCCCGTCGTCAGGTGTGGATTGCGGGTTTGCTCACACTTCCGGTCTTTGTTCTGGAAATGGGGGGCCACATGATCCCGGCGCTGCATGATCTGATCATGGCGACGCTTGGTATGGGTCTGTCCTGGTCGGTGCAATTCGGGCTGACCACGCTTGTCCTGCTCTGGCCGGGGCGGCAGTTTTACCGGCTGGGGGTTCCTGCGCTGCTCAAAGGCGCGCCCGACATGAACAGCCTTGTGGCCTTGGGCGCAAGTGCGGCCTGGGCCTATTCCACTGTGGCGCTCTTTGCCCCTGCCCTTTTGCCCGAGGGCACGCGCGCGGTCTACTTCGAGGCGGCGGCGGTGATTGTGACCCTGATCCTGACAGGCCGCTGGCTCGAGGCGCGGGCCAAGGGCCGGACAGGTGCGGCGATCCAGCGGCTGATCGGGTTACAGCCCAAAACCGCAAGGGTCGAGCGCAAGGGCAAGATCAGCGATCTGCCCATCGAAGAGGTGGCGCTTGGTGATCTGCTCCACCTGCGCCCCGGCGAGCGGGTTGCGATTGATGGTGAGGTGACAGAGGGACAGTCCTATATCGACGAATCCATGATCACCGGCGAGGCGCTGCCCGTGGCCAAGGGGCCCGGCGACAGTATCGTCGGCGGCACAGTCAATGGCGCGGGCGCGCTCAGTTTTCGCGCGACGGCAGTGGGGCAGGATACGGTGCTGGCGCGCATCGTGGCGATGGTCGAGACCGCACAGGGGGCCAAGCTGCCGGTGCAGGCGCTGGCGGATCGGGTGGTGCGGATCTTTGTGCCGGTGGTGATCGCGATTGCCCTCTTGACGGTGGCGGTTTGGCTGCTGCTGGGTCCGGCGCCGGTTCTGACGCATGCGCTGGTCGCGGGTGTTTCGGTTCTGATCATCGCCTGCCCTTGCGCGATGGGGTTGGCGACGCCGACCTCGATCATGGTGGGCACCGGGCGGGCGGCGGAACTGGGCGTGCTCTTTCGCAAGGGCGAGGCGTTGCAGCGGCTGGATGAGGTGTGCGCCATCGCCTTTGACAAGACCGGCACGCTCACGCGCGGCAAACCCGAGGTGACGCGGATTGCCGTGGCGGCGGAGCAGGATGCGGACACCGTGCTGCGGCTGGCGGCGGCGGCGCAGGCGCGCTCTGAGCATCCCATTGCCCGCGCGGTCGAGGCCGAAGCGGCGCGGCGGGGTCTCGAAGTGCCAAGGGCGAGCGCCGTTCGCGCCATCGCCGGTCATGGGCTGAGGGCCGAGGTCGAAGGCCATCGTCTCCTGATCGGCGCGGCGCGTCTCATGACGCGCGAGGGCATTGAGACCGACAGCTTGGCCACAGAGACCGAAGCCCTTGCCGAGGCGGGACAGACCGCCGTTCACATCGCAATCGACGGGCGTCTGGTGGCGGTGCTGGGCATTGCCGATCAGGTCAAACCGACCAGTGCTGCGGTGATCGCTGCCCTCCATGCCAAGGGGATCAAGACCGCGATGATCACCGGCGACAGTGCGGCCACCGCGCGCGCCATCGCGCGCGACCTTGGTATCGACCATGTCGAGGCAGAGGTTCTGCCCGAGGGCAAGGTGGCGGCGGTGCGCGCCCTGCAAGAGCGCTTTGGCACGCTGGCCTTTGTCGGGGACGGGATCAACGACGCGCCCGCATTGGCGCAGGCCGATGTGGGGATTGCCGTGGGTACCGGCACGGATGTGGCCATCGAGGCGGCGGATGTGGTGCTGATGTCGGGCGACCTGACCGGCGTGGTCGAGGCGCAGGCGCTGTCGCATCGCACCTTGCGCAACATCCGGCAGAACCTCTTTTGGGCCTTTGCCTATAACGCCGCACTCATTCCGGTGGCGGCGGGGGTGCTCTATCCGGCCACGGGGCTTCTCTTGTCGCCGATGCTGGCGGCGGGGGCCATGGCGCTCTCGTCGGTCTTTGTGCTCTCCAACGCGCTCCGCCTCAGGCGGATGCGCCCGGTGATGGGAGGTGCGGCATGAATATCTCGGACGTGGCCCGCGAAACCGGCCTGCCCCCCAAGACGATCCGGTATTATGAGGAGATCGGCCTTATCCGACCCCTACGCGATACCAATGGCTACCGTGTCTTTCGACAGAGCGACAGTCACAAGCTGGCCTTTCTGGGGCGTGCCCGTGCGCTTGGGTTTTCCATCGAGGATTGCCGCAAGCTGATGGCGCTCTACGAGGATCAGGACCGCGCCAGCAGCGATGTCAAACACCTGGCCCAAGAGCATCTGACGCAGATCGAGGAAAAGATCGCGCAGTTGCAGTCGATGCAAGCCACGTTGCGGCATCTGGTGCGGGAATGTGCCGGGGACGCGCGGCCCGATTGCCCCATATTGCGCGATCTGGCCGAAGGCTGAAGTGGCGGGGGCGCTGCCCCCCGGACCCCCTGAGGTATTTCAGGCCAGATGAAAGCGGTCTGGTTTCTTTTTGGCTCAAATACTCAAAATCCGTCACTCGCCATAGGCGAGCCCTTCGCGGCGAGGATCGGCTCCGCCCATAAGCGTTGCGCCCAATGAGATAACATGCAGGCCAGAGGTGAGCGCAGTCTCGCGGACCTCGAATCCCATCTCCGCGAGCGGGGCTGCCAGAGCGGCGGCCTCTGGTTCGAGATCATAGGGGCCAAAGCGATTGACGAGATGCGGCAGGCTGACCGCCTCTTGCACATCAAGGCCCCAATCCACCCAGGCGATGATGGTCTTGGCGACATAGCCGATGATGCTGCTCCCCCCCGGACTGCCCAGCACAAGAACCGGCGCGCCACCCCGGCGCAGGATCGTGGGGGCCATGGAAGAGCGCGGCCGTTTTCCGGGGGCCAGCGCATTGGCGATGGGCCGGCCATCCTCGTGGGTGGCAAAGGAGAAATCGGTCAGCTCGTTGTTGAGCAGAAAGCCCCGCACCATCAGGCGCGACCCGAACCCGTTTTCAATCGTCGTCGTCATCGACAGGGCGTTGCCATAGCCATCGACAATCGAGATATGCGAGGTCGAGGGTAGTTCCAGCGACTGATCATCCGCCCAGAGAGAGGCGTGGTCGAACTCGGGTTGGCCCGGTGTGACCTCCGGCAGGGCATCGTCGCCGCGCAAAAGCTCGGCGCGGGTCTTGAGGTAGTCGGGTGCCAAGAGACCCTTGAGCGGCACCGGCACGAAATCGCTATCAGCCAGATAACGCCCCCGGTCGGCGAAGGCGAGGCGGCTGGCATCGCCGATGAGGCGCCAAGCCTCGGGGCTCGAAGGCCCGAGAGAAGACAGGTCATAGGGCTCAAGAAGGCCAAGGATCTGCCCCACCGTGCTTGCCCCCGACGACGGCGGCCCCATGCCGCAGACCTCATAGCCGCGATAGGGCGTGCAGAGCGCAGGCCGTTCCTTGACCCGGTAGATGGCAAGGTCGAGAGGGCTGAGCACGCCCGGATTTGCCCCCGACCGCTGCACCCGCTCGGCAATATCAAGCGCGATCTCGCCCGCGTAAAACGCCGCCACGCCCTCGGCGGCAAGACGGCGCAGGGTGTCGGCATAGTCCGGGTTGCGCAGGGTCTGACCCGGTGTGAGCGGCGTGCCGCCGGGCATGAAATAGTCGCGTGTGTCCTGGAAGAGCCTTAGGCGTTCGGCATCTTCGGCAATCAGCCCTGCAAGGCGCGGGCTGACGGGAAAGCCGGTCTCGGCCAGCCCGATTGCCTCGGAAAAAAGCCCGGCCCAATCGGCGCGGCCCCAGCGGGCATGCGCCTCGGCCAGAAGCGCCGGGGTGCCGGGCGTGCCGACCGAACGCCCCCCCACCACCGCATCAAAGAAGGCAAGCGGCTGACCGTTTGCATCCTGAAAGAGTGTGGGGCTTGCCGCCTGAGGCGCGGTTTCACGTCCGTCAAGCGTGGTGATCTTGCCGCTTGCGCCATCGTGCCACACAAGAAAGGCACCGCCGCCCAGACCCGAACTTTGCGGCTCCACCAGTCCCAGCACAAGTTGTGTGGCGATCATCGCATCCGCTGCTGTGCCGCCCTCGCGCAGCACTCGCGCGCCCGCTTCGACGGCAAGCGGATGGGCGGCGGCGATCATCCAGGTTTGCGCCTCGACCGGCTGGCCTGCGTCCTTGGCCGCCTGTGCCGCCGCAAGGCGTGCTGGCACCTGCAAGACCCCGGCCCCTGCCCCCTCGGGTGCGACGGTATCGGCGGCTTGCTGCGCCAGAGCCGCCCCGCCTGTGACCATGACAAGGATCAGAACCAGCGCGCGCATGTGGCAACCTCCCTAGAGCGGATCGGTGCGCCAGAGCGTCACCTTGAGCCCACCATGCGCCACCGGCGGCCCCGGTGGCAAGAACGGCAGCCCGGTGGTTTTGGCCAGCCCTGCGTCACTGGTGACAATGCCCACGCGCCAGCCGGTCATCTCGCGGCGCAGCACCTCGCCCAAGCTGGCATAAAGACCGAAGAGGAGCTTGCGATTGCCGATCCGCGCGCCATAGGGCGGATTGACCATCACCAGCCCCGGCGGCCCCTCGGGGCGCGTCAGAGCCGAGAGCGGTTGGCAGGCAAACTGCGTGATCCCCGCCACTCCGGCGCGGTCCGCATTCTCGGACGCCATGCGCACAGCGCCCGCGTCACGGTCAAACCCCATGAACCGCAGGGTCGTGGCGCGTGGTTCCCCGCCCCTTCTGAGTGCCGCCCAAGCGGCAGGATCAAAGGCTGCCATATCCTCGAACGCGAAGGACCGCGTGCGGCCGGGCATCAGCCCCGCCGCAATCTCTGCCGCCTCGATGGGAAAGGTGCCGGAGCCGCACATCGGATCGAGCACCGGCTCGTGCCCGTCATACCCGCATTGCCGCAGAAAGAGCGCCGCGAGCGTCTCGCGCAGGGGGGCCTTGCCCACCGCCTCTTTATACCCACGCCGATGCAAGGGCTCTCCCGAGGTATCAAGGCTGAAGGTGACAAGATCGTCCTCGATCCGCGCCATCAGGCGCAAAGGGGCCTCCTCTGTGACGGACACGCCCAGAGTTTCGGTCAAGGCCTTGACGATCCGCTCCGTCGCGGCCCCGGCGTGATAGATCTTGGACTTGCGGCAGGTGACTTCGACCCGCAGCGGCACATCCGGGCGCAAATGTGCGGCCCAGTCGAATTTGCGCGCCCGCTTGTCCAACTGGGCAAGGTGCATCGCGCGAAACGCCCCGATCCGCGCCAGCACCCGCCCTGCCCCGCGCAACACGAGATTGGCGCGCCAGACGTCGGGCCAGAGGCCCATGAAGCTGACCCCGCCGGGCAAGATCGTGACAGGGCCAAATCCATTCTGCACCGCCTCTTCGGCGAGGGCGGTTTCATGCCCCGGTGCGGCGGCAAGGAAGATTTCAAAAGGCTCTGGCTGGGTCATCGCGCCGTCATAGGCCAGA